>NZ_JBKFBA010000018.1:61690-86024 GCF_053345925.1 Rhodococcus sp. C26F
GCCGCCGGCAGCGGTGAAGTGTTGCTGCCGCCGGCAGCGGTGAAGTGTTGCTGCTGTGTCAGTTGCCGCCGAGCTTCTTGTAGAAGGCGCCGGCGATCGGGGCCGAGATCGAACGCGGCGAGAACTGACCGGCGGCCGACATGGCCTTGCTGATCACACCGGGCACGATGCGCATCCGGTTCGCGGCAAGCGCGTCGAGCGAGACCTTCGCGGTGTGCTCGCTCGAGATCCACAGGAAGTCCGGGACCAGCTTGTCGACGATCGACGCCTCGGCCGGGTCGGGTTCCTCGGTGCGGACCGGGCCGGGGGCGAGCAGCGTGACGTGCACGCCGGTGCCTTTGAGTTCGCCGCGCAGCGACTCGGAGAAGGTGTTGACGAACGCCTTCGTCGCGGCGTAGGTGGCGTTGTTCGGGATCGGCATGTTGCCGGCGGCCGAACCCACCATGAGGATGGCGCCGGAGTTCCGCTCGACCATCTGCGGCAGCACCGCGAGGGTGAGGTCGTGGACGGCGACGGCGTTGAGCTCGACCTGTGCCCGCTCGTAGGTCGCGTCGAGTTCGGCGACCGCGCCGAAGGTGGCGATACCGGCGTTGTTGCACAGGATGCTGATGCGTCGACGTCCGAGTTCGTCGACGAGCGGTGTCCGTGCGTCGCGGTCGGACAGATCGCACGCGCGCACCTCGACGGTCACGCCGTGCTTCGCGCGCAGGGTCTCGGCGAGGACCTCCATCACCTCTCTGCGACGGGCGACCAGGATCAGCGAGTGGCCGCGGGCGGCGAGTTCGGTTGCGAGGGCCTCGCCGATGCCGGAGGACGCTCCGGTGACGACGGCACGGGCATCGGGATGGGGATTCGGCAGAGTCACAGTGGGTCAGCGTAGCGGCAGGCGCAGGAACGGCGACCGGGCCCGCCCCCGGCCTGCGGCCGAATCGTCCGGTGCCGTGCGGCCGAGTCGTTCGGTGCCACGGCAGCTCCGGAAGCCTAGGCTCCGGGGCATGAATGCGTTCACGGACACGGCGAGCGGGGCCGGGGAGGCCGCGACACGTCGTCAGGTCGTCTCGTGGGGTCTGTGGGACTGGGGTTCCGCGGCGTTCAACGCCGTGATCCTGACGTTCGTGTTCTCCGTCTATCTCACCGACGCGGTCGGCGACGACCTGCCGGGTGGGATCTCGGCGAGCACCTGGCTCGGATGGTCGCTCGGCATCGCCGGGTTCGTCATCGCCGTGACCGCGCCGGTGTCTGGTCAGCGGTACGACGCGGCCGGGCGACGGAAGTGGTCGCTGGGCATTCTCACCGCGGTCACCGTCGCGGCGATGGCGGCGATGTACTTCGTGCGCGACGACTACCACTATCTGTGGCTCGGCCTGGTCCTGCTCGGCGTGGCATCCGTGATGGCCGAGCTCGCGCAGGTGCCGTACAACTCGATGCTGCGTCAGGTGTCGACTCCGGACGACATCGGGCGAGTGTCGGGTTTCGGTTGGGCGATGGGTTATTTCGGTGGCATCGTGCTCCTGCTGCTGTGCTACACCGGGTTCATCGCCGGCGACGGCGACACCCGCGGTTTCCTCGGGGTGCCCACCGAGGACGGCACCAACATCCGGCTCGTCGCGCTGTTCGCGGCCGTGTGGTTCGCGGTGTTCGCCGTGCCCGTGCTCCTCGCCGTCCCGGAGAAACCGGTCGCGCGTGGCGACGTCGCCCGCCGCGCCGGTTTCGTCGAGTCCTATCGCGTGCTGTGGCGCGACCTGGCGGAGTTGTGGCGGGCGGATCGTCGCACCATCTGGTACCTCGGGGCGTCGGCGTTGTTCCGGGACGGCCTCGCCGGTGTCTTCACCTTCGGTGCGGTCCTTGCCGTCACGGTCTATGGGATCGGAGCGGGCGACGTGCTGATCTTCGGTGTCGCCGCGAACGTCGTTTCCGCGGTGGGCGCACTGGTGGCCGGACGCGTCGACGACCGGGTCGGACCCAAGGCGGTGATCGTGGGCTCGCTGGTCGCCATGATCGCGACCGGCATCGTCCTGCTCGTGGTTTCGGGCCCGACGATGTTCTGGATCTTCGGTCTGGTGCTGTGCCTGTTCGTCGGCCCCGCCCAGTCGTCGGCGCGCACCTTTCTGGCGCGACTCACTCCACCGGGCCGGGAAGGGCAGATGTTCGGTCTCTACGCGACGACGGGACGCGCGGTGTCGTTCCTGGCACCGACGCTGTTCGGGTTCTTCGCGTGGTGGTTCGGCACCGACCGGGCAGGCATCGTGGGATTGCTGATCGTGCTCGGCGCGGGCTTGGTGGCGTTGCTCGCCGTGCGGGCTCCCGAGACGTCCGCGACGGTGTGAACCCGCTCAGTCGGTGATCGTGGCCAGCACCTGGTCGGCGGCGTTGCGGTGCCCGGCCGCGTTCGGATGCAGCGGGATCGATCCGGCGGTCGGCTGCAGGCCGGCCATCCACCGGGTCTCCGGGTCGGCGCACGCGTCGTGGTCGCGGCTCGAATCACGCAGGTCGACGTAGTCCACCTCCGCGGCCTCGGCCTGTTCGCGCATGACGGTGTTCAGTCGGTCGATCTTCGCCTGCAGATAGGTCGCGTCCTCGGGCCACATCCGCTGTTCGGGGAAGCACCCGCCGTCGCGGATCCCGGTGGGGTAGCCGACGAGCACGATGCGTGCCTCCGGGGAGCGTCGACGGATCTCGTCGATCACCGTGGTGTAGACGGGCGCGAAGGCGTCGATGGCGGCGTCGACACGGTCGGTGCCGTCCGGTGCGTTCGTGATCGCGCACGACGTGCCGTCGGGCGGTGCCGAGAGATTGACGCACCCCAACGCCAGTTGGACGAGACCGATGTCGTTGCCGCCGATTCCGACGGTGACGAGTTCGGTGTCGGGGCGCAGCGCGTCGTACTGCGGTGGCACCGTGGCGCCGCGGAAGGTGGTCTGCGGCATCGCGAAGTCGAGGGAGGTGGCGGCACCGCACGACGCGTCGACGAAGTCCTCGATACCGAGATCGGTCGCGACGAGGGTGGGGTAGTTGCTCGCCGACCGCCCGCACGGATCGCCTTCGGTCTGAGGCGGGATGCCGGGCCCGGAGGTGAACGAGTCTCCCAGGGCGACGTACGACCCGTAGTCCGCAGCCGGGGCCGTGTCCTGCGCGTCGGCGCAGGCGACCGTGCCCACGGTCGTGAACGCGATTGCGGCGCAGGCGATGACACCCGACCGTCGGAGGAGTCTCGGCATCGTCACAGTGGACCTCGCAATCCGGTGGGTGGGTGTTTCCGAGGCTACAGGTGTGCCGGTGACCGGGACGGGCGCCGAACGCCGACCGGTCGGGTCGATCGAATACCGACCGCCCCGCTCATGCCTTGAAGTAGACGATCTGGTGCGAGGTCGCGAGTAGAACGCCGTCGCGACCCCACAGTTGTGCGCTCTGGTCGAAGAAGCCCTGTTCGAACCGATTCGCACGTGCGGTCGCGAGCACGGGGCTGTCGGATTGCGCGGCAACGGTCTCCGGGTCCGCGTGGAAGTAGACGGTCATCGAGACCGTGCCGGCCGGCAGCACCCGACCCAGACGCAGGAAGGCCCGGGGGTAGAAGATGTCGCACATCGCGGTGAGCGAGGCGAAGTCGAGTGGGCGCGACGGGACGTCGCGGACCCACAGCGTCGACGTGGAGTCGGCGACCTCCGCGCTGCCCTCCTCGGGAACGACTCCTGCGGTGTACCGCATCTCGTAGTTGCGTGCCCACGCGATGAAGTCGGGCAGCGGTGTCGGTTCGAGCGAGTCGGGTGCCGGGGCGGCCGGCGCCTGCAGTTCGGTCGACGACCAGGTGGGGCGACGGAGACCGAAGACGGCCGTCGCGGTGGTGGCGACCTCGCCGCCCTGCGACAGTTCGATCGACCAGTGCTGGGTGGTCCGGTTCGTGCGCACCGGGCGCACCGCGATGTCGAACGGTCCGTCGGCGATGGGGCCGGCGTAGTTGATCGTCAGGGACAGCGGCATGCCGAGGACGTCCGGGTGTCGTTCGACCGCGCGGAGGAGAGTCGCGGCGGTGATACCGCCGAACGGGCCGACCATGTTCGCGTAGGCAGGGTGCGTGTGCCCTTCGGTGCGATCGTCCCGGACCTCGAACAGGTCGACGGCGGCGTCGAAGACGTGAGTGGTCACCGAGACGTCGGTCATGGCAGGGTCTCCTCGAAAATGGTGTCGCGCAGCGTCGGATCTGTACGACAACATACATAGAATATGGGTGACAACCACCACTGCCGGAGGAACGGGTGAGCGCTGCAGAACGGCGGGACGGACCGCGCGCCGCGATGATCGCCAGCGCGATCGCGCTGATGAGCGAACGAGGTGTCGCGGCCACGTCGTTCCGGGACGTGCTCGAGCACAGCGGGGCGCCACGCGGCTCCATCTACCACCACTTTCCCGGCGGCAAGGCCCAACTCGTCGAAGAGGCGACGGACCAGGCCGCCACCCGGATCGAGCGGTCGCTGACGGCGAAGGTCGACGGTCTCGGCGTGGTGGAGACGGTGCGCGCCGTCGTCGATCTGTGGCGCGAGGGTCTCGTGGCCACCGACTACGTCGCGGGATGCCCGGTGGTGGCCGCCGGTCTCGGCACCGAACCGCGGGCGCGCGCACGGGCCGGGGAAGCCTTCGACACCTTCGTCGACGTCGTCGCGCGGTCCCTGGCGGCCGACGGGGTGGCCGCGGAGCGGGCGCGGTCGTTGGCGAATCTCGTCCTCGCGGCCCTGGAAGGCGCGCTGGTCGTGGCCCAGGCGCAGCGCAGTCCGGCTCCGCTCGATGCGGTCGTCGCCGAACTCGAGGTGCTGCTCGGCTCTGTTGCCGACTAGCACCCTCACCGCCCACCGACTGGGGCGGAGTGACCCTTCCATCCGCTATTCGGTATTGCTGACTACCAGTACTCAGTGTTACTTTGTACCGGTAGTCAGCACTACAGACTAGGGAGTGGGCAATGGCGAATCCGATGACGGAAATGCTCAAGGGCACGCTCGAAGGCATCGTTCTGGCACTTCTGGCCGGACGACCCGCGTACGGCTACGAGATCACCGCACTCCTGCGCGAGCGGGGCTTCACGGACCTCGCGGAAGGAACCGTCTACGCCCTGCTCGTGCGTATCGAACAGCGCGGTTTCGTGGATGTGGAGAAGGTGCCGTCGGAGAAGGGTCCGCCTCGAAAAGTGTTCTCCATCAATGCGAAAGGACACGAACAACTCGACGAGTTCTGGAAGACCTGGAGTTTTCTTGCAGAACGTATCGAACAGCTCAGGCAAGGGGGATAGTGCCATGACCAACTGGATCGAGAGCATCACCGGATCGTTCGAGCAGAAGAAGCAGTACAAACGGCACGCCGGCCGCATCGACGCTCTTCCCGAACCGTACGACGCCGCAGCGAAGGCACTGCTGCGATATTTCCACTACTCCGGCGGGATCACCGACGGCGCAACACTCGTCACGATGGTCGGCGACCTGGCCGACCTGTGGGAGCAGGCGGCGGTCGACGGCACGCCGGTGCGCGAGATAGTCGGCGACGATCCGGTCGAGTTCGCAGAGACGTTCGTGCAGGCCTACATCGGCAAGAAGTGGATCGACAAGGAGCGTGCCCGCCTGACCGAGGCGATCGAGGATGCGGAACGAGGGCAACGATGACCACCGACGTCATGATCCGGGTCCGGGGCCTGGAGAAGTCGTACAAGGATCTGAAGGTGCTCGAAGGCGTCGACTTCGACGTGGTGCCGGGCACGATCTTCGCGCTCCTCGGCTCGAACGGAGCGGGGAAGACGACGGTCGTGAAAGTGCTGGCCACGCTGCTCGGTGTGGACGCCGGCACGGTCACCGTCAACGGCTACGACAGTGCCACCCAGCCGCAGCACGTGCGCGAATCGATCAGTCTCACCGGACAGTTCGCGGCCGTCGACGACATGCTCAGCGGCCGTGAGAACCTCGTGCTCGTCGCGAAGCTCCGCCACGTCGAGAACCCGGGGCAGGTAGCGGACGACCTTCTCGAGCGCTTCTCGCTCACGCAGGCGGGCGGACGGAAGGCGTCGGAGTACTCCGGCGGCATGCGCCGGCGGCTCGACATCGCCATGAGTCTGGTCGGGGATCCGCCGGTCGTCTTCCTCGACGAACCGACCACCGGCCTCGACCCGCAATCGCGTCTCGACGTGTGGCGGACCATCCGGGAGTTCGCCGCTCGCGGGACCACCGTGCTGCTGACGACGCAGTACCTCGACGAGGCGGAACAACTCGCCGACCGGATCGCGATCCTCCACCGGGGCCGGATCGTCGTGAACGGCACCCTCGCCGAAGTCAAGGCGCTGCTGCCGCCCACGAAGGTGGAGTACGTCGAGAAGCAACCCACCCTCGAAGATGTCTTCCTCGCAGTTGTCGGCACACAGGAGCGACGATGACCATCACCCATCCCTACAAGGACACCGCTGCGTTGACCGGGCGCTCACTGCGCCACGTCCTGCGCAGCCCGGACACCATCATCACCACGGTGGTCACACCGATCGCCCTCATGCTCGTGTTCGTCTACGTGTTCGGCGGGGCGATCGAGACGGGAGCGAGCGCGGCGGGGACGACCTCGTACCTGAACTACATGCTGCCCGGAATCCTGCTCATCACGATCGCATCGGGAATCGGATACACCTCCTACCGGCTCTTCGTGGACAGATCGGGCGGAATCTTCGAGCGCTTCCGGTCCATGCCGATCGGGAGATCCAGCGCGTTGTGGGCGCATGTACTGACGTCCATGGTCGCCATCGGGGTCTCCCTCGTGGTCGTCGTCGGCGTCGCCCTGATCATGGGTTTCCGCACCGACGCGAGCGTGCTGGGCTGGCTGGCGGTCGCAGGAATCCTGATGCTCTTCACCCTCGCGCTGACCTGGGTCGCCGTCGTCGCGGGACTGACCGCGAGATCCGTCGACGGAGCCGGGGCGTTCGCCTATCCGCTGATCTTCCTGCCGTTCGTCAGTTCTGCGTTCGTGCCCACCGGGACGATGCCCGCGCCGGTGCGATGGTTCGCCGAGAACCAGCCGGTGACCGCGCTCGTCGACACGATGCGCGCCATCTTCGACGGGCACCCGGTGGGCGGCGCCGTCTGGATCGCCCTCGCGTGGTGCGTCGGGATCCTCGCTCTCGCCTACGCCGGTGCGACGGCGGTCTACCGTCGCAACACCGCCTAGTTTCGGGCGTGCAGGCCGGACGACGCGTGCGCTGCTGATGCGTTCGGGTCGTCAGCCGTTCCGTCGCCGCGAGATCGCGTTCGCGATCTCGTCGGGGGCCTCCTCCGGAATCCAGTGCGAGACGTCGGGCAGGACCACGAAGTCGTACTCGGCGTCGACGAATTCGCCGCACCGTTCGGCGCCGGCGCGGCCGATCGCGATGTCGGCGGTGCTCCAGATGTAGGTCGTCGGGACGCGGACCGGGGGAGTCGAATCGAGATCCCGCGTCATGGCGCGATACCAGTTCAGGGCGGCGGTGAGAGCGCCCGGCGCGGACAGGGCGGCGACGTAGTGGTCGACCGAGTCGTGGTCGACTGCGGAGGTGAACATCGCCCGCAGGCGCCGCGCGTCGTCGGCGAGGAGCAGGTCCTCCGCCTTGCCCTCCTCGCGGAAGAGACCGATGTAGGAGGAGCGTTCGCGCTGGTCGGCGTCCTCCCGCAACGCCCAGCCGTAGGCGGCGAGGTGGGGGACCGAGACCGCGGTCAACGCCGAGACGCGGTCGGGATTGTGGGCGGCGAAGTACCACGCCACAGCGGCGCCCCAGTCGTGTCCGACGAGGTGGACGCGATCGAGCCCGAACTCGTCGAGCAGGCCGAGGACGTCGCCGGCGAGTGCCGGCACCCCGTAGTGCTCGACGCCGGTCGGTCGGGCGCCGGGGGAGTATCCGCGCTGGTCGGGGGCGATCACGCGGAAACCGCGCTCGACGAGCAGGCGCGCCACCGGCGTCCAGCTGCGTGATGTCTCGGGGAAGCCGTGCAGGAGCACGACGGGTGTGCCGTCCCTCGGACCCGCCACGCGCACGTCGAAGGTCAGGTCGTCGTAGGTGGCGGGTTCGGTCGATGCCATGGGAACCACGTTACGGAAGGGGAGTGTCTGCGACAGGATTTCCTGGCCACCTCGACGAACCGGCGTCGCGCCGACCCGTCACCGGTCGTTCGACGTCCGTCGTGGCCGCCACGCCGCCGCGCCCAGCAGGATCAGACGCATCTGTTTCTCCGCGCGCGTGACCACCTCCGATTCCTGCGCGCTGCCGGGACGTTCGACGGCGAGCAGGTCGAGGACGAAATCGAGCATCGCGGTCACCAGTAGGTCGGCGGCCATCTCGAGATCGTCGAAATCCCAGTCCTCGAGGCCCGGGGAGCGGCCCAGGTCGGCGGCGAGCTCGCTGGTCAGCAGGCGCAGTTCGACGGAGATCGCGGCGGCGACCTCGGGAACGCCGCCGTGGCGTTCGCGTGCCAGGAACCGGAAAGCCGCCTTGTGTGCCCGTACCTGTTGGACCAGCACGTCGAGCGATTGCCGCGCACCTGCCGGACCGGGCGTGCGACGCGCGTCGCGCAGCAGGCGCCGCAGTACCCGCATCGTGTCCGCCGCAAGGGTGACGCCGAGCTCGTCCATGGACGAGAAGTGGCGGTAGAACGCGGTGGGCACGATGCCCGCGTGACGGGCCACCTCCCTCAGGCTCAGCCCGCCGAGTCCCCGGTCGGCGGACAGTTCGAGGGCGGCGTCGAGAAGCGCCTGACGTGTGCGTTCCTTGCGTTCGGCGCGTGTGGTCGGCGGAGGTGCGGAAGCGGTGGACACCCCCTGAGTCTAGGCATGACGTTCCCGGCGGTGTCCGTACATCTGTGTCGGCAGTCACATCGGGGTTGACAGGCAGGTGTGTCCGGCTGCCACACTGATTTCAGTGCACATTCGTTCACTGAGCACACAGAGGTCTACCGAAAGGCGGACAGGCATGATCGTGCGCGACCGTCCGACACCCGTCCCGCGCCCGGGTTCGTTGCGAAAAATGCTGGTAGAGGCACTCGGAATGCTGTCCTACCCGCATCACCCGGACCGCTACCTGGAACTCGCCGACCCGCTTCTCGTCACGTCGGCGAACTATGCCCGGATTACAGATGTGGACCGAAGTGCCACCGATTCGCTCACGATCACGGTGCGCCCCGCGCAGCCGTGCCGACCCCTTCCCGGGCAGTACGTGACCGTGTCGGTCCGCGTCGACGGCGTGCGGCACACGCGCTGCTACTCGCCGACGCTCGTCGAAGCGGAGTCGAAGCGCCGGCCCGACCTGCGGTTCACCATCGGCAGGCATCCCGAGGGCACCGTCTCGCGCCACCTCCACGACCGAGTGCAGATCGGAGACGTCGTCGAACTCGGTGCTCCCGCAGGCGAGTTCGTGCTCCCGAGTCCGCGTCCTCGACGCCTGCTGTTCGTCGCCGCGGGCTCCGGGCTGACGCCCGTGCTGTCGATGCTGTCCGGTCTCGTTGCCGAGGGGTACGACGGGTCCGCCGTGCTGCTCTACTACACCCGCACCCCCGGACACATTCCGCGCCGCGCCGAACTCGAGGCGCTCGCCGCCCGGCCCAACATCGAGATCGTCCACGCCCACACCCGCTCCGACGACGGGATGCTGCAGGGGCGGTTCGACCGCAGCCACCTCGCGGCCGTCGCACCCTGGTACGCCGACACGCCCACCTTCGTGTGCGGTCCGGCGGAGATGGTCGCGAGGATCCGCGAGGTCTACGCCGAGCGGGGCGCCGAGACCATGGTGAACACCGAGGAATTCGTCCTCGCACCACCGGTCGTGTCGACGGATGATGCCGGCGGCGAGATCTCCTTCGCCGAATCCGGCGTCGTTGCCGAGAACACCGGGTCGACGCTGCTCGAACAGGCCGAAGCGGCCGGTCTCACGCCCGAACACGGATGCCGCATGGGCATCTGCCACAGCTGCACCGCCGTCCGGCTGTCGGGGTGCACGCGCGACGTGCGTACCGGCGACGTCGATTCGGAACCCGGCCGTCGCATCCAGATCTGTGTCAACGCCCCGGTCGGCGACGTCGCCGTCGAACTCTGAACCGGCCGTCGGTCGACACCACCGAAACCATTGGAGGACATCATGTTCGGATTGTCCCTACCCACCGTCCCCTTCCTGCCCTTCCTGTCCGGCCGCAATTCTGCGGCCGAGAACGAACCGCTCGTCCTCGACCACGACAGTGTCGAGGAGATCGGCCGCGAACTCGACGCACTGCGGGAGCAGACGCTCGCATCCCTCGGTGACGAGGACCGTGAGTATCTCTACCGGATCATCAGGGCGCAGCGCGGATTCGAGATCGCCGGTCGCGGTCTGCTCTTCGTCGGATTCCTCCCGCCCGCATGGGTCGCCGGTGTCGCGGCACTGAGCGTGTCGAAGATCCTCGACAACATGGAGATCGGGCACAACGTGATGCACGGTCAGTACGACTGGATGCGCGAGCCGTCGCTGAATTCCCGTGTGTTCGAATGGGACACCGTGTGCCCGTCGGACCAGTGGCGGCACTCGCACAACTACGTGCACCACACCTACACCAACATCCTCGGCCAGGACCGCGACATCGGATACGGGATCCTGCGCATGGACCCGGCCCAGAAGTGGCATCCCTACTATCTCGGCAACCCGGTCTACGCGACCGCCCTCATGTTCCTGTTCGAGTGGGGCGTGATGATGCACGACGCGGAAGTCGACCGGATCGTCGCCGGGAAACGGTCGTGGCGCGACGTGATCCCGATCGCGAAGGGCTGGTGGCGCAAGGCGCGCCGTCAGGTGATCAAGGACTACATCGCCTTCCCGCTGCTGAGCGGACCGATGTTCTTCCCGACGCTGCTCGGCAACGCGACCGCCAATCTGGTGCGCAACGTGTGGGCGTACTCGATCATCTTCTGCGGCCACTTCCCGTCCGGCGTGCAGTCCTTCACGGAGGAGGAGACCGCCGAGGAGACCCGTGGTGAGTGGTACGTCCGGCAGATGCTGGGCAGCGCGAACATCACCGGGTCGCCGTTGTTCCACATCATGTCGGGCAACCTGTCGCACCAGATCGAGCACCACCTGTTCCCCGACCTGCCGGCGCACCGCTATCCGGAGCTCGCGCCGAAGGTCAGGGAACTGTGCGAGAAGCACGGACTTCCGTACAACACCGGGGGCCTCACCGCCCAGGTGACGTCGGTGTGGAAGAAGATCTTCACGCTTGCTCTCCCTCCCGGTTGGTTCGCGCCCGAACCCGAGTCGCAGGTGATCATCGAACGTCACCGCTCCACCGATCGCCCGCTCGACGATGCGGGTACCCTCGCGGACGACACGATCGAGGGGGTCGAACATGGTGGGAAGATTCGAGCGTAACAAGGACACGATCCAGGAGGTCACCGAGTCGGCGGCCACCCACGTCGGCGCGATCGCGGGGATCATCACCGGAGCGGTCCGCGACGTCACCCGCGAGATCGGTGAGTTGATCACCGACGCGATCGAGATGCGCGAGGCCGCCCGCGCGGCGCGCGACGACGAGGAACGCGGAGAAGGGCCGGCGACGTCGGATCGTCGCTCGGCCCCTCCCACGGAGTAGCGGATCGGAACGGCGGATCGAGTTCCTACCGCGCGGGGACGCTCGAGGTGGTGCGGGTGACGAACCCGGCCACCTCGTCGCGCATCTCGCCGCTGCGCGGTACCGCGCCCGACATCCAGAATGCGCCGTGCACGAGCCCGTCGAACCGGCGGATCGTCACGTCCACACCGGCTTCGCGTAGCCGTTGCCCGTAGAGCTCACCTTCGTCGCGGAGCACCTCGTTCTCGGTGGTGAGCACCAGGGTCGGTGGCAGTCCGTCGAGGCGGGCCGCGCGTGCGGGCAACGCATAGGGCGTCTCTGCGTCCGCGGGTGAGGTGAAGTACCGGTCGAGGAACCAGTCCATGTCGGCGGCGGTGACGATGTACCCCTCGGCGAACTCGCGGCGCGAGGGCAGGTCGGCAGCGCGGTCCAGCGCCGGGTAGATCAGCACCTGTCCGCGCAGTACCGGTGCGCCTTCGTCACGGGCCCGCAACGCGACTCCGGCTGCGAGGTTGCCACCGGCACTGTCGCCCATGACCACCAGGTTGTGCGGGTCGCCGCCGTACTCGGCGATGTGCGCGGTGACCCACTGCAACGCAGCCAACGCGTCGTCGGCCGCTGCGGGGAACGGGTGTTCCGGCGCCAGGCGGTATCCCGCGGTCACGACGGTGGCTCCGGTCGCCCGGGCGACCGCCCGCGCCGGTTCGTCCACGACGGTGAGGTCACCCGCGACGAACCCGCCGCCGTGGAAGTAGAGCACCACCGGCCGCGGCCCGGTGTCCGTCCCAGGGGTGTAGATCCGGAGGGGGAGACGGGTGCCGTCGCTCTCGTAGTGGGTCTCGTCCACACGCTCGACGTCCTGCGGTGGGAGTTGGAGGTCGGTGAAGGTCGCGATCGTCGCGCGGACCTGATCGACCGTCATCTGCGAGAACGACGTGAATCCCTGCTGCCGAAGTCCTGCGATGAGGCCGGCGGCGTGGTCGTCGAGTGCCATGCGTGGTTTCCTTCCGAGAGGTGGGGAGATCGGTGCTCTACGAGGCGGCCGGGACGGTGGCTCGTGCGGGGGCGAGGTCGAAGCCGAGGTAACCGCCGTCGACGACCTCGGCGCAGACCTGCCGGTAGGTGGGGGCACCACCGAGGTAGACCATGCAGGCACGCGGTTTGCCGGGGATGTTCGCGCCCATGTACCACGAGTCGGTCTGCGGCAGTAGCGTCTGCTCGGCGATCTCGGTGGTGGTGCGCACCCAGTCGGCTTCGGCGTCGGGGGTGGGTTCGATGACCTCGAGATCGTGTGCGCGCAGATACGCGATCGCGTCGGTCGCGAAATCGACGTGGTCCTCGATCGCCAGCGGCATGTTGTAGAGCACCGAGGGCGACTGCGGTCCGGTGATCGTGAACAGGTTGGGGAACGCGTTGCTCATGATGCCGAGATAGGTGCGCGGCCCGTGTGCCCACCTGTCGGCCAGGCGCACACCGTTGCGGCCGCGGATGTCCATGGCCATGAGTGGACCGGTCATCGCGTCGAAGCCGGTCGCGAGCACGATGGTGTCGATCTCGTAGGTGCGGTCGCCGACGCGCACACCGGTTTCGGTGATCTCGCTGATCGGCGTGCTCTTCACGTCGACGAGGTGCACGTTGTCGCGGTTGTAGGCCTCGTAGTAGTTCGTCTCGAGCGGGGGACGTTTCGTGGCGTAGGCGTATCCCCGGGGTGCGAGCGTGTCGGCCTTGGCAGGGTCCTGCACGCGCTCGCGGATCCGTTCGCGGATGTACTCGGCGGCGGTGTCGTTGGCCTTCCTGTCGAAGAGGATGTCCTGGAAGCTGTCGATGAACAGGCGGAATCCGCCCGCGTTCCAGCGTTCGTCGAACACCCGCCGACGCTCCTCGGCATCGACGGCGAGCGCCGACGGCTGCACCTGGTCGAACGGAACCCCCAGGAAGTGATTGCGTGCGGCCTCTCGCAGTTCGGGGTAGACCTTCTTGGCGTCGTCGAGCACCTGCGGGTCGAGCGGGCCGTTCCCGAGTGGGGTGGCGAACTGCGGTGTGCGCTGGAAGACCACCAGTTCCGCGGCCTGTTGCGCGATCAGAGGGATCGCCTGGATCCCACTGGCGCCGGTGCCGATGATCGCGACGCGCCTGCCGGTGAAGTCGACGGGTTCGTGCGGCCAGTTACCGGTCAGCAGCACCTGTCCGCGGAAGTTGTCGATGCCTCCGAACTCGGGCTTCTTGGGGACCGAGAGGTTGCCGGCGCCGGAGACGAACCACCGGGCCGTCACGGTCTCGCCGGTGTCGGTGCGAACCGTCCACCACGAGTTCTCGTCGTCCCAGTGCACACCGATCACGCGCGTGCCGAATGTGATTCCCTTCCGCAGGTCGAAGCGGTCGGCCACGTGGTTCAGGTAGCGGAGGATCTCCGGCTGCCCGGCGAACTTCTCGCTCCACTGCCATTCCTGCTGCAGGTCCTCGTCGAACGAGTACGAGTAGTGGATCGATTCGATGTCGCAGCGGGCGCCGGGATAGCGGTTCCAGTACCAGGTGCCACCCACATCGTCGCCGGCCTCGAAGACCCGCACGGACATGTTCATCCGGTCGCGCAATTTGTGCAGCGCATACAGGCCGGCGAATCCGGCTCCTACGACGACGACGTCGGTGTCGGGGGTGATGGAGGAAGTGGTCATCTGTCCTGGCTCCTCGGTATCGGGGATGTCGCTCCGGTGGGTGAACCGAAGGTCTGCATCGACGATGACGTGGATCACACTCATGGACTCGGGGTGAATTACCCCATTCGTTACCTGTGTTGGCCGTCACACGACCACCCGGTATGTTGGGCCCACTATCTCTGAGAAGCGTGACGATGGAATCTGCCCTGCCGGAACCTGCACCACCCCGCACCCCGGGGCCCACCCGTTCGGTGACGACCTTCGTCGGTCGTCGTCGCGAGATCGACGAGGCCCGGTCGTGTCTCCAGCGGACCCGGCTGCTGACGATCCTCGGTCCGGGTGGAGTGGGGAAGACCCGGGTGGCCGAGGAACTGGCGGTGCGTACCTCGCGCGCGTTCCGCGATTCGTTCCGCTGGATCGATCTGGCGGTGGTACGGGATCCGGAGTCCGTTCCCTCGGCTGCAGCGGCCGCTCTGGGCGTGACCGACCAGTCCACCAGACCCGTGATGGACAAGATCATCGATCGTCTCCGCGACCAGCACATGCTGATCGTGGTCGACAACTGCGAACACCTGATCGCGACCGTGGCCGACTTCGTCGCTGCCGTCCTCGGTGATGCACCGGAGGTGCGGATCCTCGCAACCAGTCGTGAGCCGCTCGCAGTGGCGGGGGAGGCGGAGTATGTGCTTCCACCTCTGACGACACCGGACGGATCGACGGGGAACCGGGCGACCGATCTCGAGCGGTTCGAAGCGGTGGGTCTGCTCGTGGAACGGGCCCGGCAGGTGGTCCCGGGCTTCGAGGTGACCGACGAGAACGCAGATGCCGTGGCGCAACTGTGCATCGCGCTCGACGGCGTGCCGCTCGCTCTCGAACTCGCGGCCACCCGGCTGCGTTCGTTGTCTCCGGCACAACTCGTCGACCGACTCGATCGTCGTTTCGCGCTGCTCATCGGAGGCAATCGCGTGGCGGTGCCGCGGCAACAGACGTTGCGTGCCCTGATCGACTGGAGCTACGAACTGTGCTCCGATGCCGAGCGGACGCTGTGGGCGCGGTTGTCGGTATTCACCGGCAGCTTCGACCTCGAAGCCGCGGAGACCGTCTGCGCCGACGGCGATCTGCCGAGCGAGCAGGTCATCGACCTGCTCGACAGGTTGATCGCGAAATCGCTTGTGGGTGTCGATCGTTCGTCGTCGGTGTTGAGGTACTCGCAATTGGTGACCGTGCGCGAGTACGGACACGAACTGCTCGACGCCCGCGGGGAACGCGAGCAGCTGTACCGGCGGCATTGCGAGCACTATCTCGACCGTGCCCGTCGCTGCGCCGAGAGTTGGTACGGGCCGAGACAATCCGCCCTGCTGTCGTCGATGCGCGCCGACCACGCGGATTTCATGGCAGCGCTCGACCGGTCGATCCGGGACGACGACGAACTCGCCACGGGGGCGGCACTCGCCGTCGCGCTGCGCTATCACTGGATCGCGGGCGGCTACCTGTCCACCGGGCGGGCCCGGCTCGAACGACTCCTGCAACGACTTCCGCGCTCGANGAACAGCGAGCGCGGCAACGTGCTGTGGGTGACCGCGTGGACGGCCCTCATCCAGGGAGATCGCGACGGAGCGGCGATCCATCTCGACGAGTGTCGTTCGATCGCAGACGAATCCGGCGACGTACGGTTGCGGGCCCATTGCGATCACTGGAGCGCTCTGCACGCACTGTTCTGCGGGGCGACGGCCGAGGCGATCGACCTCTACTTCCGTGCGGCCCGGGTGCATCGTGCGCACGGCGACCACGCCGCCCACCTGACCTGCCTGTTCCAGCTGGCGATGGCGCAGACCTACGACGGACGACTCGACGACGCCCTGAAGACGTGTGCTCGTGTCGTCGAGATGGCGGACCAGCACGGCGAGCGGTGGAACAAGGCCTATGCGCTGTGGGTCTCGGGGCTCGCCCATTTCCATCTCGGGCGCCTCGGCTCTGCAGTCGACGCGGCGAACGGTGCCCTGGCCGTACAGCGCGACTTCGAGGACAAGATCTGCACGGCACTGTCGCTCGAGTTGCTGGCCTGGTCGGCGGGTGCCGAAGACGATCCGGAGAAGGCGGCACGGCTGTTCGGGGCCGCACGGACGGTGTGGCAGCGCCTCGGTACGACGATCGCAGCATTCGGACCGCATATCGAGCAGGACTCGATCGCAGCGGAACGTCGCCTCCGGGACAGGGTGGGCGAGACGGAAACCGTCGGATCGTTTCACCCGCAGTCCGGCATGACCATCGTCGATCTCGTGGACAGCGCGTTGGAACCGAAGGAGTCCTCGGGGAGACGGACCTCGCGTGCTCCGGCTTCCGAACGGCGGCACCGCGGTGGGGGCGAGTCCGGCTCCCGGACATCCCCGCTGACGAAGAGGGAGCAGGAGATCGCGGGACTCGTTGCCGGAGGCCTGAGCAATCGCGCGATCGCCGACCGGCTCGTGATCTCACGCCGGACCGTCGACGGGCACGTCGAACGGATCCTCGACAAACTCGGCGTGCACTCCCGCACGCAGGTCGTCTCGTGGTTGCACACCCACGAAGCGCCCGGAGCGTGAGCGGGAAGGACGGCGCTCCGGCTCAGGACCGGGCCGAGACCGACTCCCGGCGTGCCGCGGGTACCTTCGTGATCATCGTGAGCACGACCGATACGAGCGCGATGATGCCGATGGTGGTGTAGGCGAGGGTATAGGCCTTGTCGTCGCCGATGAGCGTAGACGCGATGATCGGGCCGATGATGCCGCCGATGCTCCACCCGATGAGCATCAGGCCGTAGATGGCGCCGGCGTTGCGGACCCCGAAGAAGTCGCCGGCGGTGGCGGGCATGGTGCCGAATGCGCCGCCGTAGCAGAGATAGATGATCGCGGCCAGGACCGAGAACAGCACCACGCCGGTGGCATGCGGCAGCACGATCAGGCACACGCCCTGCAGCACGAGCAGTGCGGTGAAGGTCTTCATCCGGCCGATATGGTCGGAGATCGCCGCCCACACGATCCGGCCGGCGCCGTTGAAGATCGCGAGCACGCCCACGAGTGCCGCCGCGCCGGAGGTGCTGAAACCGGCGATGTCGGACGCACTCGGCTTTGCCTGCGAGATCAGGGAGATGCCGGCGGTCACGCACAGGGTGAGGATGGCGGTCAGGAGGTACCACTGGGGCGTGCGGAGGGCCTCGTTCTGGGTGTACTCCTTGCCGCGGTCCGCTCCGCTGCCGTCGCGGCCGACGGGGTCGAAGCCCGGCACGGTGTACCCCTCGGGGGGGTTGCGGAAGAGTGCCGCACCGGCCAGCGACATCACGAGGTAGGCGATACCCAAGGGCAGGAAGGCGCTCGTGGGGTCGTCCGGATTCCGGTCGATGAGCCACTGCGCGACCGGCGAGGTGAGCACGGCGCCGAACCCGAAACCGCCCACGGCGAGTCCGGTGATGAGACCGGTCTTGTCGGGGAACCACTTCTGCAGCATGGCGATCGGGACGATGTACGCGAAGCCCAGCCCGAAACCGCTGATGATGCCGTACCCGAGGATGAGCAGCCAGTAGTCCTCGGCTCCGTCGGTGAAGGAGGCGAGGAGGATGCCGAGCGCGTAGATGATGCCGCCGATCAACGCGACGACCCGGGGACCTTTCAGGTCCTGCAGTCGGCCACCGAGATAGGTGCCGATGAAGATCATGCCGATGGTGACGGTGAACGGCAGTGAGGCCCGGACCGTGCTCAGTTGCCAGGAGTCGGCGCTCTCGAGGGCTCCGCCGAAGACCGACCACGCGTAGACCGCGCCGATCGAGAACTGCAGCAACAGACCCCCGGCGACGAGGAGCCAGCGGAAGCTGCCCGGAGGCTGTGCCGTCGCGGCGTCGCCGTGTGGTTCGCGCGTGGGCTTGCCGGAGTCCATGCGTTCTCCTTCGTCCTGCCCGCGAGCCGGATCTCAGCTGCGGTAACGAACGGGTTCCCCGCGATCGACTCGTTCACGCTGGGGAACGACGGTGTACTTGGGATCCTTCGCCGACGCGATGCCGGCCTCGTAGACTCCGACTCGCGTGCACAGTGAACCGACCATGAGTGCGGCACCGGACACTGCCGACACCAGCCGATTGCGGCGACCGACGAGTGCGCCGAGCGCGCCGGCCACCGTCAATGCCTTACTGGCCTTCATCAGTCGCCCGGGGCGGCCCTGGTGGAGCGTCTCGGCTGACAGGCCCATCGACTTCTCCATCTGCTGCTCGGTCGCGAGTTCGACGAGCGCGCCGCCGACGGCGAAGGCGCGCGCCGGCCCGGCCTCGGCGACCGGTGCGCCCAACAGTCCGAGACCTCCCGATGCGGCGGCCGCGGACCCGCAGAACACGAAGGGGATTTCCTTGTAGGCGGAGTGCCAGGCAGGGGTTGCGGTGTCGGACAACAGGACCCCGGTGTAGGCGGCGACCGGCGGTGCCGTCAGCGCACCGACGATCCCGGCGGGCCGTCCGAGGGCGAGCAGCAGACGCACCGGTCCGCGCTTCCATCGGGCGGGGAGCATCTCGGCGATCTCCGCGACCGCCGCGAGGCCCGCGAACGGACCGTGCAGCGACAGGATCCACGTACCGACCGACATCGGGGAGGTCGGTTTGGCGACCCGCAGCATGTTGAGGAAACGGCTCGGCTTGCCGAGATCGTGGACCAGCGCACCGACACTGACGAGCAGCGATGTGAGCGAGCCGAATCGGGCGACGCGACGGAGGGCGGGCCGCCCCGTGAGATCGGCACCCGCAGCGAGCAGCGAACTGCCCGCGGCCACGCCGCCGGTGAACAGATAGATCGCGATATCGTGTTCCCACGGAGCCGGTTTCACGATCTGGCGCCCGTAATAGGACTCGAAGTCGGCCTCCGGCACCATCACCCGGTCGCCGCCGCGACCACCTCCGGACCGGCGGGGGTTGCCCGGGCTGCCACCGTGCTGCACCTGGGTCATCAGCGCCTCCTCAGGAACGACACGGCGGCGCCCGCCAGCATCGCGACCGCTGCCACGGCGGCGCGCGTCCACATCTCCGGAAGATCCTTGGTCGTCACCACCGGATCCGGCGGCAGGCCGTAGACCTCCGGTTCGTCGAGGAGCAGGAAGAAGGCACCGGTCCCGCCGACCCCGTCCTCCGGATCGTTGCCGTAGAGCCGTGCCTCGCTCACACCGCGCTCGTGCAGCGCGGCCAGTCGTTCCTCGGCGCGGGCGCGCAACTCCTCGACGTCGCCGTACTGGATCGACTCCGTGGGGCACGCCTGCGCGCAGGACGGGGTCTGGCCGTCGGTGAGCCGGTCGTAGCAGAGCGTGCACTTCTGGGCGATACCGACCTTCGGGTCGCCCTCCGGACCCTTGCGACGGTCGATGACGCCGTACGGGCACGCAGCGACGCAGTATCCGCAGCCGTTGCAGATGTCGTCCTGCACGACCACCGTGCCGAACTCGCTGCGGAACAGCGACCCGGTCGGGCACACGTCGAGGCACGCCGCGTGGGTGCAGTGCTTGCACACGTCCGAGGACATCAACCAGCGGAAGTCCGGCTTCTCCTCCTCCGGAAGTTCCGTCGGGGTCGCGCCGACGGTCGGCATCCCCAGCGAGACCGGGGGTTTCGACTCCGCAGGGCGCTCGATGAAGGCGACGTGCCGCCACTGGTTGGCGTTGAGCGAATGACTGTTGTCGTACGAGGTGCCGAGCATCGCGAAGAGGTTCTCGGGGACGTCGTTCCACTCCTTGCAGGCCACCTCGCAGGCCTTGCACCCGATGCACACACTGGTGTCGGTGAAGAAGCCCTTGCGAGCCGGCGGATCCTCGTACCCGGCATCGGGTGCCGGGTCGATCGGTCCGAAGAAGCTGTTGGGGCCGGTCACTCGTCCTCCTCCGGGGCACGTGGGTCGTCCGAGGCCTCCGGGGCATCTCGGTCGTCCGAGGCCGTATCGCCGTCCGGGACCGTCACGATGGGTGGGTACACGTGATCGGTTACCCCGGCCCGCCGCGCATATCCCTCGACGTACTCCCGCAGTGCCGCTCCGGACGGTCGGCGTCCTGCCCGGACGTCGCACGTACCGACCTTGGTCTCCTGGATGAGCACGTTGGGGTCCAACGTGATTCCGAACAGATCGTTGGTCGAGTCGCCGGTCACCATGCCGCCGCTGCCCCAGTGATAGGGCATCCACACCTGGTGGACGGTCCGTCCCTCCACCTTCAGCGGGCGCAACCGCTCGGTCACCAGCACCCGGCCCTCGATCGCGGAGCGGGCGGTGACGACGTGGCACCAGCCCATGTGCTCGAGTCCGCGTTCGGCCGCCAGGGCGGGGGAGACCTCCACGAACATCTCCGGTTGCAGTTCGGCGAGATGTTCGAGATAGCGGCTCATGCCGCCGGCGGTGTGGTGCTCGGTGAGACGGCTCGTCGTGAACACGAAGGGGAACACGTCGATGTGGTCCTCCGGCGGCGCCGGGTTCATCGGGTTGTCGTCGCGGCGGTACTCCTTGCGCGTCGGGTTGGCCTGCTGCGCGTAGAGCGGGTTGCGGAAGGGTGACTCCACCGGTTCGTAGTGCGTCGGCATCGGACCGTCGACGAGCCCCTGCGGCACGTAGAGGGCACCCTTGCCGTCGCCCTGCATGATGAACGGGTCGATCCCTTCGAGCGCCTCGATACCGTCGGCGCCTTCGGGGGAGCGGTAGCTCGGCGGCTTCGTCTTCTCGAAGTCCGGAACATCCGCACCCGTCCACTGCTGCGCGTCGTCGTCCCACCACACGTAGGCCTTGCGTTCGCTCCACGGCCGGCCCTCGGGGTCGGCGGAGGCCCGGTTGTAGAGAATGCGGCGGTTCATCGGCCATGCCCAGCCCCACTCGGGAGCTACGAACGACTGCTCGTGCCGGGACTTACGCCGGTTGGCCTGGTTGACGCCGTCGGCGTAGACCCCGGTGTAGATCCAGCAGCCACCGAGGGTGGAGCCGTCGTTCTTCATCTCGGTGAACGACGAGAGCGGCCGGCGGGTCGCGACGTCGTAGCCGTTGATCTCCATGAGCACCGCGTCGGCACTCGGCTCGTCGTACTCGCCGTGCACGGGGTAGTCCCATGCCAGGTCGAGCAGCGGCCGGTCGCGCTCGTCGGTCGACTCGGCCAGACGCTCCCGCATCATGCGGCCGAGGTGGTAGAAGAACCACAGTTCCGAGCGGCAGTCCTCCGGTGGTTCGACGGCCTTCTCCCGCCACTGCAGCATCCGCTGGGTCTGCGTGAAGGTGCCTTCCTTCTCGGCGTAGGACGCCGCCGGGAAGAGGAACACCTCGGTGGGGCACTCCTCGGTCACGATCTCACCGGTCTCGATCTCCGGGGAGTCCTTCCAGAAGTTGGCGCTCTCGATCTCGAACAGGTCGCGCACCACGAGCCAGTCGAGGTTCGCCATCCCGAGCCGCTGGGCGCGCCCGTGGGCGGAGCCGACGGCCGGGTTCTGCCCGAGGAGGAAGTAGCCCTTGACCTTTCCGTCGATCATGTCGAGCACCGAACGATAGGTGCCGTGGTCGCCGGTGATCTTCGGCATGTAGTCGAAGCAGTAGTCGTTGTCGGCGGTCGCCGCGTCGCCCCAGTATGCCTTGAGCAGGTTCACCGCGTAGGCGTCGGCCTTCGACCAGAAACCCTTGCTGCCCGGGTTGCGCACGCTGTCGACCCAGTCCGTGAACGAGTGGTGCTTGTTCGCGTCGGGCATCGGCAGGTAGCCGGGCAACAGGTTGAACAGCGTCGGGATGTCGGTCGAGCCCTGGATGCTGGCATGACCGCGCAGCGCCATGATGCCTCCGCCGGGGCGGCCCATGTTGCCGAGCAGCAGCTGCAGGATCGCGCCGGTGCGGATGTACTGCACACCGACACTGTGCTGGGTCCAGCCCACGCTGTAGACGAGCGCCGTCGTCCGCTCCCGGCCGGAGTTCTCGGTCCACGCGCGGCAGACGTCGAGGAAGTCCTCCTGCGAGACGCCGCACACCTGCTCGACCACCTCGGGGGTGTAGCGGGCGAAGTGCCGCTTGAGCACCTGGTAGACGCACCTCGGGTGCTGCAGTGTCTCGTCGCGCCTCGGGTGGCTCGCCGTCTGCATGCCGTGCGCCTCGTTCTGCAGGCCCGCGGCCGTCTCCCGATGCTCGGCGTGCTCCTCGGAGCCGTTGGCCTGCGACTTGTGCAGGTCGCCGGATTCGTCCTCCACGTCGTACTGCCAGCTCGTCGGATCGTAGGTCCGCTTCTCGGGGTCGAAGCCCGAGAAGAGCCCGTCGAGATCGTCGGTGTCCTCGAACTTGTCGCTGACGAGCACCGCGGCGTTCGTGTAGTTGACGACGTACTCGCGGAAGTCCAGCTCGTTGCTCAGGATGTAGTTGACGATGCCGCCGAGGAAGGCGATGTCGCTGCCGACCCGGATCGGGACGTGCTTGTCCGCCACCGCGCTGGTACGGGTGAAGCGCGGGTCGATGTGGATGACGCGGGCACCACGTTTCTGGGCCTCCACGACCCACTGGAAGCCCACCGGGTGGGCCTCGGCCATGTTGGAACCCTGGATGATGATGCAGTCAGCGTTTGCAAGGTCGGCCGTGTAGCCGGTGGCGCCGCCGCGTCCGAAGCTGGTCCCCAGACCGGGGACGGTGGCGGAGTGTCATATACGGGCCTGATTCTCGATCTGGACCGCCCCCATCGCTGTGAACAGCTTCTTGATGAGGTAGTTCTCCTCGTTGTCCAGCGTGGCACCGCCGAGGCTGGCGATACCCATCGTGCGCCGGACCCGGTGGCCCTTGTCGTCGAACTCCTGCCAGGTCTCGCGGCGGGTCTTCAGCACGCGATCGACGACCATCTCCATGGCCGTGTCGAGATCGAGGTCTTCCCATTCGGTGCCGTAGGGCCGGCGGTAGCGGACCCGGGTCTCGCGCAGCTCGCTGGTGACGAGGTTCTTGCTCGCCGAACCCTTGGGACACAGGCGCCCGCGGTTCACCGGGCTGTCGGGATCGCCCTCGATCTGGACGACCTTTTCGTCCTTGACGAAGATCTTCTGTCCGCATCCGACAGCGCAGTAGGGGCACACGCTGCGGGCGACACGATCGGCGGTGGAGGTGCGCGGTTCGATCTCCTCGGTACGACGGGACCGTGCGGCCTTGCCGCGTCCGAGCAGATCCTTACCGAGGAACTGGCGCAGGACGGGCCACGGGAGGGACGTGTCCTTCTCCGTCATCGATGCTCCTCTCCTGCGCTCTCGTTCCGAAGCTACCGTGTACCCCCGCTTCGTGCCGGTCAATCCGACACAGGCGTGTCGCCGTGCCCGACGGTGAACGGCGTCAGCGCACCCGGATCGCGTGCTCACCCGCGGCGACCACCTCACCGATGACCGGATGGCCGGGCAGCTCACCGACGACCAGCAGGCCGCCGGACGTCTGGGCGTCGGCGAGCAGCAGCAGCTCGTCCTCGTCCACCTCCGAGTCGACCTGCTCGCGCACCCAGTCGAGATTGCGCCGGCTCCCGCCGGGGACGAACCCCTCCGCGAGCGACTCCCGCGCCCCGCCGACGTACGGCACTGCCGCGGAGTCGATCACGGCGGTCGTGCCGCTGGCCCGCATCATCTTCATCAGGTGCCCGAGCAGACCGAAACCGGTGACGTCGGTGGCGGCACGGACACCGGCCTCGTGCGCGAGTTGCGCCGCCTCGCGGTTGAGTGTCGTCATCACCGCGACCGCTTCCTCGAACCGCTCGCCGGTGGCCTTGTGCCGGTTGTTCAGGATGCCGAGACCGAGCGGCTTGGTGAGGGTGAGCGGCAGGCCCGGCGTGGCAGCGTCGTTGCGCAGCAGGCGATCCGGATCGCCCAGACCGGTCACGGCCAGCCCGTACTTCGGCTCCCGGTCGTCGATGCTGTGCCCGCCGGCGAGATGAGCACCTGCCTCGGCGCACGCGTCGGCGCCGCCGCGCATCACCTCGGCGGCGAGTTCGAACGGGATGAGCTCGCGCGGCCAACCCAGGAGGTTGACCGCGATGATCGGCGTGCCACCCATGGCGTAGACGTCGGACATGGCGTTGGTGGCGGCGATCCGTCCCCAGTCGTAGGCGTCGTCGACGACCGGGGTGAAGAAGTCG
>NZ_JBKFBA010000018.1:86096-87661 GCF_053345925.1 Rhodococcus sp. C26F
TCCGGACCGCGGCTCCGTCGTCGCCGTTCTCCACACCCACCAACAGTTCGCCGGAGGCCCGTCCACCCTGCAGACCGCCGAGCACCCGTTCGAGTTCACCCGGCGGAACCTTGCATGCGCAGCCGCCGCCGGCGGCGTACTGGGTGAGTCGGATGGCGCCCTCGGGAAGGTCGACGTGTGCGGTCATGAACCCAAACATACGGGCGAGTCGTAACCGAGTGCCCGACTTCGGTTAGGGTGAGCGCGGAGGTGGTTCTCGTCTGGTGACGGTCGCGGTCTTCAAAACCGTTGTGGCCCAGTATCTGGGCTGGGCGGGTTCGATTCCCGTCCGCCTCCGCCAAAAGTTTTCGTCGACCGTGGGATGAGGAGCGCGTGCCGGATCCGAGGCGGGACGTTCCCCGCACCGACCAGGTCCTGGCCGATCCGCGCCTGCGCGAGGCCGTCGACCGGCTCGGCGCCCGACTGGTCAAGCAGACCGTCGTCGCGGCCCAGCAACGGTGCCGCGACGGCGAGATCGGGCCCGACGCCGTCGCCGACGTCGCGGTCGCGTCGTTGCCGCAGCAGGCGACCACCCTGCGCCGCGTCGTCAACGCGACCGGCGTGGTGGTGCACACCAATCTCGGTCGCGCCCCGCTGTCCCGAGCGGCGGTCGAGGCCGTGTCCACCGCGGCGGGTGCCACCGACGTCGAACTCGACCTGGCCACCGGCCGGCGCGGACGGCGAGGACGCGGCGCCCTCGAGGCGCTCGCCGAACAGGTACCCGACGCCGGCGGCGTCCACGTCGTCAACAACGGTGCCGCGGCTCTCGCCCTGGTCACCCGGGTGCTCGCGCGCGGTGGTCGCTCGATCGTGATCGCACGGGGCGAACTGGTCGAGATCGGTGACGGCTTCCGGATCCCCGAACTGCTGGAATCCGTGGGCGCGACGCTGCGTGAGGTCGGCACCACCAACCGCGTGCGCCTGAGCGACTACGCCGCGGCCGTCGACGACGACACCGCCTTCGTCCTCAAGGTGCATCCCTCGAACTTCACCGTCAGCGGCTTCACGTCGTCGGTGTCGGTCCGGGAACTCAACGGACTCGGACCGCCCGTCGTGGTCGACATCGGATCGGGTCTGCTCGCGCCGCATCCGCGGCTGCCGAACGAACCCGACGCCACCACCGCGCTGCGTGCCGGCGCCGACCTGGTGACCGCCTCGGGCGACAAGCTCCTCGGCGGTCCGCAGGCCGGCCTGCTGCTCGGACGGGCCGAACTCGTGGAACGCCTGCGGCGCGACCCGTTCGCGCGGGCGCTGCGCGTCGACAAGCTCACCCTGGCTGCTCTCGAAGCGACCCTGACGGGACCGATGGCACCCGTGGCGTCGGCGCTGGCCTCCCGCGCGGAGGATCTCCGCGCCCGCGCACAGGCGATCTGCGTGGCGCTGCCCTCGGAGTGCCAACCCGAGGTGGTCGACTCCGACGGCGTCGTCGGGGGCGGCGGCGCCCCGGACGTCGTCCTGCCGAGCGTCGCTATCGCCCTGCCCGAACATCTCGCACTCCCGTTGCGGCTCGGTGAGCACCCCGTCGT
>NZ_JBKFBA010000018.1:87668-105619 GCF_053345925.1 Rhodococcus sp. C26F
CGAACGCGGCCGGTTGCTGCTCGACCTGCTCGCGGTCGACCCTGCCGAGGACGGCGAGCTGATCGACGCCGTGACGCGCGTGGCCGCTCGCGAAGGATCCTGATGCACGTCGTCGCGACCGCCGGTCACGTCGACCATGGCAAGTCGACGCTGGTCGAAGCGCTCACCGGTGCGAACCCGGATCGGCTCGCCGAGGAACGGCGACGAGGACTGACCATCGAGCTCGGCTACTGCTGGACGTCCTGGCCCGAGGTGGGGGAGGTCGCCTTCGTCGATGTCCCCGGACACGAGCGATTTCTGACGACGATGCTCTCCGGGGTGGGATCGGTCCCGTCCGCGCTGTTCGTGGTGGCCGCCGACGATCCGTGGATGCCGCAGGCGGCCGAACACCTCGCAGCACTCGACGCGCTCGGCGTGCGCCACGCGGTCGTCGCCGTTACCCGGGCCGATCTCGCCGATCCGGGACCCGCCGCCGCGCGGGCCGCGGCGGAGGTCGCCCGCACGAGTCTGGCGGGGGCGCCCGTCGTCGCCGTGAGCGGGCGCACCGGGATGGGCCTCGACGATCTCCGGAGCGCGCTGACGACGATGGTCGCCTCGCTCCCGGACCCCGATCAGCATGCCGACGTCCGGCTCTGGGTGGACCGTCGGTTCACCGTGCGCGGATCCGGAACCGTCGTCACCGGAACCCTTCCCGCGGGCACGGTGCGCGTGGGGGACACCCTCGCGCTGGGGGACACGCCGCTGCGGGTCCGCAGCGTGCAGGCACTCGGTCGCGACCGGAGCGCGGTGAGCGGCGTGGCCAGGGTCGCCCTCAATCTCACCGGCCGGGTCGACGATCTGGGACGGGGCAGTGTGCTCGTCACGCCCGGCGCGTGGCACCACACCACCGTCGTCGACGTTCGGATCAGCGGCGACGACCGGCCGCCCGTCGCTCCGGTGCTGCACATCGGAGCCGCGGACGTCGGTGTCCGGTGCCGTCCGCTGGCAGACGATCTCGTCCGGCTCACCCTCGACCGCCCGCTGCCCCTGCGGATCGGCGACCGCGCGTTGCTGCGCGACCCGGGCCGCCGGATGATCTGGCGAGCCGACGTTCTCGACCCCGATCCACCCCGATTCCGGCGTCGCGGCGCGGCGGCACGCCGCGCGCTGCAACTGGCGGGAGCCGACGGGACGCCGCACCTGGCCGACGAACTCGCCCGCCGCGGACTCCTGCACCGGCAACGGTTGCGACAGTTGGGCATCCCACTCGAACGGGGAGAGCACCTGACGGTCGGGCCGTGGCTCGTCGCACCCGGTCTCGCGAAGGCCGTCGCCGACCGGCTGCCCACACTCGTGCAGGCCCATGCCCGCGCCCATCCACTGGATCCGGCGGCGCCGTTGACGGTGCTGGCGTCGCAGCTGCGTCTTCCCACACCGGACCTCGTCCGGGCGCTGGTGCGACCTCCGCTCGAAGTGGTCGGGGGGCGGGTGATCGCTCCCGGCGCCGACGGTCTACCGCCGAAGATCCGCAAAGCCGTCGAGCAGGTGCGCCGCGACCTGTCGGCCGCCCCGTTCGCGGCCCCGACCGCCGATCGCCTACGCGAGCTCGGCCTCGACGACCGGGCCCTCGGCGCGGCCGAACGCAGCGGACGGTTGTGGCGGGCGGGCCCGGGCATCGTCCTGCTCCCCGACGCCGCCGACACGGCCGTGGAGCTGCTGGGCGAATTGGACCAGCCCTTCACGACCAGTGCCGCGCGCGAGCGCCTGGGAACGACACGGCGGGTGGTCCTGCCGTTGCTCGACCGGCTCGACAAGGCGGGTCGCACACGCCGGCTCCCCGACGACCGCCGCGAGATCGTCCGCTAGAGTCGCCGTCCCCGCACTCTCCGGCGGGACGACCCTTCACCCGAAACGCGAAGTGCGGGTACCGAACTCGTCGGTACCCGCACTTCGCATGAAGAATCGGTCGCCAGATGACGCCCGGTGCGAACACAGCGTCAGATGACGCCCAGTGCGAACATGGCGTCGGCGACCTTCACGAAGCCGGCGATGTTGGCGCCGTGGACGTAGTCGCCCGGCTTGCCGTACTCGGCGGCGGTCTCGACGCAACGGCCGTGGATGTCGGCCATGATGCCGGCGAGGCGCTCGTCGGTGTAGTCGAAGTGCCACGAGTCGCGCGAGGCGTTCTGCTGCATCTCCAGTGCGGAGGTCGCCACGCCACCGGCGTTGGCGGCCTTGCCGGGCGCGAAGGCGACTCCGGCGTCGCGGAAGACGCTGATGCCGCCCGGGGTGGTGGGCATGTTGGCGCCCTCGGCGACGATCTTCACGCCGTTGTTGACGAGGGTCTTGGCCGACTCCTCGTCGAGCTCGTTCTGCGTGGCGCACGGCAGTGCGACGTCGCAGGGCACGTTCCAGATGTTGCCGCCGGGGAAGAACTCGGCGTCGCCGCGCTCGTCGACGTACTCGGAGATGCGTCCGCGGCGGACCTCCTTGATCTCCTTGAGGAGAGCGACGTCGAGGCCCTTGCGGTCGACGATGTAGCCGGAGGAGTCGGAGCACGCGATCGCGGTGCCGCCGAGCTGGTGGATCTTCTCGATGGCGTAGATCGCGACGTTGCCCGAACCCGAGACGACGGCGGTGCGGCCCTCGAGCGAGGTGCCGGCGGTTTTGGCCATCTCGTTGACGAAGTAGGCCGCGCCGTAACCGGTGGCCTCCTTGCGCACCTGCGAACCGCCCCAGGTGAGGCCCTTGCCGGTGAGGACGCCGGACTCGTAGGAGTTGGTGAGGCGCTTGTACTGGCCGAACAGGTAGCCGATCTCGCGGCCGCCGACACCGATGTCACCGGCCGGGACGTCGGTGTACTCGCCGATGTGGCGGTGCAGCTCGGTCATGAACGACTGGCAGAAGCGCATGATCTCCTGCTCGGAGCGACCCTTGGGGTCGAAGTCCGAGCCGCCCTTGCCGCCACCGATGGGCAGGCCGGTGAGCGCGTTCTTGAAGATCTGCTCGAAGCCGAGGAACTTGACGATGCCGAGGTTGACGCTCGGGTGGAAGCGCAGGCCACCCTTGTAGGGGCCGAGAACGCTGTTGTACTGCACGCGGAAGCCACGGTTGACGTGGACGTTGCCCTGATCATCGATCCACGGCACGCGGAAGATGATCTGCCGCTCCGGCTCGCACAGGCGCTCGATCAGGCCGGATTCGAAGTATCCGGGGTGACGCTCGAGCACGACATGCAGAGACTCGAACACTTCGGCCGCAGCCTGGTGGAATTCGGGTTCACCTGCGTTGCGGGCCTTGACCTGCTCGTAGATCTCTTCGATGCGGTCCGATGTCGACACGCCCACCTACCTGACTCTGTGAGGATTCTGTAACAAGGGTTTTACGACGAAAACTATAGGGCGTGGCCCTTAGCATGTGTTAACCCGGCTCCAAGGTGGGATGAGAAACACACGGCCGGAACGGCCTGTCGGCCGGGCGAAATGCCCGGTTCATCGGTACCATGTGCGGCCCCGCGGCGGACGCTGCGCCGACGGTCGGAGGTGCCCCCGGCAGGACTCGAACCTGCGACCTAGAGATTAGAAGGCTCTTGCTCTATCCAGCTGAGCTACGGAGGCGCGGCCAGAATCTTAGCGGGTGCTCCCCGAGGTCGCCGCACACACCCTCGTACCCGCCGGGGTCAGCGCTCGAGCGTGCTGCCGCGTTCGTCGTCGGGGCTCGATTCGCCCCGGGGAACGTCCACTCGACCGGTCTTGAACCGCTGGATGAGATGGTCGATTCCGACGCCCAGGACCACCGCGACGCAGATGGCCACCGCGGCGCCGAACAGCGGCTGCGATTCGAACCAGCCGCCGACGAGGCGCCCCACGAACGCCGAGTACAGCGCCCAGGTCGTGCCGCCGAGGATCGTGAGGGGCACGAACTTCTGCCGCGGGTAACGGGTCGCTCCGGCCGTCATGTTCACGGCGATCCGGCCGATCGGGATGTACCGCGCCGTGAGGATCACGGCGGCGCCGCGCTTGTCGAGTCCGCGCCGCGCCCACGCGAAGGCGGCCTGCGCCTTCGGGCGGCGCATCCATCGAAACCGTTCGGTGCCGACCTTCCGTCCGATCGTGTAGGCGATGTTGTCGCCGATGATCGCACCGAGCGCCGCGAGGACGATGACGATCCACAGATAGGGACGCCCCGTCGAACCCGAGAGGGACGACAGGGTGACCAGGACGGTCTCGCTGGGCACCGGTGGGAAGAAGCCGTCGAGCATGCACACGGCGAAGAGCAACGGGTAGACCCATGGGGCTGCGGCCTGGCCGATGATGAATTCGTTGATCACATCCATGGATATGCGTAGTGCTCCCGTCGCGTCCGCCGGATCGGCTCCTTCCACGCTATCCGCTCGCGCCGCCGACGGCTCCTGGCGAGGTCGGTTCGATGCTCCACCGCCGCCCCGGACACCGGGGGTCGGTCCATATCGTCCGTTTCGCCGCGCGGATCGAGGCTCGGGGCTAACCTGGGCGCCGAAGGGGGAAGTGCGGACGAATCGGCGGGGGACAACCGATGCGTCCGCCCGAGGGTGGGAGTTCTTCATGCAGGTTCCTGGCCCGTTCGAATACGCGCGCGCAACCGGAGTGGAGCACGCCGTCGAGTTGCTCGACCGGCACGGAGAAGGTGCCCGTGTCGTCGCCGGCGGACACAGCCTCCTCCCGATGATGAAACTGCGGCTCGCGAATCCGGAATACCTGATCGACATCAACGACCTCGGGGACGAACTCGACCACATCACGGTCGAACCCGAGGTCGTTCGCATCGGTGCCCTCGTGCGCCACCGTCGACTGCTCGAATCCGACGAACTCGCCGAGATCTCCCCGATCTTCCGGGACGCGGAGAAGGTCATCGCCGATCCGATCGTCCGCAATCGCGGGACGCTCGGAGGGTCGATCTGCCAGGCCGACCCCGCCGAGGATCTGTCGACGGTCTGCGCGGTGCTCGGTGCGACGTGCGTCGTCCGCGGGCCGGCGGGGGTGCGCGAGCTCGCCTTCGACGACTTCCACCTCGGTGCCTACGAGACGGCGGTCGCTCCGAACGAGTTGCTCGTCGAGGTGCGACTGCCGCGGAAGGGCACCGCCTCCAGCGCGTACGAGAAGGTCGAGCGTCGCGCAGGGGACTGGGCGGTGGCCGCGGCGGGCGCCGCGCTGTGGATGTCGGACGACGGACGCATCACCGACGCGCGTGTCGGGCTGACGGCGGTGCGCGCCGACGAGGCGGCGCTGTCGAGGGTGTCCGAGCTGTTGCGCGGCTCGCCGGCCTCGGAGGAACTCTTCCGCGAGGCGGGAGCGGCGGCCGCGTCGGCATGCGATCCCGAGACCGATCAGCGCGGCACCGCCGCCTACAAGCGTCACCTCGCATCGGAGTTGACGGTGCGGGCCCTGCGCCGATCCGCCGAACGTCTCGGCGTCACCGAAAGGGTGTGAACCGATGCAGATCTCGATGACGGTCAACGGCGAGAGTGTCACCGCCGACGTCGAACCCCGGACGCTGCTCGTGCACTTCCTGCGCGACCACCTCGGTCTGACCGGAACGCACTGGGGATGCGACACGAGCAACTGCGGAACGTGTGTCGTCGCCGTGGACGGCGAGCCGGTGAAGTCGTGCACCACGCTGGCGGTCATGGCCGCCGGCCACGAGGTGCTCACCGTCGAGGGACTCGAACGCGACGGTGTCCTCGACCCCGTGCAGGAAGGCTTCGTGCGTTGCCACGGACTGCAGTGCGGCTTCTGCACCCCGGGAATGATGATCACCGCGCGGTCCCTGCTCGACCGCGATCCCGACCCCGACGAGGCGACGATCCGCGAGGCGATCTCCGGGCAGATCTGCCGCTGCACCGGCTACACCACCATCGTCCGGTCGGTCCGGTGGGCCGCCGAACACTCCTCGAAGGCGCAACCCACGGAGGTGTCGTGATGACCGCGGTCGAACCGGACACACGCCCGGAGGAACAGGACAACGATCGCAAGCCGTGCGGACACGGCCGGATGCTGCGCAAGGAGGACCCGCGGTTCGTGCGCGGCCGCGGCAACTACGTCGACGACGTCCGGTTGCCCGGCATGCTGCATCTCGCGGTGCTCCGATCGCCGGTCGCGCATGCCCGCATCAACGGCATCGACACGTCCGCCGCTCTCGCGCACCCGAAGGTGCGGGCGGTGATCACGGGCGCCGATCTGGCCGAGAAGGGGCTCGCCTGGATGCCGACGCTGTCGAACGACGTACAGGCCGTGCTGGCCACCGACAAGGTGCGCTTCCACGGTCAGGAGGTCGCCTTCGTCGTCGCCGACGACCACTACTCGGCGCGCGACGCCCTCGAACTGATCGACGTCGACTACGAGATGCTCGACCCGGTCGTCGACGTGCGCACGGCCCTGTCGCCCGAGGCACCGGTGATTCGGACCGATCTCGACGGCAAGACCGACAACCACTGCTTCGACTGGGAAGCCGGCGATGCCGCGGCGACCGACGCGGTCTTCGCGAAGGCCGACGTCGTCACCCGGCAGGAAATCGTCTATCCACGCGTGCATCCCGCGCCGATGGAGACCTGCGGTGCGGTCGCCGACTACGACCGCATCTCCGGGAAGCTGACGCTCTGGTCCACCACACAGGCCCCGCACGCCCACCGCACGCTGTACGCGCTGGTGGCGGGTCTGCCCGAGCACAAGATCCGCGTCATCTCACCCGACATCGGCGGGGGATTCGGCAACAAGGTCCCCATCTACCCCGGCTATGTCGGAGCGATCGTGGCGTCGCTGGTCACCGGTCATCCGGTGAAGTGGATGGAGGACCGCAGCGAGAACCTCATGAGCACCGGCTTCGCACGCGACTACATCATGGTCGGCGAGATCGCGGCGACGAAGGAAGGCCGCATCCTCGCCATCAGGTCGCGGGTCCTCGCCGATCACGGCGCCTTCAACGCCACCGCCGCCCCGGTGAAGTATCCCGCCGGCTTCTTCGGTGTGTTCACCGGCAGCTACGACATCGAGGCCGCCTACTGCCACATGACGGCCGTCTACACGAACAAGGCACCCGGCGGCGTCGCCTACGCCTGCTCGTTCCGCATCACCGAGGCCGTGTACTTCGTCGAACGGCTCGTCGACTGCCTCGCCTACGACCTCGACATGGACCCCGCGGAACTGCGCCTGAAGAACCTCCTGCGCCCCGATCAGTTCCCCTACACGAGCAAGACCGGCTGGAAGTACGACTCGGGCGACTACGAGACCACCATGCGCAAGGCCATGGACATCGTCGGCTACGACGAACTGCGCCGCGAGCAGGCCGAACGCCGCGCACGGGGTGAGCTGATGGGTATCGGCATGTCGTTCTTCACCGAGGCCGTCGGCGCCGGTCCGCGCAAGGACATGGACATCCTCGGTCTCGGCATGGCCGACGGCTGCGAACTGCGTGTCCATCCCACCGGCAAGGCCGTCGTGAGATTGTCGGTGCAGTCGCAGGGACAGGGGCACGAGACGACCTTCGCGCAGATCGTCGCGGAGGAGATCGGTATCCCGCCCGACGACATCGACGTCGTGCACGGCGACACCGACAACACCCCGTTCGGGCTCGGCACCTACGGAAGTCGCTCGACACCGGTGTCCGGGGCGGCCGCCGCGCTCGTCGCGCGGAAGGTGCGCGACAAGGCGAAGATCATCGCCGCGGGCATGCTCGAGGTCTCGGTCGCCGACCTCGAATGGGAGAAGGGCCGCTTCCAGGTGAAGGGCGACCCGGGAGCGTCGGTGACCATCCAGGACATCGCCATGCGTGCCCACGGCGCCGGCGACCTGCCGGAGGGTCTCGAAGGTGGTCTCGAAGCGCAGATCTGCTACAACCCCGAGAACCTCACCTATCCGTACGGGGCCTACTTCTGCGTCGTCGACGTCGATCCCGGCACCGCGCAGGTGAAGATCCGCCGGTTCCTGGCCGTGGACGATTGCGGCACCCGCATCAACCCGATGATCATCGAGGGCCAGGTGCACGGCGGCATCGTCGACGGGATCGGCATGGCCCTGATGGAGATGATCGCGTTCGACGAGAACGGCACCTGCCTGGGCGGGTCGTTCATGGACTACCTGATCCCCACGGCCCTCGAGGTGCCGACGCTCGAGACGGCGTTCACCGTCACCCCGTCGCCGCACCATCCGATCGGCGCGAAGGGCATCGGCGAATCCGCCACTGTCGGTTCGCCACCCGCGATCGTCAACGCGGTCGTCGATGCGTTGAAGCCGTTCGGCGTCCGGCACGCCGACATGCCGCTGACGCCGTCGCGGGTGTGGGAGGCCATGCAGGGCCGCGCGACCCCACCGATCTGAGCGACGCGAGCGGACGATGCCAGTAGAACGATCGGAGGACGGGAACATGGATCTCGCGGTGCGGGCGAAGCAGTTGCGCAGTGAACGACGGCCGTTCGTCGAAGCGACGGTCGTGCGGGCGCAGCCACCGACGTCCGCACACTCGGGCGACCGGGCACTCGTCCTCGCCGACGGCACGATCGAGGGGTTCGTCGGCGGACAGTGCACCGAGAGTTCCGTGCGCGAAGCCTCCCGCACGGTGCTCGAACGAGGGGAGAGCATGCTTCTGCGGGTGCTGCCCGCCGGGGCCGGCGAGTTCCCCGACACCCCGGGAGCGACGATCGCGGTCAACCCGTGCATGTCCGGTGGGGCCACCGAGATCTTCCTCGAACCACGGATGCCCCCGATCGTGGTGGCCGTCTTCGGGGACTCACCCGTCGCCGAGGCCGTGGGCGACTTCGCGCGGCGCGTCGACTACTCGGTGGAACCGATCCGCGGGACGAGCGTGCCCGCCGAGGCGTCGGGGGTGATCGTCGCGAGCCACGGGGGCGACGAGGCGACCGTGATCCGCGCGGCCCTCGACGCCGGAAGCCGATATATCGGCCTGGTCGCGAGTCGCACCCGGGGCGCCGCGGTGCTCGACGAGGTGGAACCGACCGACGACGAGCGTGCCCGCATCCACACCCCGGCCGGCCTCGACATCGGTGCCCGCACCCCGGCCGAGATCGCATTATCGATCGTCGCCGACATCGTGAGGGTCGCGCGCAGCGGCGGGCTCGCCCGATCCTCCGAGGAGACCGGGCGACGCATCGAGGTGCCGAGGGAGACGGGCCCGAAGCCGCGCACGGCCGTCGACCCGGTGTGCGGGATGACCCTCACGGTCACCGAGTCGACCCCGCACCTCGTCGTTGCCGGGCGGACAGTGTGGTTCTGCTGCCCGGGCTGTCGCCGCCGCTACGAGAAGGACGACGTGGCGTGACCGATCCGTCGTCCCCGGGCGTCTTCACCGACGTCGACGACGTGGTCGCCAGGTTCGACGACCACGACCATCTGCTCGATCAGGGCACCGCCGCTGCGATCCACCTCGCGGTCGCGCTGGGCCGACCACTGTTGCTCGAGGGCGAACCCGGGGTCGGCAAGACCACCGCCGCCAAGGTCCTTGCGCAGATCCTCGGCAGCCCGCTGATCCGGTTGCAGTGCTACGAGGGACTGTCGGTCGCCGAAGCTCTCTACGACTGGAACTATCAGCGTCAACTGCTCGCGATCCGGCTCGCCGAAGCGCGTGGCGAGGTTCCCGCGGAGGCCGATCTGTACTCCGAGGAGTACCTCCTCGAACGCCCCATCCTGCGCTGCGTCCGCCATCGCGGCGACAGACCCGCCGTCCTGCTCGTCGACGAGATCGACCGCGCCGACGACGAATTCGAAGCGCTGTTGCTCGAATTCCTGGGGGAGTTCGCCGTCACCGTTCCGGAGCTGGGCACCCTCACCGCGACCCGCCCGCCCGTCGTGGTGCTCACCTCCAACCGGAGCCGCGACCTGCACGACGCACTGCGAAGGCGCTGCCTGTACCACTGGATCGACTTTCCCGACCGTGCCCGTGCGGTGGCGATCCTGCGTCGCACGGTGCCGTCGTCGAACGTCGCGCTCGTCGAACGCGCCACGGATTTCGTCGCGGTGGCCCGCGGACTCGACCTCGACAAGGCGCCGGGGATCGCGGAGACCATCGACTGGGTGTCGGCGCTCGCGGCGCTCGGCGTCGCCGACCTCGTCCGGCCCGAAGCGGCGATGTCGCTCGCAGCACTGGCGAAGACCCCCGACGACGTCGATGCGCTGGGGGAAGCGCTGACCGGGTTCGTCTCCACCGAGGTGTCGTGAGCGCCCGGTTGCTTCCCGGGGTCGATCACGCGGCCTTCGCGGTCGGACTGGTCGACCGGCTCAGGTCCGCCGGGATCGTGGTGCCGGCGGACGGAGCGGCGACCTTCACGCGTGCGCTGAGCGTGTGCCCTCCGAGCACCCGGAGCCGGTTGTACTGGACGGCGCGGCTCACCCTCGTCGACCGGCACGAGAGCCTGGCCGCCTTCGACGCGGTGTTCGATCTGGTCTTCGGCGACGCTCCGCTCCCGCTCGACCCGCACGCCCGCCGCACCGGACCCGAGGACGACGGCACGCCTGCGGCGCCCACGACGGACGCGTCCCGTCTCGGGCGGGATGCTCCGGCCGGAGGCCACGACGTCCCGTGGGTCACGAGGGCCGTCGTCGAATCGGCGGAGGGGGAGCGGGCGGCCGACCGGCCCGGCCGCGAGGTCGCGAGTGCGCTGGCGGAGATCGCCGACCAACGATTCGACGACCTCGACCCCGCACGACTCGCACTGCTCGAATCGTGGATCGAGGAGGCCGGGGTCCGATGGGCGACCCGCCGCACCCGTCGCCGGGTGCAACGCCGCACCGGTCGTGTCGACGTGCGGGCGAGCATCGCCGCCTCGCGCAGCACCGGATTCGAGCCGCTCCGGCTGATCCGCACCCGCCCCGGTCGACGGCGGCGACAGATCGTCGTCTTCTGCGATGTCAGCCGGTCGATGCGCCCCTACCTCGGGGTGTATCTGCATCTGGTCCGTGCTCTGGCGCACACCGGAACGGCCGAGGTCTTCGTGTTCTCCACCACAGCAACGCGTCTGACGCCGGTCCTACGACACCGGTCGGTGGAGCAGGCGATCGACGTCGCCAACGACCGTGTGCGGACCCGGTTCGGGGGCACGCGCATCGCCGGATCCCTCGCCGAGGTGGTCGCCTCCCATCACGGACACCTGCTGCGCGGAGCGATCGTCGTCGTCGCGTCCGACGGTTGGGACAGCGACGATCCCACCGAACTCGCGCACGTCCTGGCCAGGATCCGGCGCCGCGCGCACCGGGTGGTGTGGCTCAACCCGCGAGCGGGGCAGTCCGGTTTCACGCCCTCCACCGGGTCGATGTCCGCGGCGCTTCCGCATTGCGACGCGATGGTGGCGGCCGACACACTCCTCGCGCTGCAGCACGCCGTCGACGTCGTCACATGCGCCGATACCGGCCGCGGAGGGCTCCGACGGCGTGTCGTAGGTCATGGCGTGGACGTCCTACCCTGGTAGGCATGGCAACATCCGAGCTCGCGTCTCCCGCGCAGCCTCCGGCGCCCGCCCCTACGAGGGGAAACCCGCCGGCACTGCTGATCCTCTTCGGCCTCCTCGCCGCCCTCGTCGCGGCGTTCGCGGTCGGACTGTCCGCTGCGCAGGCTCTGGTGTTGCTCGGCATCCCCGATCCCGGTCCGCTCACCACCTACGGTCTTCCGGCGGTCCGTGCGATCTCCGAGATCGCGACCGTGATCACGATCGGATCGCTGTTCTTCGCCGCCTTCCTCGTGCCCCCGCAACGAGGGGGTGTGCTCGACGTCGGCGGCTACCGCGCCGTCCGGACCGCGGGAGTCGCGGCGACGGTGTGGGCGATCACCGCGGCGCTGATGGTGCCGCTGACCCTGTCCGACACCTCCGGTAGCCCGCTGAGCGAGGCCATCCGGCCGGAGAACCTCTTCTCGGCGCTCGGCCAGGTGGAGGTCTCGCTGGCCTGGGCCTGGACGACGGTGCTCGCCCTGATCACCGCGCTGCTGATCCGGCTCACGGTGCGCTGGTCGTGGACGCCCTATCTGCTGCTGCTGTCGTTCGTCGCGCTCATGCCGATCGCCTTGACCGGGCACTCGTCGTCGGGTGGCTCGCACGACCTGGCGACCAACAGCCTCGTGCTGCACCTCGTCGCGGCGTCCGTCTGGGCCGGCGGGCTCTTCGCGCTGCTCGCGCACTCCATGCGGAGCGGCGAGCACACCGACATCGCGGCCCGGCGGTTCTCCTTCGTCGCCGGACTCGCCTTCGTCGTCATGGCCGTCAGCGGTGTCATCAACGCCGCGGTCCGCATGTCGTTCGACGACCTGACCACGACCACCTACGGCCGGCTGCTGCTCGCGAAGATCGTCGCGCTGGTCCTGCTCGGCATCTTCGGCTGGGCACAGCGCCGCCGGGCACTGCCGGCCCTCGAGGCCGACCCCACCAGCCGGTCCGCGCTCGTGCGGTTCACCCTCGTCGAAGCGTTCGTCCTCGCCGCGACCATCGGTCTGGCTGTGGGACTCGGCCGCACGCCCCCGCCGCCGCCGGCCTCGGTGCCGACGATCCAGGAGGTCGAGCTCGGCTACCAGCTCGACGTACCGCCGTCGTTCGTGAGCCTGTTCTTCGGCCAGTGGCGCTTCGACCTGATCTTCGGCACGGCTGCTCTCGTGTTCGCCGCGGCCTACGCCGTCGGACTGTGGACGCTGCGCAAGCGCGGCGACTCGTGGCCGGTCGGCCGGTCGATCGCCTGGTTCTCGGGTTGCTTCGTGCTGTTCGTCGCCACCAGTTCCGGCGTCGGGATGTACTCGCCGGCGATGTTCAGCGTGCACATGGGCGCGCACATGGCCCTGTCGATGCTCGCCCCGGTGCTCCTTGCGCTCGGCGGGGCGATGACCCTCGCCCTGCGTGCGTTCAAGCCGGCCGGACGCAACGCCCCTCCCGGACCGCGCGAATGGATCCTCGAGTTCCTCCATAGCCCGCCGTCGCGCTTCTTCACGCATCCGATCGTCGCGTCGGTCATGTTCGTGGGGGGCTTCTACGCCCTGTATCTCGGCGGGATCTTCTCCGCGACCATCGACAGCCACACCGCGCACGTCCTGATGAACCTGCACTTCCTGCTCAGCGGCTACCTCTTCTACTGGGTGGTGATCGGCGTCGACCCGTCGCCGCGCGACCTGCAGCCGGTGACGAAGCTGGCCATGGTCTTCGGCTCGCTGCCGTTCCACGCCTTCTTCGGCGTGACCCTCATGAGCATGGGCACGGTGATGGCCGAGAGCTACTACCGCGGCCTGGCACTGCCGTGGAACTACGACCTGTTCTCCGACCAGAAGGTCGGCGGCAGCATCGCGTGGTCGGCCGGTGAGATCCCGCTCGTGCTCGTGATGCTCGCCCTGCTCGTCCAGTGGTCGCGCAGCGACCGGCGCACGGCGCGACGTGTCGACCGGGCCGCCGAGCGCGACGACGACGCCGACCTCGCGGCACACAACGCGATGTTCGCCGAGCTGGCGCGCCGCGACCGCGAGGGTCGCTGACCGCACACGCTCCGACGTGCACATCTCGTCGCGACACGCCGAAACGGACCGACGAGACGTGCACGTCCGAGGAGATCAGGCCGTTGCTGTCGTGCGGGTGGGGGAGCGCTCGGCGCCGATACGGATCACCACGGTGGCCACGACCGCGATGACCGCGGCCGTCACGGCGGCGACCGCTGCGGGCGTGGACACCAGACCGCCGTCACCCGTGCGGGCGACCGCGATCCATGCCAGACCCCACACGAGCGCGCCGGTGACGGCCAGTCGGCCCCGGCCCGCAGTCGCGAGGAGGACGGAGACAGCAGCGACGACGGCCAGCACGATGATCGCCCACACGTCGGCTCCCCAGCCGAACGGATCGATGTCCTCGTAACGCAGGGCCGCGGAGGTGTTGGCGACGGTCGCCACCGACACCCAGCCCAGGTAGACGAACATCGTGCCGTCGACGACCACCGCTTCGAGCCTGCTCGACGGCAGCACGCGCGTGAAGATCAGGAACACCCGGACGAGCACCGCGAGCAGCGCGACGATCACCACGACACTCAGCCAGACCTGATCGAACTGGATCGCCGTGATCCACGCGGCGTTGAGCAGCATCGACGCGGCGATCCACCAGCCCGCGGCGCGCTGCCGCGCGTCGGTGTGGTTCGCCGGGAGCGCCTGCCACACTGCGAGGGCGAGCAGACCGGCGTAGATGAGGGTCCAGATCGAGAAGGCCGGGCCGCCGGGAGCGACCGCTGTGGCATCCGCCGACAACGCACCACCCGCGGCCTCCGCGACCGGCGTCCCACCGGCCGCACCCGAACCGAAGAACGACACCACGACGGCAAGCGGAGCGCTCACCGCCACGGCCACGACGCGGGCGATGTCGCGACCGGTGCGGGTCGCGGGAGATGTGGCGGGCGCGGATCCGTGGGAGTGGGATGTCATGCCGGGAGGGTGCCCGTCCTGCGGATCACCCAATCCCGGTCCGGCGAATCGGACGAATGCGGACGTAGCGGCCGCACGGCCCGTATCGTCCACGACGTGACCCGTACCGCGCGTGTCCCGGCCCTGCTGCTCACCTGTGCCCTGGCACTGCTGACGCCACTCCTCGCACCTCCCGCGGTGCATGCGAGTCGGGCGCCGGGGACCGTCGTCGATGTCGCTCCGCTCGAGCCCGGTCTGTCGCTGCCCGGCGCGTCCTCGGCGCGGACCCTGGCCTACACGACGCAGTGGCGCAGCGGCGCTCCCATCACCGCGACCGGGGCGTTGTTCCTTCCCCACGGCACGCCTCCCGAGGGAGGATGGCCCGTCGTCGCGTGGACGCACGGCACCGTCGGCCTCGACGACTCGTGCGCACCCTCGCGGTTGCCGCGCACACCGCGCGACACCGCCTATCTCGACCACTGGCTCGGGCAGGGTTACGCCGTCGTGGCGGCCGACTATCCGGGTCTCGGGTCGGACGGACTGCACCGCTATCTGGACGGGCAGAGCGCCGCGAACAGCGTCATCGACATCGTGCGGGCAGGACGCGCCGTCGAACCGTCGCTGTCCGACCGCTGGGTCGTGATCGGCCAGTCGCAGGGTGGGCACACCGGTCTGCACACCGCGCACGCGGCGACCACTCGCGCACCCGAACTGGATTTCCGCGGGACGCTCACGACCGGCGCCCCGTCCAACCTCGAGTACCTGTTCCCGCTCGGATTCCCGGGCTTCCCCGATCTCGGCCTCGACGGACTCACCGCCTTCGCCGCCTACATCTTCGCGGGCCTGCGCGACGCCGATCCGGCTCTGGACCTCGACGGATACCTCGCGCCCCTCGGCCGGGAGATCGTCGACGCCGCCGAACACCTCTGCTACGACGACCTGATCGACCGGTACGGCGAGGTCGGCGTCGGTGAGGTCCTCGCTCGACCGCTGAACGACGACCGGTTTCGTGCGGCGTTCACCGACTACCTCGCCGTGCCGACCGCCGGATACGACCGGCCGCTGTTCCTCGCCCAGGGCCTGCGCGACACGACGGTGCCCGCGCCGCTCGCGTTCAAGCTGATCGCGGATCTGTGGGCCGGTGGTGCGAACGCGAAGTTCAGGACGTATCCGACGGGTCATTCGGAGACGATGTTCGCGTCGCTGCCCGACACCACGGGCTTCGTCGCGGAGCTACTGCGACCATGACAGCTGCGCTGTTGCGACCGTGAAAGCTGCGCTGTTGCGACCCTGACAGCGGAGCTGCTGCGACCCTGGCAACCGCACCGGCACCTGCCGGACTCCGGTGCCGGCCCCACCTGTCGTGCTCGCACGATGTGGGTTATCGACCGTCGACCGATACGCTGGTGGTCATGGCGGAGTTCATTTACACGATGAAGAAGGTGCGCAAGGCGCACGGTGACAAGGTCATCCTCGATGACGTCACTATGAGCTTCTACCACGGCGCGAAGATCGGCGTCGTCGGACCCAACGGCGCGGGCAAGTCGTCGATTCTCAAGATCATGGCCGGGCTCGATCAGCCCAGCAACGGCGAGGCCTTCCTCGATCCGGAGGCCACCGTCGGCATCCTCCAGCAGGAGCCGCCCCTCAACGAGGAGAAGACGGTCAGGGAGAACGTCGAGGAAGGCCTCGGCGAGATCAAGGTCAAGCTCGACCGGTTCAACGAGATCGCCGAGCTCATGGCCACCGACTACTCCGACGAGCTGATGGAGGAGATGGGCAAGCTCCAGGAGGAGCTCGACCATGCCAACGCGTGGGATCTCGACTCGCAGCTCGAGCAGGCCATGGACGCACTGCGCTGCCCTCCGCCGGACGAGCCCGTCACCCATCTCTCCGGTGGTGAGCGCCGCCGTGTCGCGCTGTGCAAGCTGCTGCTGAGCAAGCCCGACCTGCTGCTCCTCGACGAGCCCACCAACCACCTCGACGCCGAGTCGGTGCTGTGGCTCGAGCAGTTCCTCGCGTCCTACCCGGGTGCCGTGCTGGCCGTCACCCACGACCGGTACTTCCTCGATCACGTCGCGCAGTGGATCTGCGAGGTCGACCGCGGCAAGCTGCACCCCTACGAGGGCAACTACTCCACCTACCTGGAGAAGAAGGCCGAGCGTCTCGAGGTCCAGGGCAAGAAGGACCAGAAGCTGCAGAAGCGGCTCCGCGAGGAACTCGAGTGGGTCCGCTCCGGCGCCAAGGCCCGGCAGACGAAGAACAAGGCGCGTCTGGCCCGCTACGAGGAGATGGCAGCCGAGGCCGAGAAGTACCGCAAGCTCGACTTCGAGGAGATCCAGATCCCGACGCCGCCGCGTCTGGGCAACGTCGTCGTCGAGGTCGAGCACCTCGACAAGGGCTTCGACGGCCGCGTCCTGATCAAGGACCTGTCGTTCACGCTGCCGCGCAACGGCATCGTCGGTGTCATCGGCCCCAACGGCGTCGGCAAGACCACGCTGTTCAAGACCATCGTCGGTCTCGAGGAGCCGGACAGCGGCACCGTCAAGGTGGGCGACACGGTCAAGCTGAGCTACGTCGACCAGAACCGCGCGAACATCGATCCGAAGAAGACGGTCTTCGAGGTGGTCTCCGACGGTCTCGACTTCATCGAGGTCGGGCAGAACGAGATGCCGTCGCGTGCGTACGTGAGCGCGTTCGGGTTCAAGGGCCCCGACCAGCAGAAGCCGGCCGGTGTGCTCTCCGGTGGTGAGCGCAACCGCCTGAACCTGGCGCTCACGCTCAAGGAGGGCGGCAACCTGATCCTCCTCGACGAGCCGACCAACGACCTCGACGTCGAGACCCTGTCGTCGCTCGAGAACGCGCTGCAGCAGTTCCCGGGCTGCGCCGTCGTGATCTCCCACGACCGCTGGTTCCTCGACCGCACCTGTACCCACATCCTGGCGTGGGAGGGCAACGTCGAAGAGGGCAAGTGGTTCTGGTTCGAGGGTAACTTCGAGGCCTACGAGGCGAACAAGGTCGAGCGTCTCGGAGCCGATGCGGCACGTCCGCACCGCGTCACACATCGGAAGCTCACGCGTGACTGAGCAGAACCGTCACCGGCCGTATCGGTGCCCGATCGAGGTGCGCTGGGGCGATTCCGACCGGCTCGGACACGTCAACAACGCCAAGGTCGTGGAGTACCTGCAGGAAGGACGCATCAAGTTCTTCCGGAGCGAGCTGCCGGCGCGCGACGCCGTCGTGCTCCGGAAGATGGACGTCGAGTTCCTGCGCCCGATCAAGGACTCGTCGGCGCCGATCGAGGTCGAGACGACGGTGCTGCGTCTCGGCACGAGCTCGTTCACGGTGCGTCAGACGATCCTCGACCGGGAAGGTGTCGTGTGCGCCGTCGCCGACACCGTGCTCGTCGGATTCGATCCCGAGACCGACACGTCCCGGCCGCTGACCGACGAGGTACGGACGGTGCTCGACCGGCACCGCGCCGTCACGCCCACCGGCTGAGCCGGTACATCCTGTAGGCCGGCCGAGCGGGTCACCCGACCCGCCGGTTCCGACCCCCCGACCGCGCGCCGCGG
>NZ_JBKFBA010000019.1:0-407 GCF_053345925.1 Rhodococcus sp. C26F
GAACGCTTTCGCGATCACCTTCGAAGGACGCATCACTCCGACCAGCAACTAATCCCATGTGTCAGAACCAGATCCACCGATTACCTGACAGTCCCGTTCACTGCCGTTGGTGGCTCGTGTCGGGTGGTGGTCTTCGGTGTTTGCTGCCTGTGGTGGCTGGTGTGGGTGGGGTGTGTTGTGTAGGTGACCGGGCTGGGTCGGGTGTTGTCTGCGGGTGGTGGGTGCGCTGGGTGTGGTGGGTGTGGGTGGGGTTGTGGGTTGGGGGTGTTCTGCGTGGGGTCTGCGGTGTTGTCGGGTGTTGGTGGCCGGTGGTTGTCTGCGGCGAGGGGTGCGGTGTCTTCGCGGTCGCTGCTGGCGTGGTGGTCGCTGCTGCCCCTGGCGTCTCTGCCCGAGCTGGCCGCCGGAGG
>NZ_JBKFBA010000019.1:437-104102 GCF_053345925.1 Rhodococcus sp. C26F
GGCCGCGCCGCGGCCGCTGTCGGCTGCGGTTGATGGCAGCGGGTGTCGACCGCCGCGGTGTAGGCAGCCGACTCTAATGGGGTGGTGGTGCTGCCCGCTGCGCTCGGCGTGGTCGGGTGTCGGTGTGGTGGTGGGTCGCGGGCCGGTGGGGGGCGGGTGGGTGCCGTGGCGACCGGCATGGCGGGCATGGCGGGACGGGGGGGTGTCTGCTGCTGGCCTCAGCGGTTGATGGCTGCTGCTGTCATCTGCTGCGGGGCGTGCCGAGCGTTGGAGGATCCGGGCCCCGCCCCTTCCGGGGGTTCTCACCAGGTGTCTGCATCGTCGTCATCTGCGGGCTGCGCCGCTCGTGGTCTCTGCGATGCGGTGGCTTTTGCGGTGGTGCCGTCCGCTGCGCTCAGCTTCGTCCCGTCACCATCCGGTGGTAGTCGCCTGCAGTGGTAGCTGCCCCGCAACCTGAGGCTCACATCGGTAGTCGACATCCGCAGCCAACACCCGGGCACCCTCACCGCAGCGCGCGGCCCCCGCCGCTGCCCCCACCGCTGTCGACAACCGCAGCCCACACCAGCAGCCACCACCAAGCCACCCCACACCGCAACCACACACCCACCGCAACCCACCAACGCCTAGCGCAGCGACCCGACCACCAGCAGCCGGCTACAGCGCAGGAGCCCTCGGCCACCCACCCCGGCCAGAACACAAGGGATGCGAGCGAGCGAGACATCCCACAGTGGACTGCATCGGGGTGGTCAACGAAGTGGCCGACTCCTGCGGTGTAGCCGGAACCCCCATCAACCACGCACGCACACCACACCGAAGACAGCGAAGCGATTCTGCGGTGTGTGTGCAGTGCTGTTGTGGGGGTTAGTCAGGGTTTTCGGCGGGGGTTGGGTGACAACGTTTTTGGTTGGTTTGGGCTGGTGGGGGCGGTTTGTGTGGGGGTGGTCGGGTTGTCGTTTGTTGACAACGTCGGCGACAACTTCGACCGAATCGTCGTGGCTACCATCGGCGGACGTGTTGTCGCTGTGAAAGGTGGGGTTGTTGGCGTCGACGATTGAGGCGTGGGAGTACGAGATGCTGACTACGCCAGAGGTACCGACGCGGTGGCGGCAGGCTCGGGCGCGGCGGCGTTTTTCGGCTGATGCGCTTCCTCCGCAGAAGCGGGGGAAGTCTGGTGGGAAGGGGCCGTCGGGGTGGCGGCGTAAGCCGGCTGATGAGGAGTTGCTGCAGTTCTTGACGCTGCACGGTGTGGTGTCGCTGCGGCAGGCTGCGCGCTGGTTTTATGGCGGCGCGATGAACACTGCGCGGTATCGGGTGCGGTTGATGGAGGAGGCGGGGCTGTTGACCCGTCATCAGGATCAGCCGTGGGCGAGCGCGGTGTTGGTTCCGACGTTGGATGGGCAGACGATCGGGTTGGAGTCGGCGGAGTTCCCGGTGTCGCATTCGACGCTGCGTGGTCACATGTCGGTGCCGTCGAATCTGCTGCACCGGTTGCTGACTGCCGAGCATGCGTTAGCGGCTCAGGCTCGGGGGCGGAGGGTTATTTCCGAGCGTCAGATCCGGATGTTGGAGGCGCGCGACGAAACGGAGTCGCACAAGTTGCTGCAGTGGATGGGCGCGAAGTACTCATCTGATGGGTACACCGCGGGTATCTCTCCGTCGACGTTGACGGTCACCGAGTCCGGGCCGGATGGGACCACGGTGGTGGGTGAGCGGAACACCTGGCTCGGGTTGCCGGTGTACACGGATTTCGATCATCGCTCTGCGCCGTACTCGCAGCAGCGATCCGGGTTGCGGTATCCGGACTTCGTTGAGGTCCTCGAGTCGGGGGAGCTCGCGGCTGTCGAGGTGGAGGTGTCGACGAAGTCGGAGTCTCGAATTCGGATGCTTGTCGATAGCTATCGGGATTCTCTTCCGAAGGCTGAGAAGTACGTCGACGCTTCTGGGGTGGAGGCACTGCGGTTGCGGCGTGGACAGTTCCGTCATTGTCGGTGGATCGTGTCGCCGGAGGTGCGGGTGCTGCTGCAGGGAAGCTCGAATTTTTTGACGGGGAAGCACGAGTTGGGTTTGCTGCAGAAGTCGATGCCGGATGTGTACGGCCCGAAGTTCGATTGGTCGAATCAGGATGATCGTCGGCCGGTGCGGGTTGTGGAGGCGATGTCGGACGATGCTGGGATTCAGTACGCGCTCGATCAGCGTGCGCTGGAGCCGCAGTACCGTTGCGACTACCGGTCGTGGTCGCGGTGGCGGTCGTTGTGGGCTGAGGAAGTGCCGGCTGAAAAGCAGTCGCTGTACCTGTTTGCGTGGTGGTTGCGCAGTGGGGACAACCACGAGCGGTGCCGGCAGCTTACGCGCCGGTGACGGTGTGATGCCGCTCTGCGCATTGTGTGCGGGGCACGTCGAGATCGTGGTGCGCGATGCTGAGGACAGCTGTTGAGGGCTTGGTTCGGGGCACCGATTCGCGGGTCGTGTTGTCTACGAAAATCCGGGTTCCGGGGGCGGGTTTCGCTGCTGAATCTGCACTGGAATCAGCGCAGTTTTCTGCCGGGAAAAGGGCTGTCGCGGGGTGTTTTCCGGGCTCATGAACGTGGTTGCGCGCGGCTCGCGGGGCATGTCGAGACACCTTGTGAGGGGCTAAACGCCGATGGTGAGGGCACGACGGAGGGGTCGAGTCAGGTCCGTGACGTCGCGGTGATGGTCCTGGTCGTCGACATCGGTGACCAGGGTTCATAGCTGTGCTGGGAAGGCCGATGTCGGTGATGTTGCTGCCGTCCGGCAGGTCGCTGACGGTCGCTGGATAGGACACTGACCGAGTGGTCGCGCAGAGCGTGCGGGTCGTGGTGTTGAGCAGATCGACCGGTGCTGTGTGGGTGTTGTCGGCGGTGGAATCGTCAGGTGGGCACCCATTGGCGATGACCTGGTTCGTGGTTCTGAAGGGCGTGGCCACTGTCTCGGCTACCAGGCCGGTGGGGCTCGTGTGCCATCTAGAGCTCCACCGCGCTGGTCCACGAAAGACCTGTCCGGGTGTTGGTTACGCAATGCAGTTTCGCGCGGCGCATCATGCGGAAGCGGGGTCCACGACACGTCCGGTAGGGCCGGAATCGACTTCTGCGCGCGTCGTGACCTCCAGGTACCAGGAGGGTCGTGCCGACTCGCAGCGGGCGTGATGTGTTGAAGAGTGCGGGAGTCGACGTTGCGGCGATCGTCCGTCACAGCGCTCCGTGTTGCGACCCTGCGTTGCGACATCAGGTGGTTATCGACGTCATCGACGGACCGTCGGGGCATTGCGGCGGGGCCTGAACTCCCTGTGTTTACAGCGGTGCCCACGGGGTGATTCACGGTGCTCTCGCAACGATCACCGGGAGGGTTCCCGCAACGACAGACCTCAGGGATGCAACGGTCGTCGTGGTTGATGCGCAATGCGAGCCGTGCATTGACGCAACGTCGACCACGTTCATGACGCAACGATCGCCCCCGACGCCGCAACACGAGATAGTCCGCCGCGCAACGCACCCGAACCTGCGAGAGTGCTCTACTGCCCGGGCGGACATTGCGAGCGCAACGTCCACCACAGCAAGTTCGACACTCCGAAGATAGCCACGGTGACACCTCGAAGCCGGCCGTGCACTTGCGAACGCAACGTCCACAGGGCTGATATGCAACGTCCTTCTGCATGCTGAGAGCACCCGGCGTGGACCCGACTTGGATCAGGAAGTGCCCACCGCAACCGTCGAACTGTGGTCGGGAGCCAACGTACGAACGTCACGCAGAAGCCACGTCACCAGATGCCGCAGAAACGCTGCGGTCCGCTGCTGCGAATACTCTGCGGGGACAAATCCGGTTCGAGTGAGATAGGCGGCGCGGTGCAGATCGACGGGAAACAGGCAGCATCTGCGGTGTTCAAACACCTCGGACCTCAAGGCCGCACACGGACCCACAAGACCGATACACCGGGACAGCTCGACTTCAGTACCGGTTCGAGCCGGGGCTGCATCATCCACGACGGCAGCGTGTTGACCGACGTCGAGGTCCGTCACATTCTGCAACGTCACCACGCCGACAACGCCAAGGGCAAGGCGCTCATGTTGTTCACGACAGCAGCACCACAGGTCCGCAAACGTGCCTTCTCGTACACCGCGATCTATCTGATCGGTCCGGGCGGCATCGTCACGCCGTGGAATCGCCGCGCCCGCATCCTCGCCCCCCTCACCCCGCAGCAGCAGACACGGCGGCGGGTGCTGTGGGGGACGGTCCTCGCGCTGGTTGCAGTAGCTCTCGTCGCCGCGGCCGTTCTTGTCGTGACGGGGGATGCCAGCGGTCTGGTCCGCTCTGTAGGCATCGCCGTTCTTGTGGTCGCAGTGCTCGCGATCATCGGGGTTGTGGGAGCCGTTCTCGATGCCACCGGTGTGCTCACCAGGCTCAAGTAATCGGTCCCGGCCCCTGCGAGGCCGTCCGAAGAGCCGACACAACCTGCTCCCCAATATCTCCAACCACCCGTTGCGGTGACGTGAAGGACACGCTGTGCGTCAGGCATCGGTTCTCTCCAAAGGGCGCCACGAAGTCTGTACGCCTCCTTGGAAAGAACCGATGCGTGACCGCTACTCGAGCCTTGCACGCATTGCCGGTCATCATCAGGCGTCGGCCGCAGCTCGCCGCTGCTGCCGGCGCCCACCTTTTCCGTCATGCCGTCGACGGCTCGGGATCCGATGAGCGCGACGACGCAGAGCAAGTTCGTGCTGCAACCTCTGCGCTGACAACTTCCCTGGACCGTGAATGCTCGTGCCGTCCGGCCGTTCGATCGTCGTTGCCATTGCCATGTAGTCCCTTCGAGATGCTCGGATTTACCAGCACACAGTAGTGCCCGCACCAGGGCTGCTGCGGCAACGGATTTTGCGTCGATACCAACGCAGACGACTTGATCGAGTGGATTCAAACCCCATTACGGGGCGGAATCATCGCCGTCTACATTCCCATTCCGCTGGTACCGACAGCTACCAAGACGATCGATCTCGGAAGGCATAAGCGTGTTTCCGCGGCGAGCAGGTGGCCGCTACTCCTCACGCCTCGGCCCGGAACTCACCAGGGTTCTCGACTGGACTCGGTGGCCTGGCGGCCATCGGGTTCGAGGAGTGGCGGCCTCCGTGCTTCATCCACGATCTATGCGTGGGTGGAGTAGATGCGGACGGCGTAGGTGTGGTGTAGCCGGCCAGCTTGACCGCTTCGCTGGCTTCAGCGGGTCTTCTCCGAGGCTGATGAGTTTGTCGACGGCGAAGGCTTCGGCGGCAGCGCGGTTGGGGTGCACTCGGCGAAGTGCCCACCGGTGGGGATGTGCTGGAAGTCGACTTCGTGTGGGGCGGACGGGTCGGGACGGGGGCGCGGCAAGGTTGGTGTTCCCTGTGCAGAAGTGCCTGGTATCGACCGTTTCTGGTCTTGATGCCTGGAATTCTTGCGGAGACGATGCGGCAGGCCGATGCTTCCCGAAGTCCGCTGTCGCGTCCCTCCATCGACCTGCCGCACTCTCACTATAGCGACTCGTAGAACATGTGTTCGATGAACACTCGTCACCGGATCGTTCAACCCGGGACGCGGAGGGTCTTGTTCAGGGCCACGTCCCCCGGTTCGTGAATGGTGTGACCGTACCGACCCGCCGGGCCGACTCCGGTGCAGGGGTGCCCGGTAACGGGTCTCGATGAGTGGCGCGCAGCCCTGATCGGATCACCTGGGCTTCACCCTGAAGTCACCCCCACCGTTCCGCGCCGAACGTGCCAGCATGGTTTCGCCCGACCAAGGCCATCCCCGCCCGAACCCGTGGAGAAAACGATGACACCCAGCGCCGACGGCACGAACAAGGGCGAGCGCGATCGCACCCGACTCGAACGCGAACTGGCTCTACTCGCCGATGTGCGCCGCCGCATCGCCGCATCCGAACCGACTCTGCGCATCCCCACCACCACAGTCGATCGGATCCTCGACGAATACCTGCAGCTGCCTCAATAGGACCCGAGCCACGGACGGTAGCGGCCCCAACAGACAGTTGCGCCCAGCCGGTCGCGGCCGCGCGGTCCAAACGAAGCCAGTGACATGGGATGGACAGGACGATGTCAGCGACAAGAGTGGGCCAGGGGATCGTCCGCGTGTTCACCGGTACCTCAGATTTCTTCTCCACGGCAGGCGATGGCACCCTCGAGACACGCACGCAAACACCCGGACTGTCGATCACATTGTGCGCACGCTCGACCTTCTGGTCATCGAATACCTCTGCTCGTCACACCTCTTGCACCTGATCGCGACCAGTTTCGCCAGGCAGGCCAGCGCCGAGCTCAACCTGTCGCCGCCACCGTCCACTGGCACGCCGCTTCACCCGAACGGGCGGCGCTAAGGTCGATTCGACCATCGATCCGACGCTGTAAACCGCCTGGGGAATACGTCGGTAACAGCCCCGAAACGAGGCCCGCATGCTCCCTTGTTGCCCGACAACGTAGTAGGGCTGACGGGCGCGCAGGCCGATTTTGAGCTGTTACCGGCGTTCGGGCGGTCACCGCGGGCGAGCCGTTCGGTCGACTTTTCGGTGCTTGCGGTGCTGTTATCGTCACCGCGCACATAGCGATCGAGTGCTCGACGAGCTGTTACCAGCTGATCAGCGCCAGGTCGGTAACAGCTCGAATCGCGCGTGACTGCAATGTTGGTTGAGGGCTCTCTGCAATGGAAACGCCCGTTGTGAACGGCAGCGATACGTTCGTGGGAACAGTCGCTGCCCCGTTCGTCGCGATGAAGAACGCAACCTCGTGGCCTTAAGGTAAAGGACGACCTGGGCGAGCGGAGGTCGTCTTCAGCGGTTGCGGATGGTCATCACAGAACCTGCGGTTCGGGGATAGCCCTTGGTTTGAGACCGCGGTTGTTTCCGACGTGATGCGCGTGGGCTGGGTGGGGACATCCCGTGAAGTTGGGCCGTCAGCCGCCTGTGTCGGGCCATTGCGTCTGCTGCGAGTTGTTGTTCCTGGACGGTCCACGGCCGGTATTTCAGAATGTTGTTCATCTTGAAGAGGAACAGTTCGATGCGCGCGATTTCTCCGCGTATCTGCTGAAGCTTTTTGCCTTTGGAGGGCTGCTTCCGGTTGTGCGACATGCTGGTACCTGCTTTCGTCGCCGTGAGCTGTTGATACCGCATTGTGTGGTCTAAGGCAATGGGCGCCGGCAACCGAGCCTGTGCACGCGGTCAGTAGCAAGTCCTGCTGTCGGATTGTGGTCGTAGGCTGAGCCCTTCGCTGGGCGCACCGTGGCCCGCTGGCAGGCTGGAGGCAAAGAGCATGAATGACGCCGAGTTCATGGAGTTGCAGAGCTTCATCATCGAGCTCAACGACACGGTTGGCCTTTCGCGGTTCGCCGACGTCATGAGCACGTTGCAACAGATTCAGGCGACGGTGTCAGCGTCTACTGTCGACGCGGAGAAGCGGTGTTGGCTCTTGTTCTTGCTGTCCTCCACGATGAACAATTTGGCTGCGGCGGCAGAGAGCATCGAAGGTCTCGAACTGGGTGTCGCGTGGGCGAGATCGCTCATCGATGACGAGGAAACGCCTGAACACGTTGCAGCAGAGGCGATGTACAACGTCGGTACCGGACAGGCATCGATCTATCACATTCGCGAGTTGGCGGACATCGGTGAAGACACCGCAGAGCTCAACCCGTCGTTTCGGCTGAAGAACATCGACGATCTTCGCACGGTTCGACGCATCCTTAGGGGGTAGCCGTAGCATCCGCCGGAAATCGGGCGGATTTGGCGTATCCGACTGGTGGGCACGGGGTTTCGAGTTCGGCATGCACTGTCGACTGGTTGGTGCTTGACTGCCGATGATGATGTTGGTCGGTGCTGGTGGAGGCTGGGGTCGTGGCGACGCGGATGTTCGCGGACGAGGAGTTGGAACGACTGCGGGGATTCCCGGAGATCAGCCGCGAGGAGCTGTTCCGGTACTTCACGCTGACGCCTGCGGATCTGGCGTTCGTGGATCCGGGCCGGGGCCGGGGCCCAGCCGAGCGGCTGGGCTTGGCGATCGCGTTGTGTACGCTGCCGTGGCTGGGATTCGTGCCGGATCGGCTGGTCACGGCTCCGCCGGTGGCGGTGGCTCGTGTCGCCGAGCAGTTGCGGTTGGATCCGGTGGTGATCGGTGCCTACGGCAGGCGAGCCAAGACCCGCACCGAGCATGTGCGCCTGGCCGCGCGGTACCTGGGATGGCGTGCGGTCGGTGCGCTCGAGTTCAAGGAGCTCGATGAGTTCCTGCTCGCGCGGGCGATGGAGCACGATTCCCCGACTCTGCTGTTCCGGCTGGCGTGTGAGTATCTGATCTCGGCGAAGGTGATCCGGCCAGGCCCGGTCACCGTGGTCGAGCGGGTCGCCCACGCCCGCCACCAGGCCCAGACCGAAACCTATGACCGGCTCGCTCACGAGTTCACTGCGGCGCGGTGCGCGGAGTTGGACGGCTTGCTTGTCACCGACGCTTCGCTGGGGATCTCGCGGTTGCGGTGGCTGTCGACCGGGCCGGTGGAGGCCTCGGCGGCCGCGGTCCGCGCCGAGGTCGACAAGCTGGGTTTCCTGCGCGGGTTGGGCGCTGATCGGCTGGATATGTCGGTGCTGCCCGCCGAGCGGCGCCGGTTTTTGGCCACGATGGGCCGGCGCCTGAGTCCGCAAGCGCTGCAACGTCGGGATCCGCAACGCCGGTATCCGATCCTGCTCACGGTGCTGGCCCAGTCCGGCACCGATGTCCTCGATGAGGTCGTGGCGTTGTTCGATCAGGCGATCTCGGTGAAATTCGGTGCTGCCGAACGGAAGATGCAGCAGCGGCTGGCCGAACGAGGGAAGACTGGAGAGGACCGTCAGGCGCTGCTGGACGATCTGTTGGAAATCGTCACCGACCCCGGCGTTCCGGATGAGGAGATCGGTGCGCTGATCCGCGGCGAGAAGATCGGGTGGGAGCGCCTGCGCGCGGCGATCGCCCAGGCCAAGCCCAGGTTGCCGCGTGATCACGGGCATCTGGCGGCGTTGGATTCCTCCTACAACTACCTGCGTCAGTTCACCCCCGCGGTGCTCGAAGCGGTGCGCTTCTGCGGCGGTACCGCCGCGACCGAGTTGCTGATCGCGGTGAACATGCTGCGCGAGTTGAACGCGACCGGGCGGCGCAAGGTCTTCGATGACGCCCCGACCGGGTTCGTGCCGATGAAGTGGCGCGGCTACCTCGACGAGGCCCGCAAATCCGGCAGCGCGACCGCGTATCGGCACTACTGGGAGTTGTGTGTGCTGCTCGGATTGCGTGACGGGTTGCGCAGCGGGGATGTGTTCGTGCCGGGCTCGCGCCGTTACGCCGACCCGGCCGCCTACCTGCTCACCACCGGGCAGTGGGAACCGCAACGCGTTGAGTTCTGCGGCCTGGTCGGGCGATCCGCCGATCCTGGCGTCGCGCTGGCCACCGTGGTCGCCGAACTGCACGACGCTCTCGGTGAGCTGGAGGAGGTGCTGGCCGGCGGGGACGGCCCGGTCCGGCTGGACGAGGGCGGGGATCTGGTGATCTCGCCGCTGAGCGCGGAAGATGTTCCCGCCGAGGCGATCACGCTCAAGGCCGAGCTGACCGAAATGCTGCCGTTCGCGCCGATCGTGTCGCTGCTGATCGAGCTGGACAAACGCACCGGCTACCTGGACTGCTTCACCCACGCCGGCGGTCAGGCCACCCGGACGCCGGAGCTCAAACGCAACCTGATCGCGGTACTGCTGGCGCACTCGACGAACCTGGGGTTGACCCGGATGGCCGAGGCGTGCGGAATCACCTACGACATCCTGGCCTGGACCGACGAGTGGTATGTGCGCGAGGAGACCCTGCGCGCGGCCAACCTGGTACTGGTCGGCTACCACCAGCGGCTGCCGCTGACCGCGGTGTTCGGCGCCGGAACACTGTCGTCGAGCGACGGGCAGCGTTTCCCGACGCGCGGTAAGTCGACCACGGCGCGGCCGTTGAGCCGCTATTTCGCCAGCGAGGGCCTGTCGACCTACACCCATGTCAGCGACACCCACGCCACCTACGGCACCAAGGTCATCGTGGCGACCAAACGCGAAGCCCACTACGTGCTCGATGAGATCCTGGGCAACGCCACCGATCTGCCGATCACCGAGCACGCCACCGACACCCACGGGGTCACCCTGGTCAACTTCGGGTTGTTCGACCTGCTCGGGATGCAGCTCTCGCCACGGATCCGGGATCTGGGGCGGATCACCCTGTACCGGCCGGGCCCGCGCGCCGAGGCCGAGGCCCGGTTCCCGCACGCGGGCCCGCTGATGACCCGCAAGGCCAACCTGGGTTTGATCGCCGAGCACTGGGACGATCTGCTGCGGTTGGCCGGATCGCTGAAGTTCGGGCACGCCACCGCGTCGCTGTTGGTCGGCAAGCTGTCGGCGTCGGGGCGGCAGAACACCCTGGCCGCGGCGCTCAAGGAGTACGGGGCGCTGCGGCGCACCATTTACGCCGCGAGATACCTCTCCGATCCGGACTACCGGCGCAAGATCTCGCGGCAGCTCAACAAGGGCGAGTCGCTGCACGCGCTGCGCCGCGACCTGCTCTATGCCCATGAGGGGATGATCCGGGCGCGCCACCTCGAGGACCAGACCGAGCAGGCCTGGTGCCTGACCTTGACGACCAACGCTGTGATCGCCTGGACCACAGAGTATTACGGGTTCGCTGTCGAGCAGATGCGCCGGACCGGGCAGCGTATCGATGACGAGGTCCTGGCCCACATCAGCCCGGCCCACAGTGCCAACATCAACTTCTTCGGCGCGATCGAGGTCGACATCGACGCCGAGCTGGCCCAGCTGGGCCCGACCGGGTACCGGCCGCTGCGGGTGCGCGACACCTTGTTCTGACCGCGCGGAACCGGGGCCCGTGGTTACGGCGTGGCGATGTCGATAGCGGTGTCTGCTGGCGTGGGTGTTCGGTGGGCGGTGAGGAAGTTGTCGACGAGCCGGGTGCAGTCGTCGTGGTCGATGCTGCGTAATCCGGTGAGACGGGCGAACACGATCGGGCCGAGGAGTTCGATGATGGCGAAGGTGGTGTCGAGCTCGCCGAGCATCGCGCGGGCCTCGGGACTGGTGAGGATCTGGTCGAACGGGTGGCGGTACTGCTCGATGACGCGCGCGCGCAGCGAGGTGACCGCGGCCGGGTCGGGGTGGTCCTCGCCGATGGAACCCATCGCCAGCCAGGCCAGGGTGGTCATCTGCACCGGAGCCTGTTCGATGAGGTCGGCCTGGCTGGCGAGCAGCGCCAGGAGCCGCTCACGCACGGGCCCGGTGCCGGTCGGTGTGTCGACCTGGGGAAGTAGTCGTTCGAAAGTCGCCGCGAGCAGCTGGGTGGTGCTGCCGAAGTGCCGGTAGAGGGTGGCGCGGGCGACCTTCGACACGCGGGTGACCGCCTCGACGGTGACCGCCTCGACACCGCCGGTGGACAGCAGATGGGTGGCCGCGTCGAGCAACCGGTTGCGTGAGCGCGCCAGTCGCGGATCGGCCTGCTCGTCGTCCGCGGCGAGCGGGTCGGTCGCCGCCGGGCCTGAGTCGGTCATGGACGCGCCTTCCTCCGAATTCGTGTCGTTGAACTCTTGATATGGGTGAACTCTATCCCACCCCCCAACCACTATGATACGAATGGTCTCGTACAGATACCGTTGGTCTTCAAAGTCGGGGAGGTGCCGGTGGCCACACCCGGAACGGACACTGTCGAGATCGCCCGCTGGACCAGGGCCCAGTGGTGGATGCTGGCGGTGTCGTGCCTGGCGGTGGCGCTGGTGGTCGCGGCGATGGCGGCGTTGTATTCGGCGTTGCCGCAGATCGCGCTTGCGACCGGGGCCACCCAAGCCCAGCTGACCTGGATCGTCGACGGCTACACGCTGGTGCTGGCGTGTCTGGTGCTGCCCGCCGGCGCCGTCGGTGACCGTTACGGGCGCCGCGTGGTGCTGGTGGTGGGGTTGGTGGTGTTCGCCGCCGCCTCGGCGCTGCCGCTGCTGCTGTCCGACCCGGCCTGGTTGATCGCGACGCGCGCGCTGGCCGGGGCAGGCGCCGCGCTGGTGATGCCCTCGACGCTGTCGATCCTCACTGCAGGGTTCGCCCCCGCTCATCGCGGCCGGGCGGTGGGGATATGGGCCGGGGTCGCCGGATCCGGGGCGATACTGGGGATTCTCGGTGCCGGGGTGCTGCTCGAACGATGGTCGTGGCTATCGGTGTTCGTAGGGTTGACCGTGGCCGGGGCGGTGCTGGCGGGGTTGGCGTGCACCATCGCCGAGTCCCGCCAGCGCGAGCATCCGCAGGTGGACTGGGTGGGCGCGGTGGCGGTGGCGGTCGCTGTCGCGGCGATCGTGTTCGCCGTGATCGAGTTCCCCGCGCGCGGCTGGGCCGACCCGCTCGTCGCCGCCGCCGCCGGGGNGGGGTCGGCGTGGCCGCGACGGCGGCCTTCGTGGTCGTCGAGCTGCGCTCGGCGGCGCCGCTGCTGGATGTGCGGTTGTTCGCCCGCCGTGGTTTCGGTGCCGGGTCGCTGTCGGTGACCATCCAGTTCCTGGTCACCTTCGGGGTATTCCTGCTGCTTGTGCAGTACCTGCAGCTGGTCTTCGGTTACGGGCCGCTGGCCTCGGCGCTGGCGTTGGCGCCGATGGTGGTGCCGCTGGTCGTGATCTCGGTGATCGCGCCGTGGCTGTCGAGCCTGGTCGGGTTACGGGTGATGACCGTGGCCGGCCTGCTCACCATCGCCGCCGGGCTGGTGCTGGTGAGCCGGCTGACACTCGCCGCGCACTACCTCGACCTGCTGTGGCCGCTGCTGATCATGAGCGCGGGCCTGGGATTGTGCACCGCGCCGGCGACCTATGCCATCGTCGCCGACACCCCCGAGGCCAAACACGGGGTCGCCGCCGCGGTCAACGACGCCGCCCGCGAGATCGGCGCCGCGATCGGGATCGCCGTGGCCGGCAGCGTGCTGGCCGCCGGCTACACCCACCGCATCCAGCCCGCCCTGCCCCAGTTGCCCGAGCCCGCCCGCGGCCCGGTCGCCGATTCCCTGGCCGCGGCGCTGCAGGTCGCCGACCAGGCCGGACCGGTGGCCGCACCGCTGGCCGAGTTCGCCAAGGCCGCGTTCGTGCACGGCAGCGGCCAGGCCGCGCTCGCCCTGGCCGCCCTCACCACCGTCGGGGCGATCGTGCTGGCAGTACTGGCCCCCGGCCGCGCACCACGCCGCCGATACATCTCGACCATTTCCCCCGCAAAACACGCTCCCTTCTCGTGAAAGACGCCCGTCATGACGGCCTATCGCACGATCATCGTCGACACCGACGGATCCGACCGCTCCTACCGTGTGGTCGACCACGCCGCCGAACTCGCCCACGCCACCCACGCCCGGCTCCTGATCATCTGCGCCCGCCACCCCATCGACGCACGTGAGCTCGGGGCGGACCTCGACCGGCTCGGACCCGACGCCTACCAGCTACGCGGCACCACTCCCACCGAGGCCATCCTGCGGACCGCCCACCAGCACGCCCTCACCCACAACACACCCCCACACACCGATAACACCCCCTGACCTGTTCCGTAACCGGATCGGCCACCGGAACACCACGCAGAGCCAACGTCGGCCCAGCTCACCGGTGTTCCGTAGAGGTGTTCCGCTGACTGTGCCGGTCAGCCCCCGCTATCTGGAACACTTTCGGCATGGGTGAGCCGTTCCGCGTCGGATACTGCCGCTGCTCCACCGACGAACAAGACGTCGAGATCCAAACCGAGCAGCTATTGGCGCTCGGAGTGCCGCGTGAGCGGATCTTCATCGACAAAGGGTTCTCCGGGACCACCCGCAAGAACCGGGCCGGGCTCGACAACGCACTCGCCGCCGTCACCTCCGCCGCGGCGGCCATCGACGGGCGACAGGTAGTGCTGACCACGCCGAAGTTCGACCGATTCGCACGCAACATGGCCGAAGCAGGCCAGACCCTGACCGAACTGCGCGAGCGCGAGGTGCTGTTCGGACTCGGGAGCTCGATCTACGACTGGAACGACCCGTTCGGCAAGCTCTTCCTGCAAACCTTGGCCATGGTCGCCGAATTCGAGGCCAACCTCAACCACCTACGCACCCGCGAGGGCATGGCCAAGGCCCGCGCGAAAGGCAGGCTCAAGGGCAAGCAGCCGAAACTTCCTCTCACGGCACGGAAAACAATCCACCGCCGCTACCACGACCCCGCCGACGACGCGAGCCTGGCGGACCTGGCCGAGGAATACAGCGTCGGCCGCTCCACCATCCACCGCATCGTCAGCAGTGCTGCACCACGAGCCTGAGAATTCACCAGCCTGTCGTCAGGATCCCGCTACTTTGCACTTCCTGACAACCTTGGGTTGCGGGCCCTTACGTCCCACACGAGTTCTGGCCCGAATCGGATCGTCGGCGAGCTGGGCGGATACGCCGCGCCCGCCAGGAGCCGGTGGCGAGACAGACGATCGTTTCGACCCAACAGGCCGAGCGGATCACCGACCGGGCACTACGCCATATCCGCCCGATTTTCGGCAAATGCTACGGCTACCCCCTTAGGGCGGCCGGCCACGAGGAGTACGCAAGCGCAGAACAGCGGAGCCGGGCACTGTGCAACCTCGGCAATACCCTGGACGATTCCGGTAGATGGGTCGAGGCATACACGGCGTATTCCGATTCGTTGAAGTTGGATCCTTCCAACGGCAACGCGGCCGGGAACGCAGCTGAGCTGCTGCGGCGCAGGCTCGAGCACGGACGAGACGAACTGGGGCACATCGCTGCGGCCTACGACCGATACCTGCAGATCGCGAAAACCTTGAGTGCTCGCACCGCTGAAATCGCAGGCGCGCAGGTGGCTCAACGCTGGGATTCGTTGGAGCCGGTCGGCGGGCAGGGGCACTTCCGTCATGTCGGTGACGAACTGGACCCGTACCACCAGTGGATCGTTGAGCATCGCCTGGCGTTGACGGCAACGGTAGAGGGATTGGGGGGAGGTGGTGACCGCTGGGACAGCGCCGGGCTTGAGGGCGTGGTGCCGTCAACGCCAGGCGAGTCCGTTCCTCCGATCTTCGCTGCTATGAACGTGCTGAAAGCCGAGTATCTGGTGGCGAGGAGAATGGCCTACCGGGGACAACTGATGGTGAACGAAGCCGGGGTCTCGCAGCATCCGGATGATTCAGGGCTGTACACCGATACCCTCGACGGTGGCATCTACGGTGAGGGGCCTGCGCTGCTGTTGCTTGCCCAACGCTCTGCACTTGACGTACTGGACAAGATCGCGGTTGCCGCGAATGAGCACTTTGAGGTGGGCATCGACCCGGGCAAAGTGTCCTTCGCCGGGTTTTGGCAAGACAAGAAGTCGCATGCGGTGCGGCCCAGCTTGTCTGACGGGGATCCCGGATACCTGCATGTTCTTGCGTTGGCCGAGCTCGCTGCCGATCTGTTCGACGACGGCATGTATCCCAACGCTCGGCTGCTGCGGAATGCCGGCACTCACCGGATCGTGCACGCGACCTCTGGTTATCCGACCGGGCCGACGAGGGAAACCTTCAGCACAGTCGATCTGGATGAGCTTATCCAGGCTTCCGTGGAGGCGTTGTGGGTGTGCAGAGCGGCCTTTCTGTACTTCGTCGATCTCCTGGAGAGCCAACTCCCTGACGTCGACTCGGCGGACCAGGTGTGGACGCTCCCTAACCAGAAGTGATCCTGCGCGTCTGTCTGCTGCTGGTGCGCCGCCGATAGTGCGGTTGTGGGGCGAGGTCACGCGGATTGAGTTTTCGTGCGGAGGGCTTCGACCTGGGCGACACGGTGCATCGCGCTTGCCCAGTCGCAGCTGCCGTCGGCGAGGGTGGGGAACTGCCCGTACGTGTGGCGGACCGACAGCGCGGGCTTAGCTGAAGCCGGTGCGCTGCGCCACGTGACTTCCGCGCACCACCAGGCCCAGACCAGGGACTCATGTCGATACCGGGTACGGCGGCGCTCCAGCACCCCGTCAACACCTAAGAACGTCGCCACACCGCGGTAGATGCGTTCGAGGTCGATGGCTTGGCCGTGACGGACGAGGCGGTGCGTCTCCAGCACTCGGATCGCGGTGTCGAGATGCCTTCGCGACAGCCCTGTTGCGGCCTGCAGCCCTTCTGAACGGAGGGTGGGGGAGTGGCACATCCACCAGTGCACGATTGCCGTGGTAGGTCCGAGGCTCGAGTGTTGCCAGACATCACGATTCAGGTGGGAGAGGTAGTTGCGAGCTCGATCGAGAGCATGTTCCGGGAGGGCTTCTGGGGGGTGGGAAACCTTGTGTCCACGTACATGTACTGCAGGTATGCAGAGACGGTATGCGGCGGCTTTTGTGCCGGCGTGTTGGCGTGTGCGGATGAGCCAACCGGTGTCCATGAGTTCCCGCACGGTGTTGGCGAGTACGGATTTGGTGGTGCCGGCCGCGATGGCCCAGCGGCGGACGTCGAGTTCGAAGTCGTCGACGGTATCGGCGCGGTACATCAGGTCAGCGATTGCGGCCAGTGCTGCCCAGCGGCGGAACGCTTGTGGGGAGCCGCGAAAGAATGGGTGTTGCTCGGCTGCGGTGAGGGCCGCGCGGACGTGTTGGCGTGCGTGGCTGGTGGGTGTGTCTTCAGGGGGCGGGGGTGCAGCGGCGGCTGCGGTGAGGGCGCGGTGCCATTGTCGGGCTGTGTGCTCTTTCGGGTCTGGGCGGGGAGCGCGGTGTCCGTTGGAGGTAGGTGCACTGCGCAGGTGTTCGAGGCCTGGCAATCGGGTGACGGTCGCGGCGCGGGTGATGTCTTCGAGTGACCAGTGTGCGTGGGCGGCCGACAGCATGATGGACCAGGCGATACGGGATGTGTCGGCGTAGGGCGCGGGGTTGGCCTGTGCGAGGCGCTGAATGTGTTCTGGCAGTGGCCTGGTGGCGCCTGGGATCATGCCGAGTTGATGATCGATTACCCTAAGTTGTTTCGTCACAGTGACGTTTCTAGGGTTGGTGCGTCCATCGTTTTCCGTCGAACCTGTTGCGGGTCTGGCCCAGTCGAGGAGGGCGTCGACAGCGCTGGGGTCTGCGCCTTCGCTGGCCCACTCGAGCGCGCGTGCTGCTGGCCGGCCCGCTGTCCGTAGCGCCTGAGAGTGGCCACCGAACCGATGAGGGGAGCCCGGAGCGCGGACACAGCCCGAGGTCGAGTTCCGTAGCGGTGTGGCGTCGAACACTTTCCCGTAGCGGGTAGTGAGAGCGTTAGCGAGCCTTCGGACTTGGAGAGACTCAACAGGGGAAGTCAGCCGGATCCACAGGTGTCGACCATTGCGGCCGCCCGATGCGCACAGCAGATGAGGGACGTCGAGCTGGTGCAGTTTACGGCTGACCTGTTCTGCTGCTCGGCGGGCAGCGCCAGTCGGTGTACCGGGGCGATCGTCGAAATCGAGTCCGAGCAGGTGGAATCGGCCGCTGCGGTCCGTGAGATAGAGCGCCCATGGTGTATTCGGCGGCTCGTCGGGAATCCGCTTGGGGGTATACCGGTGGTCTCGGTGGAAATCGACACGGATGGTGGCGCGCGGAGACCAGCCCCGGACGATCCTGAAGATCTCGTCGGAGGTGAGTGTGGAGTTGTCGGATGCAGACAAACTGTCCGATCCGTCGGAATTCGACAGGGTGGATGGGGCCGACACGGCAGCGTCAGTGGACGCAACCGCGGGCGTGCTTGTACCCTGGAGCTCACTGGTCAAGTGAGTCCTTCCAGTGGAGGGGCACCCCAGTCGGGTCGCCGAGCGCCAACTCGGTCCGACACCTAATTTCAGATCACATGAGACCCCGGTTCCTGGCAGAGCGGGGTCTCATGTATTTCCGGGGAGGTGCGGTGTTCCAGCGTGTAGCTGGTGAACGCGACCTCGGCGGTGCCCCTGGATGAAGTTGTTCAGGCGCCGTACTCGGCGCGGCAACTAGATCGCCAGTGACAGCACCCCCTGTTCTTCACGGTTACGGGTCGTCGCGACCTGCTTGCCGAGCATCGTGGTGGCGAGCGAGGGGTCGAGTGCGAGGGCGTACATGTCGGAAAGGGCCGAGTCGAACGTCGTGTTCTCGACGCCCCGTAGGCCGATGGCCAGCAATGCGGAGAACACGAGGAGCATCGGGATTTTCCCGTCGGGGGAGATCCCGTCGCGGAGTTCTTCGATGCGTTCAACGACCGGTGTGGGTGCCCGTCCGATGAGGTTGACGATGCTGTCTTTGGTGTTGGAGGGGTTGAACTGGACTTGGCCGTCCCCGGTGGTGCGGGTCAGCGGCATCAGTTCATCCATGGCGGCATCCAACTCCGCGCTGTGGCGTACGCCGAGCAGGAGGAGAGTGCCGACTACGTCGCCGAGGGGGGTGTTGGTGTCCTCGGCAATAGCTTTGATCGACGTGATGGTCTGCGCGGGAACTCGGGTAGCGACGAATCGCCGATCGCCTTTGGATCGTCGTCCAAGGCGCCGACCGTTCCTGCTGCATGCAGCAGCCATGGCAAGCCCCCAAATGTGGTTCATGCATCTCCGATGGTGGTGACTGTACAACATCGCCACCGCTTTCCGATAAGGATAGGGGTGCCCTGATCTTGGAGCGGCAGCGACACGCCCTTATCTGAAAAAGGTTGCGCGTCGCTCCTGCGCGCCGTCGAGGTACCTCGAACCCTGCTGCGACCCCCTCTTCCCCCGAACACCCCGTGCGATGATCCCCACCATCGGAGAAAAGGCCACTACCAGGAGGTCCGGCCACGCATGGGGTCAAGAACCGACGCGGAACAGCATGACACACGAAATCCCTCGAGCACCGTCAACACCATCGGTCTCGCAGCCGTGTCCGCTGTCGTCGTCCTCGCCGCACTACCCGGCGTCGCCGCAGCAGCGATCTTCTCGATCCTCGCCTACGAGCTCCGCCGCGTCCGCGTCCGCATCTGGGCCACCTGGGCAGCAGCCACCGCAGTCCTCGGCATCGCAGCCGCCGGCTTCTCACCGATCACGTGGCTGTACTGGTCCACGTCCTTCGCCACCCGCACCTGGCTCTCCACAGTCGCCGAATCATTCCCCGCCGATAGCAGCGGACTACGCGGCTGGATGCGCACCCACTCCGACGCAAGCATCCTCGAAGTCGTGGGGACCCAACTCGGATTCGGCATCCCGGTCGGCTTCACTGTCACCATCGTCGTGATTGTTGCGTTCCGCGCGCGCCCACGCGCACTTCGCGGCCGCATCGAGGGCCCCGAGCACTCCAATATGCGACCCGTCGGCTTCCTCGACCGTCGACGACGCGCCATCGAACGCCAGAAAATCGCCGACGGCTACTACACGGGAGCCTGAACATGTTGAGTAACCGCCGCACCGAACCCACCATCGCACTAGGGGTGGGGCATTACGGCCACCCCGTGCTGACACCATCCAAGTCGTTCAAGAAGGCCGCGCTGATAGTCGGATCATCTCGTTCCGGCAAGACACGCCTCGCGACCTCCCTCGTCGACCAGCAGGTCCACGTGGAAGGGGGAGGCAACCTCACCATCGACATCAAAGGCGACGACGCGCTGGTCAAGTCCAAAGCTCGACTGGCAGAACGCGAAGGACGCTCGTTCCTGCACTTCGCTCTCGCACCGAAGAACGGCGGGGGATACGAGCAACCTCATCCCTACGCTCCTCCCGTACCCGCCCGATACGACCCGCTCAGCCGAGGAAACGGCAAGTCCAAAACGGAGATGCTTCTCAAATCGGTTCCGCGAGACGGTGACGCAGCCGCATACCTTCGAGCGGCACAGGAGATCACTGAGCTTGCATGGAACATCGCCGCGTTGACCGGATACGACCGCACCGTCGGCGCAGATGGCCGCACGCGGATCTCAGCGCTGGAAACGCTGATGAACATGCTCTCCGTGGTCGGCGACGGGGGCGGTGAACTCGAACGTCAAGCCGCTGCCCTGAACGTGGGCACCGTTCGCACCTACTACCCGCACCTGTCCGATGACGAAGCGGGCAAGCGAATCGCGACACTGCGCGCCCGGGTGCAAGCCGTGATGGGCGAACTGAAGAAGGGAAGCACCATCACCGCACAGGCTGCTTCCAATACCCGACAACTGGTCTCGACATACGTCAACTCCTCTGCACTGTTTCCCGGCACGTTCGGAACCGGCCGCAGCCCCGCGGGGCAGATCGACCTGATCCGAGCGATCCTTCGCGGAGAAATCGTGGTCATCAGTCTGCCGGCGCAGGATTATCCCGACTTCGCCGCCATGATCTACACGATGATCCTGCTTGATCTTCAAAATGCGGTCGCAACCCTGCGAGCCCGCAAACTCGCCGTCTCCCAATACCTCGCGCTCGACACCGGGGTCGCGGACAGCACCCCCTGGCCACCGTTCATCGTCCAGATCGAAGAGCTGGGCAGTGCGGTGAACTCCGCCTCCGCCGAAGCGCTCATCAATCTCCTCAACAAGTCCGCCGATATGGGCATCCGTGTCGTGGCCTCCACGCAGGCGCTTGCCGACGTGCGGCAGGTCGACGACGGAAAAGGCGTGTGGTTGGACCGGCTCCTCGCCCAGGTTGATCACTTGTTCGCCCTGCAGCTCAACACCGAAGCCGACGACGAGATCGTCTGTGGCTTCTCCGGCAAGGTCACCAAGCAGTTCGCCACGAACGAGACTGCCGTGTCGAACAACCGCCTGCGAATCTTCACCGGCGCATCGGAATCGAAGATGGTGCGTGGTTCCGAGCAACAGGACACCCGTATCCCTTTCGGAACCACACAAGCACTCGACCGCGATTCGTGGGAAATGGTGTACGTGACGAAGGCACCGAAACTGACCGCTGTGCACACCACGGCCCCTGAAGGGCCGAACAACTGGTACGAAATCATCGAGATGGTCCCGGTATTCGAACCGGAGCTCGGCTACAACCCGTTTGCCGGCGACCCGGAGCTGATCGACGCCACCCGCGAAGCAGCTCGCACCACCGCTATCGCCCTCAACGAGGAACTCGCCAAGCGCAGCTCGAAGCTTTTCGAGATCGTCGACGGGGTCACCGAAAAGGCCGACATCGAGCCCGTCTCCGCCGTCACCGCTGTATCCAGCGAGGACAGCACCGCGTTCGATGCGTTCGACGATGCCGCTGGTCCAGAAGGCGACCACTTCACGCACGTTGATCGAAGTGCCGAAGACGATTTCGACAGAGAGCCTGCGGCGGCCGAACCCAGCGTCTGGGACCGATTGTAGAAGCGCCCGTGTCCTTCTCACCGCTCCGCGCGGATACCACCGGCCCGCAAAACGCTTCAGTCTGAGTCATCACGACGAAGCCGGACCACCGGAACGGGCTGTCCTACGCTGACGTCCATCGGAGAACGAATCGCCTGGCGCGCACACCAGTCAATGTGCGTACCAGCGCAATCCTGATGAACGGCGGAAGGGACGCATGTGTCGAAGGACGCTGAGCTGATCGACCGGGCCGCGGTTGTCCTACCGGACGGATTCCGGCCGGCCCGCACCGACAAACGCATCCCGGTGCGACGCATCTACGCTCGATTCAATCCTGCTCGAGACTCGGTCCAGCCCCATCTGCACGCTCTTCTCGGCTTGTCTCCTGATCCCGAGCCGCAGCCGGATCCAGTCCCCGCCTACGAGCAGCCACCGGCGACGCCCGTTCCCGATCCCGCTGACGACGGCTCCGACTGGTACGACATCGACGGCGAGCGAATCTACCGGTGGGTCCTCCAAACCGAAGACAGCCACTTCATCGCATCCGACGCCGCCGGCAGCGAACTGCGCGACGAGAACGGTCAGCGTATCTACGTCGACGAAGATGGACGTGCCATCGCTGCGCCCGAACTTCACGTTGACAACGCGGCCAGCACGGCTGCCGACTACCCGACCACCAGCACACCGACCCGCAAGAAATCCCTGTTCAGCAGAACCAAGGCCCTCGTCAGCTCCGACAGTGACGCCAACTCGAGCTCTGCGCAACTCTTCGACGGCAACGGTGTTCCCATCGAAGACTTCGACATCGGCAAGGTCGGTAAGCAACCGACCGTCGGCCGCCACAACCGTGGGCGACGCGCCCTCGCCATCGGGGTGACAGCCTTGGCTGCCTGCTCGGCCGCAGGCCTGATCACCGGAGTGGTGTTGGGTCGCTCATCGGTACCGGCCGAAGGAGCAATTTCTGCAGAGGAAGCCGCCGCCTACCGTTTGACGACCTTCCCGGTCAACGCTGCGGTGGGGTTCGCGCAGCAGTACCTCGATGTATGCCTCACCCACGGTGACGACGAGTCCGTCAAACGTCGCGAACAGTTGCTCCAGGCTATGGGGACACCCGGAGCAGCGGAAAGCTGCGGATGGACTTCCGGTGGACTGCAACAAGAACCGTCCATGATCGTCTGGGACGGCACCGTCAGCCCGATCACCGAGTTCCCCGAAGGGGACGCCGCGTATCTGGGGTTCACCGTGTCGGTGTCCGACGGTCAGTACCTGAGCATGTCTGTTCCGGTGTGGGTGCGCTCCAGCAAGGTCAGCAACGACATGCGGATCGTCGGAGACATCGGGGTCACCGCACCGATGCGCTTGGACAACCCGCCCCCGGCCGAACCGAACCTCGACGAGGATCCGAATCTCGCAGCGCAGACGAAGGACTCTTTGATCCGACCCTTCCTCGCGGCCTGGGGTGCCTCCGATAGCGGTCAGCTCAACCTTGTCCTTGCGGACTCAGCGGTCGCGCGCGCCAAGACCGGACTCGGTGGCATGGTCACGAACCCGAAGATCGACCAGATCACCGTCCGGTCCCCCCGCGCGACCTCCACCCCCGCAAACCAACCCGTCTCCTACGAGGACGGCAACGTGGCTGTGGCAGAGGTGCGAGTGACCTGGGACGTACCGTCATCGGAGTCCACCCAGACCACCGGATATCGCGTCGAGATCGTCCGGCACTCCGGTAAGTGGCTCGTCGTCGACGTCCGCGCAGGCCTCGTTGACCGCGGAGGCGCCGCCAGTAGCGGATCCGGCCTTGGATCGGCGAACGATTTGGTCCCAGGAGCAGCGTCGACTCGCGGTAACGGCGAATAGCTAACCATCCCATTCCGGCACCGACGCCGGGCCCAACCGAAAGGGAACCTCCATGCTCATCCTCACTGCGACGGATCTGCTTGCTCAATCCGGAACGAGCGGCATCCAGTCGATCATCAACAACTTCACGACCGAAATCCGAGTTCTCGGTGTCGCCGTCATGGTCATGATGATGGTCGTCATCGGCGTCATGATCGCCATCGCTTCCGGCAAGGAAGGCGGTTGGCGGTCGAGTATCCAGAAGCTCATCGGCGTCCTCGCCGCGGGACTGGTCATCGGCGGTGGCCCCGTGTTGGCCACCTACATGGTCGACACCGGAGAGCAAGTCACCGGCGCGAACAGCAACAACAGCGTTGTCCAGTTCGAATGACCGCACCCAGACCTCATAGCTGACGGGAGCGCCATGCCTGTTGAAGGCCGCTACGCAATGGACCGCACGCGAGTGATGAACCACCGCAACAAGATGTGGCGGCTCGGTAAGGACTTTTCCCTGGTCGCTATCGGGGGCGTCGACGCGCAGCTAGCTGGCGTTGCCGGCGCGGTCACAGCACTCAGCATGGTGGTGCTATACCCGCTCGGAGGAATCCTCGACAAGCGGGCCGTAGTCCTGCCTGTGGGCGGGCTACTCGTATTCGCAGTTTCCTACTTCGTGGCCCAACTTCGCTTCGGCAGCGACGAGTCACCCTTGCAGTGGATGCGACTGCAATGGGCGCAACGGTTCAAGAACCCCGACCTGCTCGCAGGCGGCGGCGCCAACAAGAACCCCGGTGATCTGCATTGGGTCGCGATCGTATGGCGTCCCGAATGGGCCAAGATCGACCTCCGCCGCACAGTGAAAGCGCCGATCTATGACCCCCAGCCCACCAGGCGGGAGTCGTTCGTTCCGAAGAAGAAGCCACCGCGCATCACCTACGACCAACTACTCGACGCATAAACCAGACATCCGACAGGGCAGGGAGAAGACCATTGATCATTCTGGTGCTGCTACTCCTCGTGGCCGCAGGTGTGATTCCCGGCGTCATCACGGTGTGGGTGCGCAAACGCAGGGCACCTCAGACGAATGAGGCTGTCAAACGCGCCGATCGGCAACGCCTCGGAGTTCGCTACGCCGAAGACGGCTTGTTCCTCATCGATGACGGCATGTGGACGGGAGTGCTCCTGCCTGGCACATCGGATGACTTCGCGTCCAACGCGCAGCAAGAGGAAGCCTTCGACCGCTCTGCGAACTTCTACCGCCAGCTGCTGGCCTACGCAGAAGCCGAACAAGGTCGGGCAGCGTCGATCGTGTGCCACGAACTGGTCCGTTACCAACCTGTGGACACCAGCCGTTGGGAAGCCGAACTGAATCGCGCGGTCTGGGACCCCAGTCGCCTGTTCAAGAAACTGCTGGCCAACAAGGTCGCCCCGCACGTTGCCGAGGCTGCTCCGGAACCCCGGCGGATCCTGATGGTACGTCTCGGCACCTTCAAGGGACCGACGATGCTCGATCCGATCACTCTGATCCTGAACTCCGCCGACCACGTCGCCGAGGAACATTTCCGATCCAGCGATCTCGAGCCGTTCCGTGACGCCGCTGCAAAGCTGCATGCGCGGCTGTCCTTGGTCGGCGCTGAACCAATCAGCCGCGCAGACCTCGTTTGGCTCATCCGTAAACCTCTCTACGGCAACTTCCAGCCACCGATCGAAAGCGACTACGTGTCCACCCGACCCTGGCGCGCGGGGTTCTTCGATCAGGTCATCGACTTCGAGGGCCGCAACCTCTCAGACGCGGTCGAGGTCATCGAACCGTCCAACGACGGTGGTGAGCGCCGCAAGTCCTATGTCACCACTCTGGTAGTTGCGGACAGCCCGGCTGTGATGCCGTTCGACTATCACAACGCATGGGGACGGGTACTTCGCACGCTTCCCTACCAAGTCGAAGTCAGTTGGCGCTTCAAGCTCATGTCCTCGGACGCTTGGAAGAAGATGGCCAAGCGTCGCATCGGGTTCATCAAGGATGAGGCCGACGACCGTGTGCAAGCAGGCAAGATCGATGACGCAAAGTTCGCCGAAGTGTACGGCGATGCAGTCGAACTCGATGCCGACCTCGATGTGAACCCCTCCCCGGCGATGATAGGTCAGCTACGCCTGTCCATTTCAGCACCGTCTCGAAAAGAACTCGCTCGAGCGGTACAGGACGTCAAGGCCGCGATCAAGGACATCGAACTGCAGCAGCCGCTGAACATCCAGCACGCCCTGCTACGTGAGCAGCTTCCCGGCGACCCGGATCCCATTCATGTCGGCAAGGTCAACCTGTGTGACTACACCCTCGGTATCGACCTCGGCACGCGGTGGACGGACATCGAGGCGTTGGCGCTGGCCCGCCTGGACTCGTCACCGAATGTCGGCGACGCGGTCGAGGTTCATCGCAATGGTCACGTACTCGGATGGCGCGGACCGGTGATCGGCTACTGCGTCGACAACGGCGCTGTCGTCCACTTCGATCCCCACGTCCAGGTCGCCCGTAACCACGGTGCCGGCATCGGCATCATCGGTGCCTCCGGCGGCGGCAAGTCGTCGCTGGCCCTGATGCTGTTCTTCTGGATGTCGGAGTCCGGCACCCAGGTCGTCGCTGCCGACCCGAAGAACGACATCGAACGGTTCTGCTACTACATCGCGTTCGGCGCCCAGGTCACCGATCCTGAGTTCGAGCAGCACGCCAACCGCGGGATCCTCGGCACACCGCAGTCGCGGTTCCAGCCCATCAACGCTGAATTCTGGGCCGAAACCGACATCATCAACCTCTACGGTGGTCCGGCGGGAATGCTCAGCGCATGGGCGCTGACAGATACCTACGAAGCGGGGGAAGCCCTCGCTCGCGCACAGCTCGAGTTGCTTATCCCTGAGCGCGCCGACCGAGACAAGCTCGAGCCCGGCTTCCAGAAACTGAAGGAGATGTACCGGAAGGCATCTGCCAGCGGTGAAACGTACATCCCGAGCCTGTCCGAACTGGCCTCCGCTCTTGGCGAAGAGATCGAGCTGTATCAGAAAGCCGCCGACGCCAGCAATAACGACTGGAACTCCCGGCTGCATGCCAAGCAGGAACTCGTACGGATGCAGGCACTTTATGCGCGATTGGACAACGCCGCTCGGGCACCGTACGCGCGGCTGCTGTTCGGAGGTGCGGACGCAACGTCGGGGTTCCGCAGTATCCGCAAGCGACGGACCGTGATCACTCTGTTCCAGTTCACACCGCCGGACCCGAGCAAATCCCCCAACCAGTGGAGCGAGAAAGAACGTGACGCGGCAGCGGCCATTTTCACTGCGCTGCACCGCATCAACGACTTCTTCGGTGACGTTCACGAGTCCGTGAGTCCCCACACCGGCAGGCAGGGCCGGCGGCCCCGTGCTCTGTTCATCGACGAGGCGTACATCGTCACAGCAATGGAAGCCGGTCGCGACCTGATCGCACGCGCACTGCGCCAGGGACGCTCGCTGAACTTTGTGGTGGTCTTCATCTCGCAGCAAGCGAAGGACATCGCTGCGATCGAACGAGCAATGACCGATGCCGCAGAGACCGATCAGAATCAATTTTCTACGGTCTTCGTGTTCATGCAGAAGGGCCGCGCCGAAGCCATGGCGGCTCTTGAGCTGCTACGGGACACTTCCGATGCCGACGACGCGGAGCGCAGTGAACTCGCGCGGCGGCTTTTGCCCTCAACGAAGGGCGGAGAGCTCGGAAACGGCGTGTGTGTAATGAGAGACGTCGATAACCGAGTGTCGGTGGTCAAGGTCGACCAGATGTTCGTCGAGTTGTCCAACGCCTCCGAGACGAACGCGACGCTCATGGCGGATGCTCAGTCGACTCCGATCTCCGACGACGGGGACGACTGGACCATCAACCCGACGACGCTCGAAGGGGTGCGCAGCGGTGTCAGCCGCAAGGCGATCACTGCTCCGGACGGTGATGACCACAGCTTCGAGTTCGACGGTTTCGACACCCTGCTGACCACCTAGACCAGACAGGAACAACTTATGGCGATGATGAGCCCCGTAGCTCGTACTGCGGCTGCGTTGCACCCGTTCGTCGTTCGGCACGCACCGACGATCGATCGTTGGACGGTGCGTGGGCTCACGCTATTGGTCAGTGCCGCTGCGTTGCTCTCGATCGGGGGTCTCCGCGGTTTGGTCGCACTGTCCGCGGTGGGTCTGGGCTCGGTAGCTCTCTGGTACGGAGCGCGCCGATTTCCGCAGGTGACCGGCGCGGCGCTGTCCACTGCGGTGTGGACGGCGCTGGTCGGCGCTGTCGCCGTCGCTGTCGGTCCCGTCTTCGCCATGGCTCATGCCGATGTCGTGTTGTTGTACCCGGTGGGTCTGCTCATGGTGCTAGCCGCTACATACGTGATGCGGTCGCCGGGGGTTCACCGCGGATGGACCACTGCGGTGGGGCATGCGGTTGTGATGGCATCGTTCCCCGTTGCGTTGCTGTGGCCCGGGACCGCGGCGGCCGGCTATAGCTACATGGTCAGTGTCATCGCGGCGCTGGCGTTGGTGCTGTGGCGGGATCGCAAGGGCGCGCGTACACGTGAGGCCCTCACCGGTCTGTCCCGGTGGATTCGAAGAGGCGCACGTGGCATCGCGTTGGGTGTGATCGCGGTGGTGCTGCTCGGATCGATTTCGGTTGCCAATCCTCCTGAGGTCTCGGCTAATCCGATCTCTTGGGTCGGTGGAAAGATTACGGGTGCCGCAAGTGGTGCGATGTCCGACGTCGTGTGCGCCATTACGCGGCCGGATCTCAGTGGTCAGCCGCCCGGATCGGGGCCTGAGCAGTTCTTGTCGAATCGAAACCTCGGCAAGGTACAGAATTCCGACGGTGGTGTACCCGACTTCGCGAAGGATGCAGGCCGATTCGATCGTGCCGCCACTGCGTCGAACCATTCGATGGACAGCTACACGCTTTACGAGATCAGTGGGCTTCGCGGCGTCAAGTGGGTGAACTGGCAACTCAACGCGGACGGTGAAGAGAACTGCGCGATGATGCCGTGGATCTCCACTCTCATCGGCAATCAGTTGATGCAGATCAACGCTTACCTGCTCCAGTCCACTATTGCCTTGAAGGAGTATGCACAGGCCAAGAACCCGATCCAAGGTCTGTACCAGAGCGTCTCTCCCGTCGTCGGCGAGCTGTACAGCATCTTCGTCTTGATGATGGCTGTGGTGATCACCATCGCCGGCATCGCCGCTGCGGTTCGGGCGATGAACAACGGTGGTGTCCGTCGTGGCCTCGGCGATGTCGGCATGTCGCTGTTGGTGGCGCTTGTGGCAGGCGTCTTCTACGGCGGTGTCACCGTCGCATCGTGGGCCAAGCCTGAAGGCAATGGCTTCTACACCGTCGCGGCGTTCGGTGATCACGTCGGTGGAATGCTCAGCAGCGCCTTCGCTGACGGCATCTTCAACATCCTGAACACGCAGACAGATCAGGACATGATGTGCCAGTCCCCCGCAGCGACGAACGACGGACAGGTGACTGACCTCGGGCATCGCTACACCTCGTGTGTACTGGCGGAGACCTTGCTGTACCAGCCTTGGGCGATCGGACAATTCGGCAGGGCAGGCGAGTCGGTAATCGAGCCGGACGACGAGGCGACGCGCTTTCGCGATCCGACGCAAAGTCAATCGGTGATCAGTCGCGGGGACGAAGGCGAAGGCCTGCCCTGCTACAACAACTACAACGGCTGTAGCGACATGCGGTCGTACCTACTGGTGCATACCGGCGGCCCCAGCATCGACCGCGCTCGCGCAGATTGCCTTGACGGCGACGACAGCTTCGAGGCGTTGAGTAGTTGCGACCCCTACTACGCCGTTGCGGCATCTTTGCACCGGATGGCGGACGACGAACAGTCCGTTGGCCCGCTGACTCCGGACGATGCGGCTGCCACGCTGGTCGCATTCGCCGGCAGCGGCACCATGCCTCACGTCGCGAAGTCCCTGTCCGCTCTGTTCGGGACGGTGATCGCGTGCGTGGGTATCGCGGCCATGTCTCTGATTGCCCTGTGGTGGCACGTAGCCCTTCTGGTGGTGTTCATTCTTGGCCCGCTGCGCCTGACCTGGGCGGCACTGCCGGGCAAGGGCAAGATGATGAAGAACTGGATTGACGACATGGTCTACGCGATCGTGATGGCGTCGGTCTACTCGATTTTGTGCACCCTGATGGTCTTCATGCTCGGTCTGGTGTTCAGTTCGAACGCCGCCGCTGGATTCAAGTTGCTCTGGAGCGTGGCGGTACTGATCGGCATGTGGGTCGCTATGAAGAAGGTCGAAGCCGCAGCCCGACCAGAGGGCGCTACCCAGGTCAATGCTGCAGGAACGATGCAGGCAGCGACGATGGGGGCGCTCGGAACTGCCAGTGTCATGGCGGCCGCCGGGTACCGCCGCAACGGTCGTGACAAAGACGGATCCAGTCCCTCGCAACCCGATCCGCTTTCCAAGACCGCCGCGCCGACGGCGCCGCGACGAACTGCACGGGTGGCGGCCGGGGCTGCCGCCCGCAAGGCTGGCGACGCTGCAGCCTTCGCGGCACGCCCGGTCGTAGAACCCGCCAAACAGCGCGCCGTCGGCACAGTTGCCGCTGCGAGCGCCGCTGCACGCAACAGCCGCATTGTCGTCGGCGCTGAGGAGCTCGGCGGCCGTGTAGCCGCAGGCACGGCGAGGGCCGGCGGGGTCGCGCTGGATGCTGCACGAGGTTTGGCGCTGCGCACCCACGGCGCGTACATCTCGCAGGAAACGCGCGATGGTTGGGTCGCGGCCAGCCAAAGCCGTGGAGGAATGCTTGCCCGAAGCGGTATTCGTGCACGGGCTGGCGCAGCCCGGGCCGCACAGCAGCGACGCGAGCATCAGGAAGCGATGGACCACTACCGGGAATCGTTGCGCAATCGCCGGAGCCGGGACGATCAGGAGGCCAGTGAATGAACCACACAACCCCGAACGGATTCGGATACGGCGACCACGAGTCCCCGCCACCCACGGGTCACGAGCTACGTGAACGGCTCGAGCAGATTCGCCAGCGGCAACAGGGACTGACCGTGGCCGGTTCCGAATTCGGGATCTTCTACGACCAGGACAATCCGTTCGACGCTGATCTGCAGATGACATTCGATGACGGCACCGCGGTCAACCAGGTTGTTATCGGACTCGCCGAAACTGACCTGCTCAACCTAGAGGCCCAGATCAACGAGGTGTTGACGGCGCAGCGTAAGGCGACGGGGCACCATCCCGTGGTCCGCATGCCCGCCTCTTCAACTGACTGGGCACACTTCGATACCGCTGCAGCCGAAAGCGGAAGTGACAGCGACGGTGACGATGACGATGACGATGACGGTCAGATAGCTGATCGGAATCGCTTTGATCGCGTTTCCGATCCAATGAACCTGCGCGGACTCGTGAACAACCTGCCTCCGATCCGCGGGATCGACAGCAGCACCTGGGCACCTCTCGTTCTCTTGATGCTGGTCGTAATCGCGGGAGCTGCATTCCTGGGCAGCATGTTCTAATCCCCAAGCTTTCCCTCGGCCACCCACGTTCGTCTGTGACCCCGAACCACCCGAACGACGCCCGCAACAATGCGTGCATCGGAGGTACACAGATGAACCAACAGGGCAAGAACGCTGCGCCCCTCACCTGGGGACAATACTGGCGCTTGGTCTCCGCGACCGCGCGTGAATGGGGCAGGCGAACCCCAGCGGAGTTACGTCACGGCGCACAGCGTTTCCGTACGCAGCGAGGCTTCCGAATCCTGGTATTGGGTCTAGTTGCTGGGCTGATTCCCGCCTGGAACTACCCTTCGGCAACGATGCAGCAGATCGCAAATGCCATCACTCTTATCGCTGTGGCCTGTATCGGGTTCACTTTCGTCGCAATGGCATTCAGTTTCATTCGCAATGGCCATGGGAACGGGAATCGCCGATGAAGCGGCATGTAACGCTAGCTGCGCTGGCCTGCATAGTCACGACGGTCGTGTCTTGTTCAAGCTCGGATGGTGATTCGACGTCGATCCCGTCATCGACCGCCCCGATCTCGGGGCTAACCACCACGACGCCGGCGACACCGCCAGAGCATCAGCATCCCTACGCGTCGCCGGACCTGATTCGCGGGGCCTCCGCAGAAGCCGCCGAGGCAGCTGCGCAACGGTTCATCGTCGGGTGGACCACCTTCATACCGTGGGACTTCGATCCCGCTGAAGAATGGTTCGCGCGGTGGGATTCGGTGGCGTCTCCACAATTCATCGGCCAGATGCAGACATCGATCAACCGGATCTGGTCCTGGACGTGGAATGAGCAGAGGAAGGCCTTCGATTCCCGCGTCGAGCACGTCGTTGACACCTGGATCAGCGACGACAGCGAATCAGCCGTCACACGAGTGACGATCAGCCGACTCGTACTGGGGATGAACGACCGTATCGATCAGATCGAAACCCAGACACTGACATACGACGTGGCGCTGACATTGACCAAGTCGGGTTTTCCGCAGGTTGTCGCAGTCACAGAGACATCGGTCGACGCACCCCCGCCGACCGCGGGAGCACCGCGGTGACCAACGACGACAACGTCAGAAGTAACGGAGACCTCGCAGGTCGTCGACCCCCCTCAAGGGGACGGAAGGTCGCAGCACAAGGCAATACCTCCGTCTCGGCACAGCGAAGGAGCCGGCACCACGAGCCTCCAGCTTCTGAGCAACCCAGGGGAGTGGCTGCCGCGTCGAGATCCGTTCGTGCGGGGGCGGTGCGGGCGAAAAATGCAACAGGCAAAGCGATCAACCGCTCAGTCGAGGGGGCGCTGACAGCATCTACCGGCGGCACAGCAACGTTTCTGTATCGCATCATCCCGAAGCCAACCGACAGCAAGGAAGAGCGGCAGAAAAAGTCCCGACGGCTTCTCATCGCCGGAGGCGCAGTTCTCGCATTCATCGCTATGGCCGTGACCTTCGCTTTCATGGTCGCGCTATCGCTGTTGGGAGTGCTCGGCGCAGCATCCGGCGCGATGGGGGCCGCCGGAACCGCTGCGAACGGCTCCTGCCTTGACTTCTCCGTCCCACGCATCGCACAGGGCGGACCAGGGGGAACAGCTGGTGTGCTGGGCCTTCCCCTCGACGAGCACAACATGGTGGTCACCAGCTCCTTCGGGTACCGGGATATCGGTGTCGGCACGAACAACCACGACGGCACAGATCTCGCCGCTCCCGGCATCCACGGTGCGCCGATCTACGCGGTCGGCGACGGTGTGGTCACTGAAGCCGGACCTGCCAGCGGCTACGGCAACTGGGTGGTCATTCGACACGACATCGACGGTCAGGTCGTCGACTCCCTGTACGGACACATGGACGACGGACACGTCTACGTCCAGAAAGGTGACCAGGTCAAAGCCGGTCAGCACATCGCGGATGTCGGGAACTCAGGATGGAGCTCCGGCGCCCACCTGCACTTGGGCATGTACCCCGGAGGGTGGGCTGCCGGCCAGGGTGTGGACCCCATGCCGTGGTTGTCGAAGTTCAAAGTCGGGGCTGAACCAAACCCCGGTGCTGGCTCCGAGCCTGGGCACTCTGGCGCCGACGTGTCGGAAGCTGAGCTCGCGGCGATGCGGCCGTACCCCCCGACCGGCGCACAGCAGCAGCAGACACTCAACGTCGAGCAACAGGGCAACGTCGCTGCCATCATCGCTGCAGCTCGTGAGTCCGATCTCGAGCCGGCCGCACGCGCCGCCGTCATTGCCACCACCTTGGCAGGTCAAGCAACGAACTTCATCTCCCAACCCCGTAACGGCACCGAACCGGTCGGCATCTTTGCTGAACGGCCCCTAGGTGAATCGAATATCGATAACCTCACCAATCCCAAGTACGCCGCCACCCAGTTCTTCAACCGTCTCCGCACGTACAGCGAGCAGAACCCGGATTGGGCTACCAAACCCGTAGCCGACGTGATTGTCGGTGTGCACCCGGAACGGGCGAGTCTGCAAGACCAGTTCATGGCTTGGGAAACACAGGCGGTCGACACTGTCGCAGCTTTGTGGGCAAGTGAGCAGGCACAAGCCGGATCCTCCGGCCTGTTGATGGCGGCCGGGGCGAACCCCGATTGTTCTGTTGGCGTTGTGAATATGGGTCTGGCGCCTGGCGCTGTCCCCCCGGAATATGCGGACATCATCGCGCAAGCAGGCTCCGTATGCGCAGACATCCCACCCCCGTTCATTGCGGCGATCATCGATCAGGAATCGGGATGGGATCCGGGCGTCACCAGCGCAGGGGACGGTGTCAACACCGGTGGCGCTCAGGGCATGACTCAGTTCATGCCAGGGACGTGGACGCAATGGGGCCGCGACTCCGGACTCGATCGCAGCGGCAGAACCGAACGGGGGACCACAGCCCCGGATCCGTTCAACGCTTACGATTCGATCCTGTCGGCCGGCCACTACACCTGCCATCTCGCCGACTACCTCAAACCGCATATCGACAGCGGTCAGGTACGCGGTGACCTGCTCGACCTCGTGGCTGCGAGTTACAACGCCGGGCCCGGCGCAGTCATTCGGTACGGCGGAATCCCCCCATACGGACAGACGCAGGCCTACGTACCTAGCGTGCGCACCAAAATGAACAAGTACGCCCAACCCACTCCCGGATCAGCGGACTCGCCACCCACTGTCACCGGAGGATCCGAGTTCGGCCGGGTCGTCGTCGAAGCAGCGATGCGGCAACTCGGGCAACCGTACGTATGGGGTGGCGGCGATGAGAACGGGCCAACTCTCGGCATCCCTGACCCTCAAAACCCAGGCTCGCCGGGCTTCGATTGCTCCGGACTCGTCGAATACGCCACCGCGCAGGCATCAAACAATGCTGCGACCGCTCACGGATCCACCCACGCGCAGGTCACCCAGGGACGCGAAATCGCACCGCAAGACATCCAGCCGGGCGATGCGGTCTTCTCGAACGGCACAAGCCACGTTGCGATTTGGGTAGGAGATGGGAAGGTCATCGAAGCTCCTACTTTCGGGCAGGCCGTCTCCATCAACAACTTCGACCTAGCTAATGCAGAAAATATTCGGAGGTATGGATGACCCGCCGAGCGCGAATTGCGACCGCCGTTGCCATCGCAGCCAGCCTGACACTGGTGGGGTGTGGGACCAGCGAGGACGGCACGTCCCCCTTGGGGGAAACAGCCACTTCGACCCCCCAGCCCAGTAACACCATCCCGAGCGAACTACCCACTTTGGATCCCTCCACCGTCGATGTCGACGATCCAGACGAGGTCGCTGTTGCGGTCCTTGAGACGATGTACTCCTATCTTCCGGCAGTCGATCAAACTCCAATCGACGCCATGGTCAGGGCAAGCTCCCTGTTCAGCAAGGAGATGGCAGCCGGCGTCCGCGACTATCAACCACCCACGGGTCCCGGGCGTGAGTGGCAGCGTTGGGCAGACACCAACACCTTGGTGACGGCCACCGCAGAGATCAGTCCCCAACAGAGGCCTTCCGACACAGACCGCGCGCTGCGCTACGTGACTGTGCAGCAAACAACCGCAACGAAGTTCTCGTCACAAGAGCTTGCGCCAATCCATCTGGTAGTCAGCCTTGAACGCGCCAGCGAAGGCTGGCGTCTCGCATCGATCCTCCAGCGCTGAACAATCCAGCACATAGAACGCGACGCCGTGATGATGTCGCAAGTAAGGCCTATGCCCGAATGGTGGTTTCTATCGTGTCCCGCATGAGCAACATTCGTCGCCGGGGCACTCGCCCTCGCCCCATAAGCGACCCCGTCGAGGCGGCCGCGCGCAGCTTGCGTGGCATCCAACGGGCACAAATGCGGTACCGGTGGGCGCGCCTTACTGTGGTGTGCGCTGCAATCGGGATAGCTGTTCTTGCACTTGCTTCGATCATCACCGGCTTCGTCGACGACACCGGAAGCGCAGCCGCCGTATTGACCGTCACCGTTCTTGCGGCTGCAGGTCTGAACTACGCAATGGCCTGGTACGGCGCCGCCGTAATGGTTGCATCCATGGCCGTTGCGGCAGTTGTCACGGTGGTGATTGGATCCCGCCTCGATGCCGGATGGGCGCAGCTGGTCGCGATCGGAGCGATCGTGGCCAGCACCGTTGCTGTTCTCACTGCTCGCCGCCTGCGATTTCCTCGTACACCCACTGCGGTAATTGCCCAGTGGTGCGCCCCTGCGGGACTGGTCTTAGGCATCGGCGCGGGCGAGGTCGCCTCCGCAGTGATCGCGACCATCGGACCTGCCGCAGTGATCGCTGCAGGAGCCGACATGGGGACATGGTGGGCTGCGCGGCGCGCATCACGTCGTTCGAACATCCCGATGAAGCCCGGAAGCAACCTTGCGCCGGCACTCTCCGGATTCGCTGATCCGCCGTCTATGAACTCGGCCAACCTGCAGTTGGGCATCGAGGCTGAACAGTGGACGGCAGCGGAGCTTGCAACTCTTGGGCCGGAATGGACAGTGCTGCACTCGCGTTCAATCCCAGGGACGAATGTCGACGTCGACCATGTCGTTATCGGGCCTCCCGGGGTCGTGTTGGTTGACTCGAAGTACCGTCACGGCAGCCTCGATTACCTCGGAAGCTGGTCGGCGCCCTGGGATCACGTAGGGGCTGAGGACACGTCCGGACACAATCAAGACTCCCGGTGGGAACTCAACAACCGGGATGCGTCATTCTTGGCGCACGCGTCCGTGTTTGAAGCCGCGTGCATTGATGACTTGCTTGCGATGCCTCCGGGTCGACTGACAACCTCAGTGGTTCTTGCCGTGCATGGCGCGACGATGAACACTGCATCCGGCACGATGAAGGTGGCCACCGACGACGATCACACGGCTGAAGTCCACGTAGTGGTTGGTTCCCATGTCACGAACTATCTGTGTTCCTTACCTGCGCTCGGTAAATCAGCAGCCTTCTTGAGTGACTTGGCAGTCGTCGTCGACTACTTGCTCCCACCCAAGCTCGAGCACGGGATCGGGATGCTTCCCCGCTCCTCGCCCGCGTCGATCTCTTAGCTCTCGATCGACTCATCTCGGACAGCGAACGCTGCCCGAATATCACCCAGTCGTAACCCTCTTTCCCCAGTTAAACACGCTTATGGGAGGCAGCCCAGCTACCTCCCAGGGAGGATTGATCTCTGTTGTCGGACCCCTCGTTGGTTGACGTTCTGTTGTCACGCGCGTCGCAGACCCCTGACCGCCCGGCCTATCACTTCCTCGAAACAGGCGACGTCGACGGCCCGACTGTAACCGTGTCCTACTCGGACCTGGACTTTCAGGTACGTGCGATCGCAGCCGATCTACAGCTACGTGGCCTTGCAGGTCAGAGAGCGCTCCTTCTCTACGCTCCGGGCCTCGACTTCATCAGCGGGTTTCTCGGATGCTTGGCGGCCGGTGTCATCGCAGTTCCGGCACCACTGCCGGAAATGCAGAACTTCGAACGCTCGATGCGCCGACTGCGGCAGGTCATCGCTGACGCCGACATCAACGTCGTTCTGTCCTCGAGCGGTCTGATCGCGGGAATTGCCGCTGCCGAGAACCACACTCAGGAACTATCAGTTCTAACGTGGATCGCGACCGATCAGGTGCAATCCGACCTCGCGCAGTCCTGGTCTCGCCCCCAACTAGCCCCAGAATCGATTGCGTTCCTCCAGTACACCTCCGGATCAACCAGCGCACCCAAGGGGGTCATGGTCACGCATGGCAACCTGATGCATAACCAGCAGTCCATTGCTGAGGTCATGCACAGTTCCAAGGCCACGGCGACATCGCAGCACGGCATTCTGGCAGTTAGCTGGCTTCCGATGTTCCACGACATGGGGCTGATCGGCCCGGTGCTCCATACGATCTACACCGGACTGACCTCTGTGTTGTTCTCCCCGCTTCATTTCTTGCAGGATCCCAAGCGTTGGCTCACCGCGGTGTCGACCTACCAAGCCCATCTCAGCGGGGGGCCGAACTTCGCGTATGAACTGTGCGTCCGTAAGGCCTCGCCGGAGTGGTTGAAAACCCTAGACCTTTCTCATTGGGCGGTCGCCTTCAATGGCGCTGAACCGGTGCGGGCCAATACTGTTCGACAGTTCTCTGAAACGTTCGCACAGGCCGGGCTGCAACCGGGCGCTATCCAGCCGGTGTATGGGTTGGCTGAAGCAACGCTGCTGGTCACCGGAAACGCGTTCGGAACAGCACCGTCCTTTCTGCAACGCTCATCGACGCTCGAATCCGGCCGTTCGGAGACTGCCCTCGAGGTTGTCGGAGTAGGGACACCCCCTACCGGTACCGATGTAGTGATCGCGAAGCTCAACGATGTCGAGACAGACGCACCGGTGGCGGAGTGCGCGAACGGCGAGGAAGGAGAAATCTGGGTATCCGGTCCCAGCGTGGCAGCGGGCTATTGGGGTAATGCAGAGCGCACCGCCGCTGACTTCGACGCTCACCTCGTCGATGGCCGGCGAGGATTTCTCCGCACCGGTGATCTCGGGTTCATCCAAGATGGGGAACTGTTCGTCACCGGCCGTTACAAGGATCTGCTTGTCATCGACGGTAAGAACCACTACCCGCAGGACGTCGAACTCACGGTAGAAGCAGCTCATCCCACCATCCGGCCTGGGTGCGTCGCTGCGTTTTCGGTCGATACCGGCGTCGAAGGCGAAGAGCTGGTAGTGGTCGCCGAGGCGAGGACATCGGATGTCTCCGAGCACGCCGAGATCGCACAGTGCATTCGTAGAGCGGTGAGTTCCGAACACGGTCTACGCCTGCGCGCAGTGGTTCTGATCCCACCCCGCACTATTCACAAGACCAGCAGCGGGAAGATCCAACGCCGCGCATGCCGCACCGCCTACCTCAACGGTGATCTGATCGACCACACGGTAGTGGCGTCCGTCGACACGTCAGCCCCGACAGAACCTGAAGTAGCGGACCAATGGACCCCTGAATCGGTCCAAGCCTGGGTAATCGACGAAGTCGCCCGCCGTGCCGACACCAACGCTGCACAGATCGATGTGGATCGCCCGTTGTCCGAGTTCGGTCTCAGCTCTCGCGGCCTGGTCGAACTTCTCGGCGCGCTATCCGAGGCGTTAGGCCGCTCCATTGATCCGAGCGTCCTGTTCGAACACCCAACGATCAGCGCGCTGGCCAACTCCCTTTTCGTCAAGGACTCCCACGACGGACGCGCGGCGGCTTCCGACTCCGCGCCGGTCAGCGATGACGATCCTATCGCTGTAGTTGGGATCGGTTGCCGTCTGCCAGGTGGCGTGAACTCTATGGACGATCTATGGGATCTGGTCTCCGAAGAAAAAGACGCAATCACCGGCTTCCCCACCGACCGTGGATGGCGTTTCGACCAGGACGTTTCCGGCGATGTCCCGCTTCCTCGAGGAGGAGGCTTCCTCGATTCCGTCGCGGACTTCGACGCAACCCTGTTCCGCATCAGTCCTCGCGAAGCACAGGCAATGGATCCTCAGCAGCGGTTGATGCTGGAGATTTCATGGGAGGCCCTGGAACGAGCCGGCATCGATCCGACATCGCTGGCCGGTAGCGCAACCGGCGTCTACACAGGCGTCACCTACTCCGACTACTCCACTCGTTTCATCGGACGGATGCCCGTCGAGGCTGCGGATTACATCAGCGACAACGGCACCAGCAGTGTGACCTCGGGGCGGGTGTCGTATGTGCTCGGGTTGGAAGGTCCGGCCGTAACGGTCGATACCGCCTGTTCCTCGTCGCTGGTGGCAGTGCATATGGCCGCGCAAGCTATCCGGGCAGGGGAGTGCTCCCTGGCTCTGGCCGGTGGCGTCACAGTGATGTCGACACCGGGAGCGATAGAAGGGTTCGCACGCAAACGCGGACTCTCTGCAGACGGCCGCTGCAAAGCGTTCTCGGACTCTGCCGATGGGACAGCCTTCGCCGAAGGTGCCGGTGTGCTCGTGCTGGAACGACTCTCGGACGCTGTTCGCAACGGACACCCTGTCCTGGCAGTCGTAGCTGGATCAGCAATCAATCAAGATGGCGCGAGTAACGGCCTCACCGCGCCGAGTGGCCCCGCCCAGGAGCGGGTGATCGAGCAAGCATTGGATAACGCTGGTCTCAGCGCAGACAGCGTCGACGTAGTCGAGGCTCACGGCACCGGTACGACACTCGGAGACCCGATAGAGGCCCGAGCCCTGATTGCAACCTATGGACGAGAGCGCCCTGCAGATCGGCCGCTGTGGCTTGGATCAGTCAAGTCGAATATTGGGCACACGCAGGCCGCGGCAGGTGTTGCAGGCGTCATCAAGATGATCGCGGCGATCCGGCATGGACAGTTGCCGGCAACGTTGCATGTCGGTACGCCCAGCAGCCGGGTCGACTGGGCCACGAATGCGGTGTCTTTGTTGGCCGAGAAACAAGAGTGGCCGGCGGACTGCCGGCCGCGCCGGGCTGGGGTGTCTTCGTTCGGTATCAGCGGCACCAACGCGCATCTCATTTTGGAGCAGGCACCTGAACGACCCACTCCTGATGTCGTGAAGTCCCCGCTTGCTGCACTACCCGTCGTCCTCTCGGCCGCCACCCCGACGGCTCTGGCTGCCCAGGCGGACCGTTTGGTCGAACACCTCACAGAAAATGTGGACCTCGATCCAACCGATGTCGCCTTCTCGCTGGTCTGCAGCCGCGCTGCGTTGGCCGAACGCGCAGTAGTGGTCGGTAACGATCGAGAACAGGTGATTGCAGGGCTCCGTTCAGTGGCCTCCGAGACCTATTCCCTGGACGTGATGCGCGGACGGGCACGCAATCTCACCCGTCCGGTGTTCGTGTTCTCGGGGCACGGTGCGCAGTGGTCAGGGATGGCCGTTGAGCTGTTGGAATGTGCTCCCGTCTTCGCCGAGCAACTGTATGAGTGCGCCGAAGTGCTGAGCGAGTTCGTGGACTGGTCGCTGATCGATGTGCTGAAGGGCGCATCGGGCGCTCCCGAGCTGGATCGCCTCGACATAGTTCAGCCCGCCCTGTTCGCGGTGATGGTGTCACTGGCACGGCAGTGGGAGGAATTCGGTGTCCGTCCGGCCGCAGTGATCGGACACTCGCAAGGGGAGATTGTCGCTGCGTACATGGCCGGCGCGCTGTCCTTGCGCGACGCGATCGCGCTTATCGCCCGTCGAGGGCAGGCGTTGGTGCCGCTGTCAGGTCTAGGTGCGATGGCTACGGTGGCGCTGCCGAAGACACGAGTGGAATCCCTGTTGTCGCGGTGGTCTGGTCGTCTCGAAATTGGTGCCATCAATAGTCCCTCGTCGACCGTCGTATCTGGCGACTCCGATGTCATTGACGAGTTCCTGGCGTACTGCACTTCGGAGGGGATCCGCGCAGGGAAAGTGGGAATCCGGTACGCGTCGCATTCGCGTCACGTCGAGAACGTCAGAGGCTCTCTGACCACTGCCTTTTCAATTAGAGGGAAGGCATCAGACGGTCCTGCGTTCTTCTCCACCGTCACCGGGACGAGGCTTTCCACGGAGTTGCTGGATGCGGAGCACTGGTACCGCAATGTGCGCGACACCGTACGTTTCGAGGACGCTATCCGAGCTGCCTACGATCAGGGCTTCCGCACCTTCATTGACGTGGGTCCTCACCCAGTCCTTCTGCCGGCGATGGAGGAAAGCCTCGCTGATGTCGATGACCAGGGACGTGTGTACCTCGGTGAGACCATCCGTCGCGAAGATGGAGGGATTACGCGGTTCCTGAAATCCGCGGCGCAACTTCACACCGCTGGTGGGACTACAGATTGGACAGGTTTCTTTACCGGCAGCGGTGCTCGCCGAATTGATCTGCCCACCTACGCCTTCCATCGTCAGAGGTACTGGTTGGAGCCGACCAATATGACCTCGTCGGCTCCCGATCACCAGGCGCTGTTCACTCTCCAGTGGGTTCCGGCGACGCTCTGCGAAATCGATTCGGCTGTGGTGGCTGAGACGGCTGAAGCAATCGAAGCTGGTACTCGCTCGGTGTTGTTTGTTCGGAGCGACACCGCGGAGGACACGAGCCAGCACATCGATATGGTCCGATCGGAAACCTCGAGAGTGCTTGCTCAGGTTCAGGACTGGCTGGTCACTGGCGCGCCTGATAACGCGCTCACTGTGGTGACTAGCGGGGCAGTGGCAGTCTCCGCAAACGAAGACGTCGCCGATTTGATGCACGCGCCGATCTGGGGACTCTTGCGGGCCGCGCAGACTGAACATCCCGACCGCATCATTCTTGTCGACGTCGACGACTGGCTTGATGCTCCGCGAGCTGTTGCCTTCGCTGAGGCCATCGGTGAACCCCAACTCGCACTGCGCAACGGATCACCAGTAGTCCCCCGATTCCAAACCGCTCAACGACCGACGGTCGCAGATGAAATCCGGTTCTCTCCGGACGGAACAGTCCTGATCACCGGCGGAACCGGCGTGCTGGGCGCCATGTTGGCGCGTCACCTGGTGGATGTGCACGGGGTGCGGAACTTACTACTAGCCAGCCGACGCGGTGGGGGTGCAGAGGACGCGATGCGCCTCAGAGCGGACCTGACCGTAATGGGCGCCGATGTACAGATCGTCGCGTGCGACATCGAGGACCGCGAGAGCGTTGCAGCGCTGCTGGAAACCATTCCAGACCGGCACCCTTTGACGGCAGTTATCCACTTGGCCGGGGTAGCACCCCACTCCGCATTCGCTGAACACACCGAGGCAGACATTGCTGCTGCATTCGCGTCGAAGGTGGACGGTGCATGGCATCTCCATGAGTTGACCGCCGACATACCGCTGTCCGCGTTCGTGGTGTATTCATCCTCGTCCGGACTTCTTGGTGCTGCCCGCCACGCCGCCTACGCGGCCGCGAACTCCTACCTTGACGCTCTGGCTCAACATCGCCGCAAGCACGGTCTCGTTGCAACCGCCTTGGCGTGGGGAGCATGGTCCGAAACCAGTGGAGTGACCAGCCACCTAGCAACTCGTGACTGGGCGAACCTGTCGTTGGGTGGCCTACGACCGCTGCACTCAGCAGAGGCTCTGGAGCTGTTCGACAGCGCAATCGCCATGAACCATCCTTCCACTCTGATCGCTCCGCTCGACCGCGACCAGATGGCGCAGACCGGGATCATCCCGACGATGTTCCGGCAACTCGTCCCCAGCAAACCCTCCGCTCAGCAACAGAGCTTCGTCTCGTCCCCGTTCACTACTCGTCTAGATGGCTTGACGCCTGCACAGCAACAACAGGTCGCTCTTGCCGTTGTCCGGGAGACAGCAGCGGCGGTCCTGGGATACGACGATCCGACGACGTTGGATTCGGAGATCGCATTCAAGGATCTCGGATTCGATTCGTTGGCCGCCGTGGAGTTCCGCAAACTGCTGCAACAGAGCACAGGTACACCGATCGACGTTGCCGCGGTGTTCAACCACCCGACACCGAAACAGCTCGCCCAGCACCTTCTTGCAGTAGCCACGCTGCGCGACACAGAGATAGTTCACGCCCCTTCCCATGTTCCGACCGGACAGCTCGATGAAGATCCGATCGCAATCGTCGGTATCGGCTGCCGCTACCCTGGCGGGGTCGATTCGGCCGACAGCCTGTGGGAACTTGTCGAAGCCGCGCGAGATGTGGTCACCGAGGTTCCGGCCGACCGGGGCTGGGATCTCGACGGGATCGTCGCGCCTGATCCGACTGCCACCGGCACATTCGTGCCACGAGGAGGTTTCCTCGACTCCGTCGCGGACTTCGATGCAGCTCTGTTCCGGATCAGTCCTCGCGAAGCACTGGCTATGGATCCTCAGCAGCGGTTGATGCTGGAGATTTCCTGGGAAGCGCTCGAACGTGCCGGGATTGATCCGATGTCGTTGGCGGGGAGCCCGACGGGGGTCTACACCGGTGTTACCTACTCCGACTACGCCGCTCGATACACCCGGGTACCGGAGGAAGGTGCCGACTACATCAGCGAGAACGGCACGATCAGCGTGACCTCGGGGCGGGTGTCGTATGCGCTCGGGCTCGAAGGTCCGGCCGTAACGGTCGACACCGCGTGCTCCTCGTCGCTGGTAGCGGTGCACCTGGCAGCGCAAGCCATCCGGGCGGGGGAGTGTTCTGTCGCTCTTGCCGGTGGCGTGACTGTGATGTCCAGTCCCCGCCCCGTCGAAGGTCTTGCTCGTAAGCGAGGGATGTCGGCAGATGGCCGTTGCAAGGCGTTCGCAGATTCCGCGGACGGAACCGGTTTTGCCGAAGGCGCTGGTGTGCTGGTGCTGGAACGACTCTCGGACGCTGTTCGCAACGGACACCCCGTTCTTGCGGTCGTCGCCGGCTCAGCGGTCAATCAAGACGGCGCGAGCAACGGCCTCACCGCACCGAGCGGTCCCGCCCAGGAACGAGTGATCCGGCAGGCACTGGCGAATGCCGGCGTATCGCCGTCCGATATAGACGTTGTCGAAGCACATGGAACCGGCACAGCACTCGGGGACCCGATCGAAGCGCGGGCGCTCATGGCAACATACGGCCAGGATCGCCCCCACAAACGACCTCTATGGCTCGGATCCCTCAAGTCGAACATCGGACACACTCAGGCCGCGGCGGGGGTCGGCGGTGTCATCAAGATGGTTGCGGCGATGCAACGCGGCATATTGCCCGCCACGCTGCATGTCGAGACTCCCAGCACTCATGTGGATTGGTCCGAAGGCGCAGTCAGTCTGCTGGCTACGCCCCAACCCTGGTCCTCGACGAACGGTCCGCGTCGTGCCGGCGTGTCAGCCTTCGGCGTTAGCGGGACGAACGCACACCTCATCCTGGAGCAAGCGCCTGAGAGACAACCCCTGGTGACGGAACGGGCCGCGTTGCCAGCGGTACCGTTCGCGGTGTCGGGGGCAACGGCAACGGCGCTGGCGGCGCAGGCCGACCGGCTTGCCACTCATCTCAGTGAGAATCCCGATGTCGACCTGACCGACGTCGCCCTCTCTTTGATCACGGGCAGGGCAACGCTCCCAGAACGCGCCGTCGTAGTCGGCGCCGAGCGTGACCAGGTGATCGCGGGACTTCAGTCACTCGCCGCGAACCCGCAGGGTGATTCCGCCGACGTCGTGCGGGGTCGAGCCACCATGGATGGACAGCCGGTGTTCGTTTTTCCAGGGCAAGGCACGCACTGGGCAGGAATGGCTGTCGACTTGATGGAAACGTCACCGGTGTTCGCCGAACAGCTGCATGAGTGCGCAACGGTGCTCAGTGAGTTCGTCGAGTGGTCATTGATCGATGTTCTGCACGGAACCGAGGAAGCGCCTGAGCTCGACCGGCTGGACGTACTTCACCCGGTAATGTTCGCCGTTTTGGTATCGCTGGTACGTCAGTGGGAAGCGTTCGGGGTGCGCCCTGCCGCGGTGATCGGCCACTCCCAAGGGGAGATCGCTGCCGCGTATGTCGTGGGAGCTCTATCGCTGCGGGACGCAATCCGGTTGGTGGCGTTGCGGGCCCGAGCTCTGCAGACTCTGGAAGGCACCGGAGCAATGCTGGCCGTAGCTTTGTCGGCTGAAGGTGTGCAAGAGCATCTGCCCTCTTGGGAGGGACGTTTATCCATTGCCGTAGTGAACAGTCCAAGTTCAACTGTCGTCTCGGGCGATCCTGAGGCCATTCACGAGCTTGCCGAGCAGTTGACGTCGGCAGGTGTGCGGGTCACCAGAATTCCTGCTCAAGCCGCGGGACATTCACACCACATCGAGGCCCTGCGCGATGAGATGGAGAGGGCTTTCGACCAGATAACTCCGCTGTCATCCGAAACGACGTTCATCTCGACGGTGACCGGCGAGCTCACGAGCACCAGCGACCTCAACCCGAGCTACTGGTGGCGCAATGTTCGGGACACGGTGCAGTTCGAAAAGGCTGTACACACGGCGTATGAGCAGGGCTATCGCGTTTTCGTCGAAGTCAGCCCACATCCGGCGCTCACTCTGCGTGTCCGCGAGTGTGTGGACAGCCTCGTTTCCGGTGGAAGTGATGACATTTTGGTGGTGGGGTCGCTGCGGCGTGGCGACGGTGGACTAGCACGGATGCTCAAGTCCACCGCAGAGCTGCACGTTGCTGGCGTAGAGCCCGACTGGACGGTGCTTCTGCGCGATGCAGGCGCTATGCGGGTGGATCTGCCGACCTACGCGTTCCAGCGAAGCCGGTACTGGCTTGAGGCCAGCGCACCTGTCGGCGATGCAGCTGGGTTCCAGCTGGCCACGGCTCATCCCATCCTGGCGGCCGCGGTGCCACAACCAGATGGCGGAAGCGTCGTACTCACCGGGCGGCTGTCACTGCAGTCGCACCCGTGGCTGGCTGATCACCGCGTCTGGGGCTCAGTGGTGTTCCCGGGGACCGGGTACGTGGAACTGGCAGTGCGTTCCGGCGATGAGGTCGGCGCAACAACACTGCTCGATCTGGTGCTGCAAGCACCGTTGCTCGTACCCGAGCGTCAGCATGTACAGCTGCAGGTCGTCGTCGACGAAACTGAGGCTTCCGGTACGTACGCGGTGTCGATCTACTCGAGACCGGAGCAGGATGGCGATCGTCCGTGGGTACTGAACGCTCAGGGCACGGTGGCGGCCAAGCCTGCTAGTGAGCAGGCTTCAGACCTCACCCAATGGCCGCCGGTGGGCGCGACTTCCCTCGATGCGGAGACTTTCTATCCGCGTCTCGCCGAACGTGGTTACGCGTACGGCTCCACGTTCCAAGGTGTGACAGCTGCCTGGCGACGGGGACGAGACGTCTTCGCCGAGGTGGAGTTGCCCGCAGAAGCGATGCGCACGGCCGGCGAGTACGGTCTTCACCCAGCTCTGTTCGATGCCGCACTGCACACCGTGGCGTTCGCTCACGAGGACGATGACCGGATCGTCCTGCCAATGGAATGGACAGGGGTGACGTTGTCTGCCGCGGGCGCCGGTGCCCTGCGAGTTCGAATGACACCGCTCGGCACCGATGCGATCTCGCTTGTGGCGGCAGATCATCAGGGAAACCCTGTGCTGCAGGTGGACTCCCTGGTGGTTCGGCAGGTTTCACCGGAGCAGATCGCCGCAGCTGACCTCCGTCAGCACCACCCAAATCTGTACCGACTCAGCTGGCAACCAGTGGGTGCTCTCAACGCGCCGGAGACCAGCAGCCTGCGGTGGGATGACTGGTCCCATATCTCCGCCGAAGCACCGATCCCGGATGTGGTCGTCGTCGAGTCAATTCCGGGCACGTCCGCAGAGTCCGTGCATGCAGCCACCCGGGACATGCTCGAGGTGCTGCAAGACGCGTTCACCCGCGGAAGGCTGGGCACGACGTCGACATTGCTGGTCGTGACTCGCGGCGCGGTCTCCCTGCCCGATGAGGACGTCGATGATTTGGCGGGCGCTGCGGTGTGGGGGATGGTGCGCTCGGCGCAGTCGGAAAACCCTGGTCGGATCGTCCTTCTCGATACCGACGATTCGGTCGATTTCGTCCGTGTCCTTGCCTGCGGCGAACCTCAATTGGTTGCGCGGGCGGGGCAGCTGTACGGCGCGCGCGTCGAGCATGTGACTGTGCCGTCCGTCTCCACAGGAGTGGACCGCAGCACGCTGGAAGGTGCATCGGTCCTGGTGACCGGGGCACCCGGCGGCATCGGCTCGTTGGTAGCTCGCCACCTGGTCACTGAGTACGGCGTCGCGCGTTTGGTCCTGGCGAGCCGACGGGGGATGGCAGCCCCTGGCGCAGACGAGCTGCATGCAGACCTGGTGGCGCTCGGAGCCAAGGTCGACATTGTGAGCTGCGATGTCACCAGCCGGGATGACCTCGCAGAAGTGCTGAGCGACAAGTCGCTGTCCGGGATCGTGCACGCTGCTGCGGTACTGCACGACGCGACGCTCGACTCTTTGACCGTCGAGCAACTCGACGCGGTCCTTGCCCCCAAGGTGGATGCCGCATTGCTGCTACACGAACTCACAGCAGGAATGGATCTGTCGATGTTCGTCCTGTTCTCCTCGGCCGCGGGAGTTCTGGGCAATCCGGGACAGGCTAACTACGCCGCCGCGAATACGTTCCTCGACTCGTTGGCAACCCATCGAGTAGCTCACGGTCTACCGGCGCATTCGCTTGCTTGGGGACTGTGGGATCTGACCTCCGAAGACAACCTGGCTGACACCGACCGTGCACGGTGGCTCCGCAAGGGCGTGCACACGTTGTCACCCGCGGACGGCCTGGCTCTTTTTGACGCGGCCCTATCCACGGATATACCGACCGTCGTTCCAGGGCGGATGGACGTCGATACTTTTGCTTCGGCACCACACATGGCCCGGCTCTTCAGCGGCCTGGCCCGGCGGCGCACACAGCGCGCAGTCGCAGCGAGTGCATCGACCGCGAACTCGGCTGGTCCGCTTCTGGGCACCCGCATTGCGGGGTTGTCCGATGAGGACGCTTTTGATGTCGTGTTGGAGGTGGTCTGCGGCCAGACCGCCCGTGTTCTTGGAGCGTCCGCAGCTGATCTGGACCGCAGTGGCTCGTTCCAGCAGTTCGGCTTCGACTCGCTCATGGCGGTCGAACTGCGCAACGCGCTGCGCGCAGCAACCGGGCTCCCGTTGGCAATCACGACGATCTTCGACCACCCAACTCCGGTTGCTCTCGCGCGGTACATCCGCGATGAACTCGCGTTGACGCCTCAGTCGAACGATCCCGAGCCCATCGACGAAATGCGGATCCGGCAGATCCTTGCGTCCGTACCGCTCGATGAGCTGCGTGCCGCGGGTGTCCTCGACGCGGTTCTCTCGCTGGGGCAGGGGACCAGTGACGTTGTGGAAGTTCCGGCGACGTGCCAGTACCCTGCCACCCGCGACGTGATGCGACTTCTTAGGACCGCCCAGCAAGGCATCCCCAGCGCCGCACACACGGTGGCGATGGCGATCCGGCTGGGCCGTAACACCACTCGTGTGGAACTAGAGAATGTGCTCGCAGGACTGGCCGAAAGACACGCATCTCTGCGCACTGCGTTCGTGCCCGACACCGAACACCGCACAGTGCTGGAAGTCCACCGTTACCCGGCGGCTCCCTTGCTCAGGTGGACTCTTGTCGACGACTGCACGCTGCCGGTGGTTCGTGCCAAACTACGTGCCCTGTTGGAGCCGTCGTTCGACCTGACCACTACCCCGCTCTGGCGGTTCGAGCTGCTGCAGTCCGAGGCCGGCGACCAGGTGCTTATCTACGGCGCTCACCACGCTGTGTCCGACGGGCAGTCGATGTTACTGGTCGCAGCGGAAATCGATGCGGCCTTGTCGGGACGTCTACCGGCGCTTCCCGCATCGAATCGCGATATCGAAGCGCTCGTGGAGGCCCAGCACGGACAGGATTCCGCTGACAACAGTGGCGTGCTGGCCAGTTGGCGAGATGAATTCGTCGGGTGCCAGCGTCTCGACCTGGAACTTGCGCATGCGCGACCTGTCTCACGGACCTATGAAGCGGGGGCGTACTTCCTTGCGCTGCCGGACGGATTGTTCGATCAAGTCACCGATCGCTCCCGGGCGGTGGGGGTGACGCCGGCGGCCTTCTTCCTGGGGACGCTCACGGTGTTGCTCGCGCGCCGAAACCACACCAACCGATTTGCTATGGCAGTGCCCGTTGATACTCGCATTCATTCGGATACCCCCACGGGAATCGGGTACTTCGGTGTACCGGTGCCGTATCCGGCGAATGTGGAGGACGACGAGCCTGTATCCGAAGTCCTCCACCGCACAGCAGCACGGTTGCAGCGCCTGCTGTCCAAGGGGGCCGGATTCTCCGACACCCTGGCTGTCCTTGCTGCCGAAGGGGTGTACCGAGAGAACGCGCCTCTCGTCGAGGTGTACTTCAACTACATCAAAGCGGGTGTCCCGTTCGAGGACGTCGAGGCCGTACCTGTGGGGCCCAGCCATTCCGATCTGGACCTGATGGTTACCGTGATGCCGGACTGGGGCCAGGTGTGCTTCTACTACAACCTCGACATCATCGACGAAGCGAGCTGCGCAGCCTTCGGCGCTGCATACATCGCGCTACTCGACGAAGTCCTCTCCGACCCTGACCTCGTCGCCTTACCGAGCGCTCACACTCCGCCGGCGGAGGTATCACTGGAAGACGGCGAGTATCAGGTTGCGATCAGTGCCTCATTCGCCTTGGGGAACATGCCCGTGCTGTGCGAGGCGGCGTTCGACGGATGCAAGGTAGTGGAAGCTCCCTACCACCAGGTGCTGGCCAGCCTGCGAGACCCGGCCGGGGTGCTCTCCGCTCCGTCGACTTCCGTAGGCGTCCTACTCCTGCGGGCAATCGATCTGGAACGATTTGGTCCGTTGGACGAGGGCACCTGGTCCGAGTTGGCACATGAAATCCCCTTGGCGGTTCAGGCTCTCGTGGAGCGGACCCGAACTCCGCTCATCGTGGGAGTGCTGCCGTCTCACAAGATCGAACCTCGGCATGAAATCTTGGAGCGGAAGATCATCACGCGGTTGCGGGAGGTTCCTGGTGTCGCGCTTGTGGAACCTCTTCACTGGCTCGATGACCCGCAGGTGGAGCAGCACTTCGATGAGAACACCGATCAGCTAGCGCATCTGCCGTTCACCGCAGAGTTCCAGGCTTCGATAGCGCTGACGCTCAGCGACATCGTTGCAGCGGTTTACGAACCCTCACCGAAAGTAATTGCCGTCGATGGCGATGAAACTCTATGGGGCGGTGTCGTGGACGAAATCGGAACCGATCATGTCGTTCTGGATGGTGCTCGTGCGGCCCTGGCTGATCGTCTCCTTCAGTGGCGTGCGGCTGGTGCGCTTCTCGTCTTGATAAGCAACAACGACGAGAGCGCTGTCCGTGCGGTACTCGACCGTGCCGACGCTGCCCTGCGCGCTGAACACTTCACAGCAATCTCCGCCGGCTGGGAACCGAAGGCAGACCGGCTTGAAGCCATCGCACGCAACTTGCAGCTCGGCCTGGACAGTTTCGTGTTCTTGGATGACAACCCGGTGGAAGTCGCCGCGATGCGTGCTGCATTGCCGCAGGTCCTCAGCATTACTGTGCCGTCTGCGGACCGCCTTGAGCACTTCCTTACCCGCCTGTGGCCGATGACACCGATGGCCGCCACAGTCGAAGACTCCGCGAGGGCCGCGTTCTACGAACACGAACGGCAACGCGATGCAGTGCGCGCCCAGACGGAGTTCGCTGAGTTCCTTGACCGCCTGCAGCTTGATGTTCGCATTGAGCCGTTGTCAGCGGACACCGAGGTGCGGGCCGCTCAGTTGATTCGCCGTACCAACCAATTCGCCCTTCGGAAGGTGCAAGACACCGAGCTTGCGAACTGGCGTCGGGATGGAGAGGTATGGACTGCATCTGCGAGTGACCGCTTCGGTGATTACGGACTGATCGGGCTGCTGGCAATCCGAGTGCAGGACAGGACCTTGCGGGTCGATGGTTGGCATCTCAGCTGTCGTGCCCTGGGCCGCGGCGTGGAAGAACGGGTGCTGGCCTGGCTCGCTGATCGTGCGCAGCAGCTCGAGTGCGCGACTGTCGAGCTGTCCGCGCAGGCCACGGAGCGCAATGTGCCTGCCCGCAAGATTCTCGCCGCGCTGGGGGGCGGTGACGTCGACGCCTCCGAACTGAGCGCGATCGCCACCCCCGAACAGCTCCGAAGCTTCAGGTCTTGGGAGCAGCGGTGACTACGACATCTGGAAGGAACAACATGGGACGTTTGAACAGGGCGGATCTTGCCGTGCCGCGCCGACAGCGGCGATCGGCCGAACTGATCGAAGGTAGATCCACCAGCACGAAGAGCATTGCCCAGCTCCTGGCCGGTCTCGGTGAAAGCCCACGCGGGTCAGAGCGTCGCGGTGGTGATCTGCAGGAATGGGAGGTCGATCAACTCACCGACACCATCACTTTTACGGCCAACCGGTTTCTGGCAACACCGATCGGAGCGGACAGTGATTTCTTCGATGGGGGAGCGACCTCGGTTGCAGCGGTCGAACTCGTAGCGGCGCTGCAACGCGAGCATGGCATCCGCCTTGAACTCGACGATGTGTTCGCCGACGCTCGACCTCGTCAGTTGGCACGCCAGTGGCTTCGCAACAACGGCAGAACCGTGCCAGCTGCGTCCCCGTCTCCTACCCCGGCAGTCCCAGCGCTGTCGGCCGATGCAGGTGACCGTGAGGTCGACGACACCCTGCGGCAGCTCATCAGCGATGTTGCTCGCGCCGATAGCCTGCCGTTCGTCGGCCCACCGAACGGCGCCAAACCGAAGCGCATCCTCCTCACCGGCGTCACGGGGTTCCTCGGAAGCCATATGTTGTTGGACCTGTTGCGGCATAGCGACGCACACGTGGTTTGCCTGGTGAGGGCAGATGATGAAGACCAAGCACTGGGGCGGATCGCTGACAGTTTGAGGAAGTTCCACCTTCCCTGGTCGCGCGAAGTCGCTCGCCGGATCACGGCATTGCCCGGCGACTTCCGACTACCGCAGCTGGGGTTATCACCAACCCGCTGGGAGAGCCTGGCTGAGGAAGTCGACTCCATCGTCAATGTCGGCGCCGCAGTGGACTTCCTGCGCGGCTACTCATCCCTTCGTCAGAGCAACGTGATGGGGCCACTCACTCTGGCTGAACTGGCCATGACAGGCCAAGTCAAGCCCCTCCACCACATCTCGTCGGTCGCGGTATTCAACGAACTCGGCGTCACAAGGATGGGGGAGGACGACCCCGTCGCACACATCGATCGGCTTGCCGCCGGCTATGACCAAACGAAGTGGGCAGCCGAAGCGGTCCTCCGTCGAGCTCGCGAACACGGACTGGTAGTCACGATCCTTCGTCCTGCCGGGATCGGGGGACACCCCGACTCTGGCGCTCACAATCGGCACGATTTCTCCAGTGCATTCGTAGCGACTCACTCCCGCTTTGGCACCATGCCGGCGTTCCGGTACCTCAATGTCGCCGCAGTGGACTGGGTCAGTCGTGTCGCTACCGCGATCGCGTGCGAGCCGAATGCGTGGGGCTACAACTATCACCTCACCGGCATCCCGCGGAGCTTCGACGAGGTCATGCGAGACATGTCTATTGCCGGGATGGCCCCCCGGATTCAGCACTGGGAGGACTGGAAAACGGACACTGTTGCCCGCATTCGGAAAGAACCAGTCCCTGAACTGGAGTTTCTTGCCCGCATGCTGGAATCGCCGACTGCAGCACAGCTATGCCAAGCACAGCTCACCGCACCGGCAGCGCTGTGTGAGCGAACCATGGCATTTATCAACAAGCACGGACTGCCAGCTCCCACCCCCTACGACGGGACCGCACAACGAAGAACATTTGAGCAGTTAGCCGCTACCGGACTCGCTCGTCTACCTCACTCGGACGACGGCCCCTACCTGTCGTTTTCCGAAACTCTACGGGGTTGCGTTACCGCGCCAGAGGGAACGGGTGACCACGAATGCGCACTCGCCCTCCAGTTGTCGATCGACAGCATGTACCAGTTGATTACTGAGCGCCGAATCGACGTCAATGGACAGCTGACCTGTATAGCGCTCCATCCGAAACCCCTCACGATCGAATCAGGGTCGATGTGGATCCGGCCGGACGATGGGATCCCCCTGCGCAACGACCTGCGACACCCCCTGATGCGGTACCGCCTCCTCATGCGGGACATGGACGGACAACAGTGGTGGTTCGAAGGAACGAAGTTCGCACGAGCACATCGAGACCTGCTCCGGCAGACTCGCACGCTCACGGTCGAGGTCGGCCGCGCCGATGAGCCGGCCGCGTTCGTCGGCGAGGTTGCCGTACCCGTTGATACCTACCTTCCCGATCAGATAGACGGCTTGCGTGTCAACCGCAGATTGAGTGACCGAGACCAACGACGAGCCAAGCTGATCTGGCTGGCGTGGTTCAACTTCCAAGTTGGTCGCGGACTCCTCGAACCCCAGTTGCGGGTTGTAACGGACCTGTTCGACCTGCGCCGCGGCGCCACCAGCAAGGAGCAACGCTGATGACCCTCACCCCCCTGCACCCTCCGCACGTCGCCGCCCAGGTCGAAGAAATCCCGCTGCGTGCGGGCGACGGGACCCTACTGGAGCTACGCAGAGTGACCATCGACAACGACGCCCGCCCTGCAGTGCTCTTGCTGCACGGGCACGGAGCGTCATCAGAGATGTTCACTGTTCCGGGGATACGCAACCTGGTCGATGTCCTTCTCGACACAGGCTACGAACCGTGGCTACTGGATTGGAGAGGAAGCTCCCGTCTGCCCTACAACGAAAACGGCCCCCAGTTCAGCTACGACGACGTCGCCCTGTACGACATCCCTGCCGCTGTCGACACCATCCGCACACGCATCGGGGGACAGAAACTCTTCGTCGTCGCACATTGCATCGGAGCACTTACTCTCTCACTGAGCATGACAGCCGGCCTGGTTCCCGGACTCAGCGGTGTCGTCGCACACGGAGTGTTCCTGACTCCCAAACTCAGTGGCTCAGCCAGGCTCCGTGCAACATTCGGAACCGAACTCTTGCGCACCCGCATCGACAAGATCCCCAGCGATTTCCGCAAGGTCGGATTGTGGTCGAAGTACACCCCCGTGTTCGCATGGATGTCACGACGCAGCCCCTGCTCTGATCCCACATGTGCAATGTTGCACGGAAACTGGGGACTGGGCGGCTCCCTGTTCGTTCACGACAATCTCGACCCACGAACCCATGACAGGTTGGCGGATCTGCTTGGACCTGCGCCGACGTGGATTACACCCCACCTGCGGCGCGTCGAACTGGCCCACGCCGTCATGCGCTGGAACGACTACGACGACCGGTACCGGGTACTTCCCGAGAACGCACTCGAACACGCGCACCGAATCGACACGCCCTTGCTTCTCCTGTCCGGCAGTCGAAACGAGGCGTGGTTTGACTCCAACAAGCTCTGCTACGACGTTCTGACGACGAGGAACCCCGAGCTGGACGTGAAATACGTTGAGGTCCCCGGCTATGGCCATCTCGACGCCATCATCGGCCGGGGAGCAGCACTGGACGTGTTCAGCCCCATCCTCACGTTCCTCGACGAGCGGACATAACTGCGCTCCACCTGCACCCCACCCGGTCACTAACGCCTACCCGCGCCCGCGACCGGCCCCCATCAGCCGCTCTCACCGAGCGGACATCATCACACCATCGGAGAGTCACATGGATACCCTTGCCCAAGCAGTTATTTCGGGTGCATCAGCAGAGCAGCTGATGGCCGAACCAGTTCCGACCGAGTACATGGCAGCTCATCTGCGTCGCGCAGACGCCGGCATGTTCCAGGGAGTCGCAGACAAAGACGTTCGCAAGTCGATTCATGTCGGGACTGTGCCAATGCCAGAGCTCGCACCTGACGAGGTGCTCGTGGCCGTGATGGCCAGTGCCATCAACTTCAATACGGTCTGGTCGGCAATGTTCGAGCCGGTCTCGACGTTCGACATGTTGTCCAGGTTCGCGCGACAGGGCGGCTACACCACTCGCCACGACCGTGACTACCAGGTCATCGGCTCCGATGCCTCAGGTGTCATCGTCCGGGTGGGCAGCGGAGTGCGCCGATGGAAAGTCGGCGACCATGTGGTGGTGAGCCCGGTATACGTCGACGACCAGGACCCGGCGACACACCAGGACGGCATGATGGGGACCGGCATGCTGGCCTGGGGTTACGAAACGAACTTCGGCGCGCTGGGACACTATGCAGTTGCCCGCGCCTCTCAAATCCTGCCGAAGCCGGCCCATCTGACCTGGGAGGAATCAGCCAGCTTCTCGCTCTGCGGCGGCACGGCCTATCGCATGCTCGTCGGAGAGCACGGCGCCCGAATCAAGCAGGGTGACATCGTCATGATCTGGGGTGCGACTGGTGGGCTCGGGGCGTTCGCGACACAACTCGTCAAGAACGGTGGCGGCATCCCCGTGGGCATTGTCGGCTCAGAAGACAAGGTCGAATTGGCCCGCCAGCTCGGGTGCGACCTTGTCATCAACCGCCAGCACCTTCACGTCGATCCGGACCTGCCCTTCACCGAACGTTCCATTGCAACCGGCAAACAGATCGGCAAGCTCATCCGCGGAGCGTTCGGCGAAGATCCCCACGTGGTATTCGATTACGTAGGACGGGAGACCTTCGCCACGTCGGTGTTTGTCGTGCGCCGCGGCGGGATCGTTGTCACCTGCGGATCAAGCACCGGCTACCACCATGAGTACGACAACCGCTACCTGTGGATGAACCTCAAACGGATCATCGGTAGCCACGGCGTCAACTACCAAGAAATGGCCGAATGCACACGCCTGTTCAGTCAGGGTGCGCTCCTCCCATTGGTCTCCCGCACCTACCCGCTGACCGAAGCTGCGGAGGCCGCACGGTTGGTCCAACAAAATGACCACGTCGGCAAGGTGGGAGTGCTCGGACTCGCTCCCGAGCCCGGACTCGGTGTAAGCAACCCCGCGCTACGCACGCGCATCGAAAGCAAGATCAACGATCTGCGTGCAGCCAGCCAGGTCCGCAGGGAGCAACTCGTCTAACGCCGACAGCTCATTGCCCGGCCACCGTTGGTTCATCCGGTTATCCCGAACTGACGGTGGCCGGGCCCTGCGCCGAGCGCGCAGGTTCCCACCACCTGACACGAAGAGACACGATGACATCGACACCGGAAGTCCGGGATAACAGCCCGGCATCAGAGAAGCACGACACCGTCTTACAGGAGGTACCCGGACCCGAACTGCCCTCTCTCGCGCGTAAGCCCGTCTACTCCATCGCCGCGCTCGCCGCGGTGGTCCTCGTGGCGACCAGTAGCCGCGTCGGCTATTTCGGGGATGAACTCTATTTCTTAGTTGCTGGTCGAAACCTGGACTGGGGCTATGCAGATCAGGGGCCGTTGGTTCCGCTGCTCGCGCTCCTCATGGACACCGCGGTCCCCGATTCGCTCGTCGCTCTGCGCTTCCCTATGGCCATCGTGGTGGCCGTGGGAGTGGTCGTCGCTGCGCTGACCGCACGTGAACTCGGTGGCCTGCGGCAAGCCCAGGCATGGACCGGCGCGGCGTACGCCATGTCATCAGTGACGTTCAGCCACACGCTCAACACTGCCACCGTCGACATGCTCATGTGGACCGTGGTGACGTGGCTGCTGGTGCGATGGACACGCACTCGGGACGACAAATTACTGCTTGCAATCGGAGCCGTGACCGCGCTCGCTCTGCAGAACAAGTGGCTGATCGTGGCACTGTGGCTAGCGGTTGGAATCAGCGTCCTTGCCGACGGTCCGCGCGACCTGCTCCGCCGACCGATGCTGTGGGCCGCCGCTGCGCTCACCGCTGTCATCACCATTCCAGCTTTGATCTGGCAGGCAACGCATGGCTGGCCGCAAATATCGACAGCGCAGGCCATCCCGAACGAGGATTTCCTCGACTACCGATTGGTGTTTCTTCCCCTGGTACTTGCTAGCGCAGGACTCGTGTTCGGTGCGGCACTGTTGATCTACGGCGCGTGGCGACTGCTGCGATCTCCGCAACTGCGCGCATACCGGTTTCTCGGGTTGGCGTTCGTCGAACTGGCTGTGCTCTTCCAAGTGGTCGGTGGCCGACACACCTATCTACCGGGTCTCTTCGTCGTGTGCTGGGCAGCGGGAGCTGTCGAGTTGCAGAGGCACACCCCTAGCCGCTGGATACGCTGGGCGTTTCACCGGTCGGCTATTGCAGTGTCTGCGCTGGTGGCGCTGACATGGCTGCCGATCCTTCCTACCTCCTGGCCGACCCCGGCGAAGCCGATGTCCTTGTTGATGCTCGGACTGCCGGAGTGGACAGACACAGTCGCGGACGCGTTCGGTGATTTGCCACCCGAAACCCGCGAAGGGGCAGTCGTAGTGACTCACTGGTACTGGGACGCTGCTGTAGTGGACCGTTACGGCCCTGAACGAGGACTGCCGGAGTCGTACAGCACACATCGGGGTGCGTGGGACTTCGGTCCCCCGCCTGAAGGTACGGACACGGTGCTGTTCATCGATTCCGATGCTGACTACCTCGAGCAGTACTTCACGGAGGTGCAGCTTCTGACCTCAGTCGATACCGGCGGCATGACGAACATGTTCGACAGGCCGATCCCTGTGTGGTTGTGCTCAGGCCCGAAGGACTCGTGGGCCCAGATGTGGACGGATCTTCGACACTTCTGAACCGCGCGGGCATTGCTCGTCGATTTTGATTATTCGATCTGAAATGGGCGTGGAAGCCCGGAAGGAGCGACATCGTGAGGATTGCTGTCCTGTCCCTGGGCTCCCGGGGGGACTTCGAACCGAATCTTGCTGCGGCGGAGGAGTTCCGTAGCCGAGGACACCAAGTTGTGTTGACGACGAACACCGTGAACGTCGCCCGCGCACAGGCTGCTGGGTTCGAAACGTGCGAAATACCTGCTGATCTCACCAGGATTCTTCGTGAGTTCATGGCGTCACGCAGCCTCGTGAAATTCGGGGTCGAGATGGCGCGCTTCGAGGCAGGATATGGCTCTGCCATCGACGAAGCACTCATCGCCGGTTGCAGCGGCGCGGACGTAGTTGTCTCAAGTCCGATGACGTTGGTGCGCGCTCAGTCGATCACAGAATGGGGCGGCCAACCCTTGGTTGCGAATCTGCCGTACCCCCTCGAGCGTTCCAGTGAATTCCACCCGTCCTTCATGGGTGAGTTCAATGTGCCAACGGTGTTGCGTCGCCCTGCTTACAGCGTTTTCGAGCAGGTCCATACGTTCTCCAACCGCAGTGCCATCCGTGGGATCCGGCGCCGACTCGGACTGTCGGATTCTGTACCGAACACCTTCGCGCGAATGCGGTCGAATCGAACTCCTCACGTGCTGTTGACAAGCCCCACCTTGTTCCCCAAGCCAAGCGACTGGCCGGACTACTGTTCGATCGCAGGCATGCCCGCGACGTGGGGCGATACAACGATCGACGACGACCTCGAGTCCTGGCTGGCCGACGGTGATCGGCCTGTCTTCTTCGGGTTCGGCAGCATGTCGGTTCCGGATCCTGCGGGTCTACTCGACCTAATCGAGGGAGTGTCGACGGATCTAGGGGTCCGCGCGCTCGTGGGCGCCGGGTGGACAGATCTTCCGCTCGGAGTGAGCGAGGACAAGCGTGTTTTCGTAGCTCGCTCCGTCAATTACTCGCAGGTCTTGCCTCAATGTCGCGCCGCAGTGCACCACGGAGGTTCCGGAACCACGCACGATGTTGCCCGCGCAGGCATTCCTGCGGTCTTGACGTTCGTTGGCGGTGACCAACCGTTGTGGGGGCGCCAGGTCGAGAAGCTGGGTATTGGTGTCGCGTTTCCGTTTCGGAAGATTAGCCGCGGGCGTCTTCACCAGGCTCTGCGCACGGTGTTGATGCCGGGAGTGCAGGACCGCGCGAGAGAGGTGGCACGTGAGATGGCAGACGAGAACGGTACGGTTCAACTAGGTGACACGGTGGAAGCGCTTGCGATGGCTTGATCACAAGAGTGCAGCACCTGCGGAAAACACCCGCTCGGTGCTTGGTCGCGATCTGACCATCCAGTAACGTCCGCGTGTCTTGAGGTTGTGCTGAAAGGTCGAGGGGCGCCCCCGGGGGGCAAGAATGGAGAGGGTTGACGTGAGTCGGAGATCGGTCCGCAGGGCCACATCGATGGCAATCGCAGGGGCAATTGCCGTAGCGCTGACGGGAACAGTTGGAAGCGGCGCGGCGATCGCCGAAGAGAACACATCGACGGATCCGATCGTGGCGTCGCAGTCTCTGTTGGCTGACCCGGTGGCACCGAACGGATCGAAGATCGTCTCGCAAGAGATCGACGGCCAGAAGCTGACGCTGAAGGTGTACTCGGCAGCTATGGACAAGGACATCACCGTCTACGTCCAACGACCCAACGATGCATCCGAGCCGCGGCCCGTGCTGTATCTGATCAACGGTGCCGGCGGCGGCGTCGACCGGGCCACGTGGTGGGCGAACACCAACGTCGGCGACTTCCTCGCCACCCAGGATGTGAACGTGGTGATGCCGGTCGGTGGCCCGTTCGCCTACTACACCGACTGGAAGAACGACGATCCGGCGCTGGGTCGCAACAAGTGGCAGACGTTCTTCCTCGAGGAGCTTCCGCCGCTGGTGGATGCGGCCTTGGGAACCAACGGTGTGCAGGCGATCGCTGCGAACTCCATGACTGCCACCGCCGTTTTGCAGTATGCGATTGCCAAGCCCGGGTTCTACTCCGCGGTGGCCGGCTACAGCGGCTGTGCGCAGACCTCGGATCCGATCGGTAAGGAGTTCATGAAGCTCGTTGTCGAGACCTACGGCGGCGGCGACATCCGCAACATGTACGGCGAGGATGACGATCCGCTGTGGCGGGAGAACGACCCGGTCATCAACGCCGAAGGTCTGCGCGGGACCCCGCTGTTCATCTCCGACGCCACGGGGCTTCCCGGTCCGCATGAGGTGCTCGGGAGCGAGTTCACGATTGTCGATCCCGACGCCACCACCGAGGAGCAGGCGCTGGCGTTGGCCAATCAGGTTGTCGTGGGTGGTGTGATCGAGGGAGCGGTGCATTGGTGCACCACTAACCTTCAGAAGCGCCTGAACGAGCTGGATATCCCGGCCACGTTCGACCTGCAACCTGGCGGTACCCACTCGTGGGGTTACTGGCAGGACGCCTTCTACCGGTCCTGGCCGATGCTCTCTGAAGAGCTCGGGCTCACCGAGAAGTAACACGTCGACGAGTCAGTCGTAGCCGGGGCGCCCGGCAGTCGAGGATCTTGTTTCCTGGAGATCTTCACTGCCGGGCGCCCTTGCCTATGTCCAGTCGGTTACGCGACCATGCTCGTCGCGGGTTCGGCCCACGACGCGACCGCGGTGTTGTGACCTCGGTGTGGCAGTCGCCGCGACACCAGCACGAGCTGGCGTGCCAACACCACCGTGGCCACTACGTAGTACGGCCATGCCACCCACATCCCACCGTCGGTGTCGTTCCATCCGAGATAGGTAAATCCCATCGGGATGAACGCAGCCGGCACGTACAACAGCGAACGCGCCGCGCCAGCTGCCCAGGCAGAGCGCACCAGCGAGATCGTGATCAACGCGGCAATGATGCCGAGCACGAGTTGCATCGGCCGCCTCCTTTCCGTTCCCGGACAGTGTGACGACAGCGGTTCGGTCGCGCGGCAGTTAAAACTCCGGAGTGTTCTCGTTGAGGTAGCTGTTGATTGCGTCCGTAAGCTCTTCTGCGTTGTCGTCCTCAGCAGGATCTGCTCCGGCCGGGGTCGCAGCGGTGATCACGTAGCCATCGACCGGCTGCTGGGACAGCGACATGTTCCGGGGCGCCATGCGCGCGAGCATCACCCAGTCATCGCCGACAACTTCCGTGCTCGGAAGTTTCCTGATTCCGAACGCGTCGACAGGCTCGACCGTGCGGTACCCGGAGTCCGGCAGTTCGCGGCCTTTGCCGGTGGTGTCGAGGAAGGTCTTGCCGGTACCTGCGATTTCTTCCTCGACCGACAGTCCAACCTGGTCGTACGCGATCCGGGTGTACCTGCACGGGGTGGGGTTGAGCGGGTCGTTCTCACTGCAGGGCGGCCGGATATCCAGTCCCGCGGGGGCGGGTTCGATAGGCGCGATCTTGCCCCCGTCCTGAGCTGTGGAAAGGGCGTTGTCCGCAGCGGGCAGTGTGGCGATAGAGACCGTGGGCACGGTCCACTCCGCCGCGCCGGCGTCGATCGTGAAAGTGCAGTTGGTCATCGTGCCGGGGCCGGTTCCCGTCGCAGTGTCGACAGAGATGTCGTCTGCGGAGAATCCGAGGGCCCGGTACTGGTACGTGATGATGCCGATCACCGGCTCGGTCAGCTGCGAATCGCACGGATCGGAAGCGAGCGTGGTGGTCAGTGCCGCCAAGTCAGCGACTGGTGCGGGGAGGCTCGTGCCATCGTTTTCGGCTGCGGCGGATGTCGTCGTCGCGGTGGTGTCCGCGGGGGCATCGTCGTTGGTTCCCCCGCATGCGGACAAGGCGACCGCGGCGGCGCCGAGGATCGCGATTGCCGGGGCCGATCTACGCAAGAGCACGAGTTCTCCTTCACTTGGTCGGCAGTAATTCCATCAGCAACAGCATGCCGGTGAAGTCCAACGAGTCACCGTTCGGGGCGCCGCCGGCGGATGTGTTGTATCCGGATTTGCTCGCAAACCTATCCGGGTTGAGACGGCTGGATGTGGACCGGATCTGCGACATGAGTTGTCGAGCGCTGCGTCGCCGCTGGTTGCGGCGTTTCTTCTGTGCTGCGATGGCGCGGGGTCCTGGTTCGGGGTTGCGCGGAGATGCTGGTTCTCGGGTCGTGTCACGAGATGCGGACGGTCCAGTCCCTTTGTTGGTGTCGGGTGTGTCGTCCACACCAGCTGCAGTGGTGGGCCGGTCGTTTTTCATCAATGAGGCCGCCGGTGGGTACGGCGGGTGGGCCGCTTCGGCGAGCGCATCTGGAATCGGCACGAATCCTTCCTGACGGTCGGCATAGTCCTGGAGGACGTCCTCGAGTGGGCGAGGTGCGGCCGGAGTGGAGAAGGTCTCGTCCTGGGCGGCCTGTACTCGGGCTGCGCTGCGCTCCGAGTCGCTGAGTGCATTCCAGGCGTGTGCGTCGCCCGATTCTTCGATCACCTGCAGTCGAGCGGCGGCGATGTTTGCGTTCTCCGCAGCTTCGTAGTGTCGACGCGACCAGTACTCCCATTCCCGTTGGTTTCCCCCGTTCATGTCCATGCGCAGTCGGCAGCGGGCCATGTCGTATCGGGCGTCGCCGAGTTCCTTGTATGCGGTGAGTGCGGCGGGGTGGGTTGGGCGTGGGGGCATTGCGGCGACTTGATCGCGGCGATAGGCCTCCATCAGCCGCCCTTCGATCAGGCGTTTGGACAGGCGAGGAAGTTCCTTGTCGCGGGGGTTGGTAGCGAGCCGTCGTTCGATTTCAGCGGCGAGGTCCGCGCGGGCTTCTTCGGTGGAGTCAAGATCAGCCTGCCGCATGATCAGTTCCCGGGCAGCGAGGTCTCGTTCTTGCAGCAGTTGGCTGTGTGCCGAAGTTCCGGGCTTGAGGGTCTGTAGCTTGGCGTGCAGACGGCGGACCGTGGCCTGTTGCGCCGTCAGAGCAGACGCCCGGCATTTGGGGCAGCGGCGACCCGGTTTGGCCTTACACATAGAGCAGACGCCTCCTCGTGGTGGATGGTTCGCACCATTGTGAGAAGGCTCGTTCTGTCGATGGTGGGTGCTGCGGAGGCGGTAGAGATGCGGATGGCCCGCCGGAGCGGGCCATCACACTTATCGGAGAATCAACTAGTCCCAACCACAGGGACAAGACGCGGGGCAACCTAGGCGCCGTAGGGCTTCTGGTCAGCGCCCGCGTTTTGGGGGTGTCACTCTCGCTCGTGGAGAAGCGACAGTCCACATGATAGTTCACAGCGCGAACCGGTCAAGCGAAATCGGACAAAAATCGCACGCCTTGGGTGCTCACTCTTCGAGCGCTGAGGCCGGCAACCAGTCCGCGTCGAACAACTTCGCGATCGCCTCCAAAGCACTGATGTCACCATCGACGCTGGTAGCTGTAACCAAGAGACGATCGATCATCGTTCGAGCTGCCGACTCTTCGACAGTCCCTGCCGCGTAGATCAGCGACCAGGGACACACCTGCCCGTCCCGATGCGCCCGGCCGATCGTCTGGCGGGCAGCGATGCCCGAGTAACGAGGTTGGTGGAAGAACCCGACTCGCGGTGTAGACGACGCGTAGGTGCCGTCGGTGAACATCTCTGAGGCCTGCAGGTTGATGGCCGATGCCGTATTGAACACGACAACAGGGTTCTGGCCCCGCTGGAAACGCAATCGCTCGTTCTCGAGGTCACCGCCACCGAAGATCCGCGAGACTCCAATGCCTTGAGCTTCGAGGAGCTCCGCAACTGGCTCGGCGGCGGTGGTGGTCAGTTCCGTGGCGACGAGCACTTGATAGCCACGCTCGACAGTCGCAGCGACCAACTCGGCGGTCTGCGGCGCACGAAGCAAACTGGCTTTCTGTCGGAACCTGATGAGCGCTGCACGTCCGCGGGCGGTATCCCTGCCGGTGCGGGCCAGCCGCATCTCCGCTCGGAATTCTGCCCAGTCCTGGTTGTAAGACGCCCACTGCTCGGCCGTGAAGTCGACCGGCAACCCATCGATGGGGGCCGGCCCCCAGGGTGCGTCGCGGTGCAGGATCACGGGCGGATCAGTATTTTCCATCCACTCCCGCACAACCGTCACTGCTTTGGTCTGTAGTGCTGGGAACTGCTTGGCCTCCGCATTCCACTGCCATTTGCCCTTGTCCCATCCTGGCTCTAGTGGCAATCCGATCTCGACGAGCCGTGCCCCGAGATCAGCCCACGCGGCAGGTGCCTCTCCGTGGATTTGCGCGAGTAGAGACGACAGGTAGGTGTATTCGCCGGGGTGGTGGCCTGGGGTGGCCGTCAGCGAGATGACGAATGGTGCCTTGCGCGGTGGCGCCGACAGTTTGTTGATCCGCCGCATGTACCGGGTGCGATCGGATGTGATGTGCCGAAACTGGTGCGCTTCGTCGTTGATCACGACGTCGAAGTGGATGCGCGACTGGCCATTGGGTCCGAGCAGCTTCTTGAGCTGGTCGGACGACATGATCAGCCAACGGAACCCACCGTCACCGCCGTAGGCGGCGATCGCGTCCCGCCAGGCGGGGATCGTGATGCGGGCCGGCCGGTCGACCGTGACCAAGATGGTGTTGCCACCTCCGAGGTGGCAGATCGCTTTCGCTCCGAGCACTGCCGTGCCGGTCTTACCCACCCCCATGTCGTCGCTGACGAGGATTCCGCGCCATCCGCTCTTGTACGCGGAGGCAATACCTCTAGCGCCCTCGATCTGGAGAGGGCGCGGCGTCTTCGGCGCGGCCTGAGCACCCCGGCTCCGTACCCCGTTGAGTTCATCTTCGGTCCACCGTGCATAGCTGTACGCCTTCGACGCGAACATCCCCAGATGAGCCGGCAGCTGTCGCCCGACATAGGCGTACGCGCGAATGCCCCGGTAGTAGCGGGAACCCGGAGGTGTACACCGGAAGGGAACGTCTTCAAGCACCCAGATCCGCTCACCCGGGCCAGCGGCCGGCATATCAAGTCGAGCGGATGCAGCGCTTCGTGGTGACTTCGTGCGGGTGCTTCGGCGAGAGCGTGCGCGCGGCGGCATAACGATCAGGTCCAGACGCTGTCGGCAGAAGACATCTCGGCGGTCGATCCGGCTGAACTTGCCGACGCAGGGCCGGAATCTGCCTTGTCTTTCTGCGGCGGTGTTGCTGGTTCTGTTGTCTCTCCAGCATGAGTTCTGCGCTCAGCGCCGGCTGGGGTAGACGTGCGCGAGGTGCCGTTCGAGGGTGCGGTGGCGGCGTGGTCGGGTACGACTTGGAGGACGCCAGAGCATCGCAGCAACATCGCGGTGTCCCACCGTTGGGCTACATCGCAGAGCGCATCGATGATGACGGATGGCGTTGTCGTGTTCGTTGCAGCTTCGCGCATGACATTGGCCAACGAGCGCAGGTTTTCCGGATCTGCGGCTACCGCGGCGCGTGCGTCATTCGGATCGATCAACCCGCACAGGTGTCGTTCCGAGTGGTCTGGAGCTGGTCGGACCTGGATCGCATCGTTGATGGTCTGTGACAGCAGCCAGGGTCCAGCGCTGGCAGCATTGGCCACTTCATCGACTTTGTTGGCCACGGACCGAAGAAACAGGCGGCGGCTTTCTTCCGTGTAGCTCACCGTGGCAGTTGGTGCAGTCATCGCAGCTCCCCACATGATTTCCGCGTAGTGCGGACGGACCGGTCGTGCCTTGCCACTGTAGGAAGCCGGATTCTGGCAGACCTTGGGGGCGCGAACAGCCGTGCGCTACACCGCAGCACGGACACCGTGCGGTTCCTGGTGCCGCACGGCCACACGATGCCTTCTACCGTCACCTCACCACAAAGTCCGCAAGCTGAAAGGAACGATGATGAATGCCCCGACACCCCTGCAGATCCGCAACAGTCCCCTGACCAAGACGCCGGCCGATGCGCTGACGGCAGCGGTCCGTGTCGTCGACCGTCATGATCCAGATGGTGCCTGCCACCGACTGATCGTCGCCCTCATTCTCGACGCCGACACTCCTGTTGCCCACTTCTACGCCGACACGCGCAGTTCGACATCCGACACCGCGGCGTTGGAGATCTTGAACGCATTCGCCGAGATCTACTCCCACGCCGAGGCCCACCATCGGGACGTCTTGGTATATATCGGCGACGCGTTCGTCCGCCGCCACCTTCGCGCCGAGAGCGAATCGTTTCCTCTCGCGACCTTCGCAACGAACCTGTATGACGCCCTCGGTTCTCGTTTGATTCCCGCCTACGAGCGGTCGGCCACTGTGGCCGACCAGTGGCGAAGCGACCTCGCAATCGCGCACATCCAAGAGATCGAACGGGCGCGTCGCGAACATCTCGTCATCTACACCGATGGATCGGTCTCGAGCAACCACCCGGGATGCGGAATGGGTGTGGTCACCAGGAACGGGGAGGTCCACGCGCACTTCGACGCTGAAGCACCGAACGACCCGTTGGTCGCCGAGCTGCTGGCAATCGAACTGGCCGTGCAGACCTATCCGCTGCAACGCTTGACGATCCGCACCGACAGCCTCAACGCCATCGAACTTCTGAACATGGACATCGACGAGATCAACAATCGACCTCGGCACGGCGACTACCGCACCGATCTCTACATCAACTACGTCGCGAAGCGCATCGTCCGGGCCATCACCGATCGCAGGGTCAGCTTCGAATGGGTGAAAGGACACGACGGGGATCTGCACAACGAAGCCGCCGACCGCGCTGCCCGCAGCGTCCGCCGATACAACACCTACCGGATCCCGCCCAGCGCGTTGTCGCATGTACTCGACAACATCCGGCAGGACATCGCCGCCTGAATACTCAGAGACAGCGCAAGTCGCGGTGATGAAGCGCGCCGGCTCCTCGAGCAAGACCGTGACAGCCTCGCCAGCGGTGGCATCGCGAACTGCCGCCGACGCGCGATGTCCGCGATCAGGTCGCCGCGGGCCGCGCCGCCCCGTCGGTCAGCTTCCGGTACCCCGAGGCGACCGTCTCCGGCCAGGCCACCGTCTGGCGCGATGAGTCCGGCGTTGACCTAGTGTCCCCATTCCCGCAGGCCGGCGGAAACTGGATGCCTGCACCTGCGGGAAGTCAGCAGCGGTGGCCGCTGCGAGCACATCGGTGAGGCGCTGCACAGCCTCGGCGACGCGTATGGGGCCGCACCGACCGGCGACACAGCACTGCGGCCCGGGGTGTCGATGGCGGAGCTGCGGCGCGACCGCACGTCGGACACCGCCTACGACGCGCCCCGCGCCCCGCTCGAGCGGATGAACTACTCGCGCATCCAGAACCTGCGCGCCCAGCGGCAGGACACCCACAAGGAAGACCTGTTCGAGAATCAGCGTCGGGCGAGCCGATCAACACCCCGTCGGTGAAGCCGCCGAAGGACAACGAGGGGCCGGTCGGTCGCATGGCCGACGACGTTCGAACGGGAAGGCAAGGGCGGCGCCACTCCGACCGCCCCACCGACCTCAACGACGTCGCCGACGTGCAGTACCGGATCCGGGCCGCGCTGTTTGCCCGCACCCGCACGCACTACTCGGTGTTGCGGGACAAGGACGGTGGCATGCGCAACACCATCCCGAAGGCGCGGCGCGCGAAGGACGGCATCATCCCGTTCGCCGAGTGGGCCCGCCTCGCGGACACCCTCGGCATTCCGGCGCACCACTCCCGCGCCAACGGCGTCTACATTCCGGCGGATACGTCGTGGCGGCACGAGATGCTGTCCCGGTCGTACGGTGACACTCCTCCGCCGATCCGGGCGGCCCGGTACACCGTCGCCTGACGCAGAAATCCCCTGTGGCCCCGNCCCGAGGTTTCCCTCGGGGCCACAGGTCGTCATGCGTCGCTGTTCAGAGGGTCTTGAGCTTCCCGCACGGGCCGGGGACGTTCGAGGTGCTGCGTGAGGTCAGCAGGGTTCGGACGATTTCCTGGTCCGCGGGCGAGAGGTTGGGGTCGATGAAGTTCAGTTCCGGCTTTCCCAGTTCCCGTACCCGGCCCGCTAGGGTGGCGTCATAGACGGTCCGGTCGCCGTTGTAGCCAAGGATCCCCGTGACGTGCAGCACCGAGACGGTGAACTTCCGGAGGGTCACCGGAAGGAACCGTGCGGCAAGGACATCGGAGTCACGAAAATTGGTCCATGCGCCCTGGTTGGCGAGCACGCATTCGGCGTCGGTGTGCTTGACGCTCTCACCGATCTGGGTGCGATTGAGATAGGGCTCCGGCTCGATTGCGGACGCCAATGCCTGCTGCAGGACCGGGTAGTCGCCGTCGGTGTACAGCAGGGGGTAGTTCGCCATGGTGAGCAGCCTGCTGACGTCGAGATCGGGAAGGTAGCCCGATTCGAGGAGGAATTGCACGCTTGCATCCGAAGTGCCGAGCAGTTCTGCTGCCTTCTGTCGGCTGACGGTCAGCGTTGCCTTGTGATCCGAGTCCTGCTGAATGAGCATGGGGGACATGTTTCATCCTTTCGATGTGGCGACTGCGATAGACAAGTTACGCCGCTAGGTATGGATTGTGTACTACTAGTGCAAAATGCCCTAGAGATACGTTTACCGCTAGGTGGTATATTCGGCTGAAGAGAGCTGTTGCGACAGGTCTGGAAATGGATAGTTCGAGCGATCAGGCTCAGGCGACAGAGAGCGCTGGATAGCCGCCTCGCTACCGTGCGCGGGAACCATCGGATCACCAAGGGAGACCGCTCGTGAGCAGCGCAATCGACACCTTCGACGACCACGACGTTGTCGACCCGAACACCTTCGCCTCGCCTTTCCCCACGCCGGGCGAGCTCGGAGCGGCACCGTTGAACTGATCGGAGCTCGCGGCCCAGCGGTATCGACCGTCGCCGCGCCCTCGGGACCCTGCACGCGTCGCTGCTACCCGACGACGTCCGGCCACGGCCTGCCACCGACATCCGTACCGGGACCTGAACTCAGCCGGGCGCACCGGGGTGATCGGATACGGTCCATTCAAGCATCGCCACAAGGATGGAGGCCTCGATGGCAGGAGTCGGTGACAGACCGCTGTTGCTCCGCGATACCAGCACCGGCGGTAATTGGTCGTCGCCAGCGATGACGGCCTACAAGGACGAGGATCACCTGCAGACCATCATCGCTGGGTCACCCGAGCACGTTCCCGGAGTCCCCGAAGGCGCCCTGGCGCTACGGGAGCTGTCCACTGCCGCCGGTCCGGCCGATGTGTGCATCGTCGACCCGGCCGGGGAGATCACCGTGGTCGAATGCAAGCTGGCATCAAACTCCGAACGCCGCCGCATGGTCATCGGTCAGGTCCTCGACTACGCCGCCGCGATCTGGCAGTCCGGCCCCGAGACGTTCCATCGGCAGTGGTCCCGCCAGGGTGGCCCGGATCTGGAGGAGCTCGATGACACCGCCCGCGAGCGGCTCGACCACAACCTCGAGGACGGCCGGATCCACCTGTGCCTGGCGGTCGACCTGATCGACGCCGACCTGCGTCGCATGGTCGAGTACCTCAACCGCATCACCCGCGACGACGTCCGCGTCACCGCACTGCAGCTGGCCTACGCCCGGCACGGCAGTATCGAGATCCTCGTCCCGTCCACCTACGGCGGGGAGATCGCCCACGCCAAGTCCCAAGCGGCACACCAGAAGGACAGCTGGACCAAGGAGTCCTTCCTGGACGCGATCGCGTCTCCGTCCGAACGGGCCATCGCCGAGCGGTTGTTCGCGCTGCTCGACGGGCTCGACGAGCGACTGGGCTCCCACGAGGACCTGTGGTTCGGTACCTTCGGGCAAGGCGGGGTGTTCCTTCACCCGTACGGCTTGCGGTTCGCCCCGATCCAGTTGTGGGTCAACAAGGCCGGCCAGCTGATGGCCTACGGCAACTGGCGCCAGTACACGGCGGTGCGAGCCCATCCGGGCTTCGCCGAACTCGCCCGCTTCGTCGGCCAGGACCACGAAGGCGCCATGCGGGGTTTTCCCCTCGCGGAGGTCGACATCGACACGCTCTGGCAGATCGTGGTGCGCTGCGCGCGCCGGATCAACGAACCTGCCAGGCACGACTGAGCACACATCAGCGCACAAGCGGCAGGCCCATCCCTCAACTCAACGGGTGTGAGCACCAACGTCGCTGGGCATACTGAACCCATGCGAAAGCTGGATCGCACCGCCCCCTATGCGCGTCGAACACCCCGACCCGCCACCGTGTTGTCACTGGCGGTGCGTCGCTACCGAGAACATGCGAACACCCCGGACCTGGAGCCGCATGCTGTGGCCGAGGACGGATTTCATCTCGGACGCTGGGCGGACCGGCACCGCATCGCGCGTGTCCTCGGCATCCTGCCCAAGCATCGTGAGGCCGAACTCGACGCGATCGGATTCGACTGGAAGGCTCCTCGCCCCGCAGGTTTCGATAGCAAGCATCGCCGGATGCTGCTCGAGATCGCTGCCTACCGCGAAAAGCACGGTACTGGCGAGGTTCCGAGCACCTACCTCTCTGACGACGGTGAACCGGTAGGGGAGTGGCTTTACCGCAAGGTCCGCAAGTGGCGCGATGGTCACCTTCCGGCTGACGAGCAAGCTGTCCTTGAACTTCTCGGTATCTCGCCCACCCCGCGGCCGCGCGGGCCACGCACCGCCAGACGAGGGCGTTCGACGCGGCAGCCTGCGGCCTTGGCGCACTGAACACCCGATCTTCGTCTACCCGAGGTCGAGGTCGGTCGGCTACTCGGCAGGACGATTGCCGTCCGGATGGGCTCGATCCGTCGGATCGCTAGCGCGGTCCCGAACGGGCTCGGACGAGGCCAGATACTCGTCGAGAACCCGGTCGACCGTTGTCGTCGGGATGTGAAGGTCCGGCTCGGAGTCGGCGAGACGGCGCCGTACTTCAGTGAGCATCGACAGTCCGCGTTGGAGGCGCCCGGTCCTCAGCAGATGTCATCTGCCCAACGCCCGCCCCGACGGCTATCAGTGGCATTCCCAATAGGTCGCGTCATCTCGTCCACGCGCCGAGAGTAACCACCGCGATGTCCGCTGCAGGTGCATCTCATCGCTGAAAAGACGACGGTCCCCGGCGTGGAGCCGGGGACCGTCCTTCGACCCGTCAGGGAATCACTCACCTGCCGGGGAACTCGCGTGATCGCAGGGGTCACCGTAACGGACGGACGTATCAACACCAAACAGGTGAAGCGAGAGCGACCTTCAGGAGAAAGAGCTCATCTCCCACTTCTCAGGGGCACATAGGGGTAGCCAAGATCAGCTCAAGTCGAAGGTCATGGCGTTCTACCGGCCTCATGCGCGTGCCGCAGCTGCCCGAGACCCAACCGCGGCAGGAAAAAGAGGGTCTGGGCAGCTATCCGCGACGACGTGTGCGCCAACCTCGACAGCGGTGCCCTCCCGCTGCTCCGCCGCCTGGCGCATCCCGAAGCTGAGCAGGTACGCCGGATCGCGACCCTGACCGACGTGCGTCTGCTCGACCTGCTGACCTGGGCTGTCGCCTGAACCCGTCACCGGCATCATCCGTGACACGAACTCCGGTGGGACGTCCCAGCCCACTTGGACATACCTCGCGCCTCTGCGCTGTCACGGCCGGTATCGGCTCTTGCGGCGCCCCGCCGAAAGGAGAGTCGAGGCGAGAAAAAGGAACCGCCGTTCCCTGACGGGCGACGACGGCTTCGAAAACCCCGGTCCAAGCCGGGAATATGACGCTCAGTCCTTGGTGGATCGGAAGTCGTAATCCTCATCCATCCCGCTAGAAAGCCAAATTTCCTCGGCGCCAGCGAAGCTGGACTCGGGGTGGGAGTCGTCCTCGTCGCCCCACGACGAATCGTCGGCTAGGTGGTCCTCACCGTGCATGCACCGGCACGGAAACACCTGCTGCGCGACTACCTCTCCATTGACGACCTCATTAACAATGCGTTCGTGTGCTGGCCCAGTTGGCATGTTGTGATGATATGAGCTTCTGGACAAAGCCGGGTATGTCGTTAGCGTCACCTTGGAGTCAGAGAGGATCAGCAACGCACTCTCGGCAGCTGGTGTCGGCGATCAGAGTCACCGGGATATTCAGGGGCAGTAGCGCTTTCATCAGTCGAAGGCGCACGGCGTCATGCACGAGCGGCAGGTCCAAAGGTTGGCCGGCCGCGTCTCGTGCCACGGCGACCGCCTCGGGGCAGTCCCACAGCACCAGTGAGGTGCCGCCGTAGTAGGCGGTGCGGTACCGGATTCCCTCGATCTTCTCCCTGGCCGGTTGATCCTCGTAGATTGCCCGCGCCCACTCCTGGGTTCGTTCGCGAGGCAGGTCGGCGTCGGCCAAGGCAGGCAACGCCCCGAGCGCCATCGCCGCCCCGGGGGTGTCCATCGCATAGGTCTGCACCTCGCGGGTCGGGACGACCTGGCTGATTCGTCGCCGCGAGCACAGTGGTGCGACCCCGGCCTGGCCGAACACTTCGCATGCGGCGGTCGCCAGATCTTCGCCCACATACAGCACTGAACGTCCAGCGGGATCGAGCGCCGGGGCTCGAAACGGTGGTGTGTGGTGGTCGAAGCGATGCAACGGGCCGTAGGAGCGGAAGGTGACCCCGTCCGGAGTGTGGGAGGCCTGGTGATATACCCGGAACCAGGGACGCTGGGCACCGGTCGACTCCGGAGCCCAGGTCCAGTGGAAATCTGCGCGGGGCAGCGGACGGACGGGACTGGGTAGTGGACGCGCCATCAAGCCGCCGTCAGAGCATTGATCACCGCGAACACATGCTCGCGATCACGCAGCATCTCCTGCTGGGGGGTGCGGCCGTCGAAGTCGGCATTCGGGCGGGTCATCCACCGCGACAGGCTCACCACTCCGCCGGGAAACTCGCGCACGAGCCGCGCCAGGTCCGGCAGGACCGGTTCGGCGTCGTCCGGGGTGAACTGCCAGGCAGGGAACCGCCATTCCCGCCCGTCCCTCAGACCGATCAGCCGGTTCTGCACGCGCATGTCCGAGATCGTCTGCGTCGAGACGTCGAGCATCTCGGCCACCTCGGCGCGACTGAACGAGGCGGTGAGCTGCTCTCGCCGTTGTCGGGCCTGCAGGTGCAGGTTCTCGCGTTCGAGCGTCTGGGCCTCCTCGACGTCGATCACGGGCCCCCAACTGTCCTGAACCTCGGCATCGCGGGGGTGGGTGTCAATACCTGATAAGGCATCGGCGAGATGTCGCAGCGCAGAACTCACTGCTTCGGCCACCGGCTCGGGCAGGTCGAGACCTCGGTCAGCGGGATTCTCGCTTGCCGGTACGTGATCGCAGAGCTGTATGCGCACCTCGGTAGTTGCCGGGGTGGACACGGACCTCGTGCCCCCAAGGTCTTGCTCCGGTGCGGTGCAGGCGCTGAGTAGGACATACGCTCCGGTGCTGGCATTGCGCCGCGTGCTAGGGATCGGCATGTGTCCTCCTCGGAACTCACTACACTTTCCATGATACGCGGGATATGCGGGTAATGCGCCCCCTACTCTCGGGAAGGGGTAGCGAGGAGACGGGCCTAACGTGAGGCTCGGTAACGTCATCCCGCGAGCAGGACGACGAATCCGGTGACCGGATCGACTGAGGACAAGGGGAGACTGTGGCATCGGTACATGAGGTGATCGAGGCGTTCCGCAAGGCCCCGTCGAACTCCGAACGCGGCACCCGCTTCGAGCAGCTCATGGTCCGCTACTTCCAGCTCGACCCGATGCTTTCCCAGCAGTACGACCAGGTATGGCGCTGGATCGACTGGCCCGGCCGGGACGGCAAACCCGACACCGGCATCGACCTGGTCGCCCGCGAACGCGACACCGGCGCGTACACCGCGATCCAGTGCAAGTTCTACGAACCGACCTCGACGTTGAGCAAGGGTGATATCGACTCGTTCTTCACCGCCTCGGGCAAGAGGCCGTTCACCAACCGGATCATCATCTCCACCACCGACCGGTGGGGAAAACACGCCGAAGCCGCCCTCGAAGACCAACAGACCCCAGTGCAGCGCATCGGGCTGGCGGAGATCGCCGAGTCCCCCATCGAGTGGAACATCGAGGACTTCACCGACGGGATCCCCGAGGTCAGCCTCGCCGAAGCCGTCCGGCACGAGCCGCGCCCGCACCAGATCGAGGCCATCGAGAAGGTCTTCAAGGGCTTTGCTGCCGGCAACGAACGCGGCAAGCTCGTCATGGCCTGCGGTACCGGCAAGACCTTCACTGCATTGAAGATCGCCGAACGCACCGCCGCCGAGCAGGGCGGATCGGCCCGGATCCTGTTCGCCGTCCCGTCCATCTCGCTGCTGTCGCAAACCTTGCGGGGGTGGACCGCGCAAACCCAGCTGGACCTGCGGGCGTTCGCGGTGTGCTCCGATACCAAGGTCTCCCGCGCCGCCGAAGACATCGCAGTGCACGACGTGGCCATCCCCGTCACCACCGACCCCGCAGTGCTGGCCACAGAGATGGAGCACCGCAAACGCGCCAAGGGTCTGACGGTGGTGTTCACCACCTACCAATCGCTGCCGGTGGTCGCCGAGGCCCAGAAGAACGGGGTCGATCCGTTCGACTTGGTGATCTGCGACGAGGCGCACCGCACCACCGGCGCCACCGCCGCCGGGGCGGACGAGTCGAACTTCGTGCGCGTGCACGACGGCGACTACCTCAAGGCAGCACGCCGTCTGTACATGACCGCGACCCCGCGAATCTTCGACGACAAGGTCAAGGACAAGGCCGACGAACACTCCGCCGAGTTGTACTCGATGGACGACGAGACCCTCTTCGGGCCGGAGTTCCATCGCCTGTCCTTCGGCGAGGCCGTCGACCGCGGCCTGCTCACCGACTACAAGGTCATCGTCCTGACCGTGGACGAATCGGTGATGGCCGGTCCCTTGCAGGACCAACTCGCCGGGGACCACTCGGAGCTGCGCCTCGACGACGCCTCCCGGATCATCGGCTGTTGGAACGGCCTCGCCAAACGCGCCGGACAAACCCCGGACGGCGCCGGCTTCACCCCGGGGGAAGCGCCGATGCGCCGGGCGGTGGCGTTCGCCAAGGACATCGCCGCCTCCACCCAGCTCGCCGACGTCTTCCCGTCGGTGGTCGACGCCTACCGAGACCTGCTCGACTCCGGCGAGAACGACGGGCACCGGATCGACGACACCAACCGGGATCTGCGCTGCGAGGTCCACCATGTCGACGGCACCTTCAACGCCCTTGAGCGCAACAAGGAACTGGCCTGGCTCAAAGCCCCCGTTCCCGACGGGGAATGTCGCATCCTGTCGAACGCCCGCTGCCTGTCCGAAGGTGTCGACGTCCCAGCTTTGGATGCGGTGCTGTTCATGCACCCCCGCAATTCGGTGGTGGATGTGGTGCAGTCCGTTGGGCGGGTGATGCGCCTGAACCCCGGCAAGGATTACGGCTACATCATCCTGCCCGTCGCCGTTCCCGCCGGCGTCGCACCCTCCCAAGCCCTGTCGGACAATCGCCGCTTCAAGGTCGTCTGGCAAGTCCTCAACGCCCTACGGGCGCACGACGACCGGTTCAACGCGATGGTCAACTCCATCGCCCTCAACACCAACAACGACGTCGTCAAAACCGGCCAAGGGACCGACCGGCTCCTCGGCGGACACATCGGCCCCACCACCGACGCTGGCGAGACCCCGACCGACGGCACCAGCACCGACGACCCGGCGAGCGGGGCGGCCGACGGCTCCTCCGACGGTGGGCACCTCGCGCAGCAGATGGCGTTGTTCTCCCTGTCGGAATGGCAGGAAGCGATCTACGCCAAGATCGTCGACAAGGTCGGCACCCGCGCCTACTGGGAGGACTGGGCCGCCGATGTCGCCGACATCGCCGCCTCCCAGATCACCCGCATTCGCGCCCTCCTCGCCAGCGCGAACACCGAGATCAAGAACGCATTCGCCCAGTTCCTGCAAGGTCTGCGCGACAACCTCAACGACTCGATCACCGAAGACGACGCGATCAGCATGCTGTCCCAGCATCTGATCACCAAACCGGTCTTCGACGCATTGTTCGCCGGCCATGACTTCGCCTCCCACAACCCCGTATCCCGGGTGATGCAGGCGATGGTCGACAAGCTCGGCGACTCCGGGCTCGAAGCCGAAACCCACAAACTCGACAGCTTCTACGCCTCCGTGCGCGTCCGCGCCTCCGAAGTCACAAGCGCCGACGGCAAACAGCAGGTCATCGCCGAACTGTACGAGAAGTTCTTCCGCCTTGCATTCAAGAAGCAGTCCAAGGCCCTTGGAGTGGTCTATACCCCAGTGCCTGTTGTTGACTTCGTCCTCCGCGCCGCCGACCACGCCTCTCGTGATGCGTTCGGCCGCGGACTGTCGGACGAAGGCGTGCACATTCTCGACCCCTTCACCGGAACCGGCACTTTTCTCACACGACTGCTGCAGTCCGGACTCATCGCGCCCAAGGATCTAGCGCGCAAGTACGCCGAAGAATTGCACGCCAACGAGATACTGCTGCTGGCCTACTACATCGCTGCGGTCAACATCGAAACTACCTACCACGCTCTGACCAGCAGCGATAGTGCTGCCACCTACGAGCCGTTCGAGGGGATTGTCCTCGCAGACACTTTCCAGATCACCGAAGACGGCGACAGCCTCGACGCCGTGATGTTCCCGCAGAACAACGACCGCATCATCCGCCAGAATGCCACACCCATTAACGTGGTCATCGGCAACCCGCCGTATAGCGGCGCCCAGAACAGCGCGAACGACCTCAACGCCAACCTGAAGTACCCCAGTCTCGACAAACGGATCGAACAGACGTACGCGAGACACTCGACAGCAAAAAATAAGAGCAGCTTGTACAACAGCTACCTTCGGGCTTACCGGTGGGCCACCGACCGCATCGGTGAAGCGGGGGTCGTCGCTTTCGTTTCGGCTGGCGGATGGCTTAACGACAACAGTGCCGACGGTATCCGTATTTCCCTTTCCACGGAATACTCCCGCATCTTCGTCTACAATCTTCGCGGCAACCAACTCGGAGATTGGAAGCGCGAAGGCGGGAAGATTTTCGGTGAAGGTTCCCAATCCACGATTGTGATCTTCGTCGGGGTCAAGGACCCAGCACACACCGGACCGCGCGAGATCTTCTACCGAGATATCGGCGACTCATTAAGTCGCGAGGACAAGCTCGCCATCGTCGCTAGCGGCTCCCTGGAAACCATCGAGTGGCAATCAATTACACCAAATATCCACGGTGACTGGATCAATCACCGGGACGAGCAGTACATTACCTGGCCAACTATTGGCGAGAAAAAGTCTAGATCTGAACAGGTGAGAGTTTTCGCGCAGTACTCGGCGGGTCTTCAGACCAACCGCGATCCGTGGGTATATAGCTACTCGCGGGTGAAACTTTCCACGAACGTGCAGCGACTTGTAGACAATTACAACAACCAACATCAGCCATTTGACGAATATTGCCGCAAAAACGCGATTACGCGACCGGACGAAGGCGCGGTAACTGCCTACCTCACTGCAAACCCCTCCGCAACGCAATCGGACTATATTAAGTGGTCTTCTAGCCTCAAGCAACACCTGTCCCGTGCAACTACGGCCAGCTTTGACGAAACTTGTATTCGTCAAAGCTCCTATCGTCCGTTCGACACCGAATACACTTACTTTGATCGGATCCTCAACCACAGGCAGGGCGAACTTGCCTCGATGTTCCCGACTCCCCGCCACCAAAATATAGGTATCGTTTTGACGGCCCCGGCGTCACACTTCGAGTTCACACCATTCCTTACCACCCTACTGCCTAATCTGCACCTACTCGATACGGGACAGTTTTTCCCGCGATGGACGTATCGGAAAGCCGAGGTGGCCGACGGAGAATTGGACTTCGCATCTGCCACTTCGATGGACGTGGACGAGTACGGCTATCAACGGATGGACAACATCACTGACCACATCCTCGCGCTCTATCGCGACACGCTGGGTGAGCAGGTGACGAAGGATGACATTTTCTTCTACGTCTACGGCCTGTTGCACGACCCCACCTACCGCAGGTCGTACGCGACTGATCTGAAGAAAATGCTCCCGCGCATTCCCACACCGACTTCGCGAGAACGATTTGAGCAAGTTACCGAGGCTGGTCGCCGGTTGGCGGACCTGCACGTCGGTTACGAAGCCGTCGAGCCGTACCCGCTGGATATCCAGCTCAAGAAGGGAGCCTCCGCGGACGAGCGGGAGACGTGGCGGGTGTCGAAGATGAAGTGGGGCAAGAAGAAGGACCCCGAGTCCGGCAAGAACATCGATGACCGTAGCGTCATTGTCTACAACCCACGGGTCACCATCACCGGGATCCCGGAGGAAGCCGAACGCTACATGCTCGGCTCCCGATCGGCATTGGCGTGGATCATCGACCGATACCAGATCAAGACCGACAAAGCATCCGGGATCGTCAACGACCCGAACGACTGGTGTGACGAGCACAAGAATCCCCGGTACATCGTGGACCTGATCAAGCGAGTGACCACCGTGGCGGTCGAAACAATGAAGATCGTTGACTCACTCGCGTGATCTTGATGGTCGTGATCTCTATGGAGGGAGTTGACGTATCAGCATCGCTCCAGTGAGTCCGGTTCCGTCCTCGGGTCACGGTGCAGCTCAAACGCCTACAACCCTGATGGCACGCCCATCGGTCGCGGTATCGTTGTGCTCTTCCAACGGAACGCTCAGGTCAGAGACGCCAATCGTGCCATGGTGGTGACTCTCGGTCGATTCATCGATGGCGGCCGCCATGTTCACACCGACCGTGGACCTGGTCGGTGGCACCCGCCCTCGCTGAACTAATCCTTGACCAGCGGATCGGCGTACGAATGGCACCGAAGGTCGAGTAGAGCTGGTTCCATCGATCCGATTAACTGTCCGATCAAGTCAGGGGACCGGTGGGGCCACGTCAGTGCCTCGTCTCGTTCTTCTCGATCAGCCGATAGACCGGGTTCGTCGCCGAGGCAGCGCGGGTTTCTTTGCCGGCGCCTTGGGTGTAGCGCTGGGTGGTGGTCATCGACTCGTGTCCGAGCAGTCGCATCAGGGTGTAGATATTGACGTCGCTATCGGCCAGTGAAGTTGCGAAGGTGTGCCGGAGTTGGTGGACCAGGGCGCCTTTCGCGCGCTGTCCGTTGATGCCGGCCCGGCGGTAGGCACGTTCGACCCGGTACTGGATGGTGGGTGCGGTGATGCGTTCTCCATCGACACCGAGGAAGAGTGGATCGGATACTCGTAGGCGGCGCCAGGGTGAAGCCGTGGGGGAGGTGCGGGCCTTGCCGCTGCCGGGGAATCGCTGCAGGCGCGAGTCGAGGTAGGACGTGAGCATGTCGACGAGTGCGAGCTCGGCGGTGAGGATGCGTTGTTTGTTTCCTTTGCCGTGGACGGTGATGGCCTTGACGCTGCCGGTGTCGTCGAGGTCGCGGAAGTCCCCGATGTTGAGGGTGACCAGTTCGGACAGTCGGCATCCGGTGAGCAGTGCGGTGAGGACGATGGCGAGGTCGCGTTCTCGCCAGGCGTGTGCGTTGTCGTCCTCGTCTGTGGTCAGCGCGGTGATCAGTTTCTCGACCGCGTCCTGGTCGAAGGCCTTCGGTACGGTCTTGGCGACCTTAGGGCGCAGGACCGCATCCATCGGGTTCGCGACGATCAGATCCGAGGTGAACAGGTAGCTGCACAGGGCGTTCCAGGTCGACCAGCAGCGCCGGATCGAGGCAGGGGCGTGAGTGTCGGCGTAGGCTGCGAACGCCGCGCGTATCCGGTCCTTGTCGACCACATTGCAGGCCAGGTCGTCGGCCGGAACACCGGTGTGGGCGGCGAGAAGTTCGGCGATCGCGGTGAAGTCCTGTCGGTAGGCCTTGAGGGTGGCCTCCGATGGCTTGCCGGTGCTGCGGTAGACGAGGAACTCTTCGAACTTCGAACTTAGATCGCCCCTCATACTGTGTCACCATCCGATGTTGGCCGAATCGCTCTCTCAGGCAACTTACGAAAACCTTCAGTGGGGCTGAGTGTCCACGCGTACCTGGTGCCGCCGATTGGTCCGTTGCCACCGATTCCACCGCTCTGGTTGAGGTCCTCAGCTTCCTGGGCGAGTCGGTCGAAGTGACGGTCCAGGTGTGAAAGAACCTCGTCGAGGTGCTCGACGAGATTACTTTCTGCGGCGATGAGACACGAGGCGGCACCGTCACCTGAGCTTTGGAAGATCCTGTCAGGCAGGGCGATGTAAGTGGGTTCTTCGCCCCATTCACGGATGCAGCACTGATGGCCGTCAGCTGAGTTGATCGCTACGGCGACAACACTCAGGCCAGTGTGGCCGCAGTTGTTACTGACGTACTCGCCGAGATCGTTAGGGACCTGTGTGTCCGAGTTGTCGATGTTCGCTGGGTCATTCGCCTTGTCTCGTGCGATTGCGCACTTCTCGCAGTCATACCACCGCTCGAACACCGGCCTCCACATGCGATTGACAAGTTCTGAGAGGGAGGTGACAGCTGCCGGGGGCGTCACAGCGAGCCCCGATCGAAGTACCGAAATTGCGGGGTCGTCAGTGGCGCGGTCCGGATTTCGGAACTCGGCCCGATCGTGGGTCATGACGATCGCTGCAAACTCACCTGGTTTCCAAGACGTATGGTCGAGCGGAAACGTCAAGTACTTTGTCGTATCGGGATCCTTGACGACACGATCACCTCCACAAGGCCGATCTGTCGTCCAACTGTCGGACAGCGTGAGCCAAGTACCATCGACATGTCCATAAATATGCAGAGTCACGGGGAGCGGTCCCTGTCGTCCGATCGCTTGTGTAGTTGCTAGATAATATAGGTTATCTAGCAGATCTTGCGAGGAGGTGGGTGCGTAGCCATAACGAACGCCACCACACAGAGACCGCTCAGTCGTGCTTCGACATCGGAATTCCAGCGGCCCGGAGCACTGGTCCTAGTTCAGGATGAAGCGTGACCTGGTGGTCGAGGTCGACTTCCATCAGGTGTTTCCAAAGCCGAGCCTGAGACACATGTCGAGTCGGCCGGCCTTCGGCGTCAACGAGTCCAAGAGACGCTTCCAGTGAGCCTGGTATCCAGAGTAGTTCGGCCCTACCACCTTCAGCGTTGACACGATCCACGAGTTCTTGGACGTCGCGACCAACTCTGACTCCCGCCTCGTCATCCTCGAGGATCGCCACGAACGGTATGGGCGCGCTAGAGGCATTGAGTACCGCGTCGATCGTCGGCGCCATATTTGACGGCCCCGAAGTGGCTATCAGCTCCACTGGTTCGGTGGCATTCCGGGTTTCACGCAGAATGTCTAAGGCTTGCCGATCAACGGGGCCTTCGACGAAGACGATCGTCGGTCGCTGCCCGACGGCCTCCCCCGCGTATCGGGTAGTTAAGAGACTGCCGAGCTGAGCGAAGGGAGTGCAGGACTCTGCCGCAGCGCGCAGCTTCAAACGAATAGCCTCCGCAATACCGATCCTGTTCTTGATCACGAGGTCGACGTCGGCACGATCGAAGAGCACGAGATTTAGGTCTTTTCCAGCTATCAACGCATCGACGGCGTCTGTGCTGTAACCGCTCATGCTGAAAAATAGGCCGATTGTGCCGGTCAGCTTACCGTCAACCTTGCCCTTGAACTGATACAAGCTGGAGGCTGGGTGGGCTGCGGACGTCCACTTGGCTTCGAACAGGTACGTTCGGCCATCCAGCCAGATCGAGCCGTCCACCTCCTCCCCTGTCGGGCGATAGCTTGCTCGCGGCTTGAGCCCGTCTTCGTTGAACATCTCGATGAGCGCGCCCTCGAATTCGCGGCCCCGATCCGCTTTCTCTGCTTTCGTCGCGGTTGGAGGAAGCTCATGGGCAGCCGAGAACCATTTCCGCCACCCACCGGCGGCCGCGACCGCTTCGCGGGCCCCGCTCATCGGGCACCCGACTCGGTTGCGGTAGCGACGCAGGTGCGTCGGGACAGGTTTCGTAGATGCACGCCTTCATTCTCGGCATAGGCAGAGCAGTACGTGCGGCCGGGTCCGTAGTCTATGTTTCGTGGAAGACGAGCTGCATCTCCGAGAGTCCTGGCCAGCATCAACTCTTACAGGTGAGCCGTCGATCCAAGAGCTGTCGATGACCGTCAACCGAGAGGAAGACGGCAGCGCAATCTTCACGGGGATGATCGGGCATCCCGACTGTCCACCCGCGGATTGCGAGCACTTCCAGTTCGTACTCGATCCCGAACGGGTCACCCAGCTCGTTGCGTACCTCTCGTCGCGCGATTGATCGCAGGGTCGGGCGGAACGAACGTCGGATCGTTCATGTTTGAAGTGGGATGACGGGTCGGGCTAGCGTGAATCCTGAACGACTGGCCGCCGTCGAGTAGTGCGATCAGAGAGTGCTGAGCCAGCATCCGAGCGCGAGCCGGGCTGCAGAACAGGGATCTGTGCGGTCGACTGGCACGGATGTGTCAGTCAACGTCACCCTTGTCGAGTTCCCTTCACTGTCACGATTATTGGCCTGCGAACGCACCTCCACGACCGCGTTTCCTGCCGAGCCTTTGCACATCTGAAGGTAGGGCGAGAACCCCGGATAGCTGTTCGACAGCCACAGCCTCAACCTGTCGTCGCTGACACCCAGATCGAGTTCGTCGGGATGATCGTTTGCTTCGTTCGCGAGTGCGATGAACGCGTCGGGGATCGTGATGTACGGATCGGCCATCGTTCCTCCTACTGCAGAGGCAGGCCCATGCCTGCGGTTGACGGGAGCGACGTTAGGGACGTCGGCAACACGGTGTTGCAGTGTCTTCTCGCTGGAGTTAGCGGGACCCGTCTGCGATCGAGCGCGAACAACCCAGAGGCCCTCGTCCCCGCCCGCCTCACCGTCGATAGTCTCGAGCGATGCCACCACTGAACCCCAACCTCGCCGGCCGGGTCTTCCCGCCGACGACATACCTCGTCGGCCGCGAGAAGGTTCGCGAGTTCGCCCGCGCCGTGCGCGCGACGAACCCGCTGCACCACGACGTCGAGGCATCCCGGGCCGCCGGCTTCGCAGATGTCATCGCGCCGACAACTCTCATCACCGTCGTACAGTCCCCCTCAGTGGCCCAGCTCGTCGAGCCCCCGGACGCTGGACTCCCCCGCCTCGTCCAAGTCTTGTGAGGATCGAATATCGTCGCTGGTGGGAGCTAGCACCCCGGTAACGACCACCGTCGTCACCGAGCGTGCTGGCTGCTCCATCCCCTTTCAGATTTCGTCCGTACTTCGCCGGTGAGGAAGAACGTGGGTATGAGTAATGAACGTGTCGTCCCTGATCAGCACGAGGCGCTTGAGCTCGTCTCGCTGTTCTGCGGCACCAATGCGAGGTGGGCCGGCGAGCGAGTGATTCGCGCGTCCATGATGAACCCGTTCACTCGGCAGCCCATCGATGTGCGGGCACAGTACGACGGCAGTGCCGAGGATGAGGGGTGGGTTGTCCAATTTTTCGAGGACTACGACGCAGCAGATCGAAACCGGCTCGGTGGCCAACGAGCCCCAGAGCTAGCGGAAGCCATCATCGGCGCGTGGGCGGCGCTGAGAGACTTTTCTCGATAGTCACGACTGGCTCGAACGTAATGGACGCCATCCCGGGCGTCCACGCGAAGGGAAAGAGGCGGCCTCACCAGAGGACTCGGCGCGTTCCACGAAGTCATCTATGCACGACGGCAGTATCCACACCTACTGAGGCGGGTCTGTGGCTGGTACTCCGCGTGTCCGGTCGCCACCAGGACGACCCCCACCGCGCATCTACCGACGTTCGATCGTGTCACTCGGACAGTGAACCGCACGTCTCGGATGATCTGGTGCGGAGTCGTCGTAGTCGAGCGTCGACGGTGGTGGTGCGGTGCTGATTGATCCAGCTGTGAACAGCCGTCTTGTACAGCTCGGGGCTTGCTGGGGTCAGCAACGTTTCGGCTGCTGCGAGACCGGCGACGCTGGTCGCTTCGGTGTCGGCGGCCCAGGTGCGTTCCTGGAATCGGTGGCGGCGGTACCGGAGCAGCCAAGCACCGCCTGTGGCGAGGAAGGCCGCAGCGACGAGGGCGACGAGGCGGCCAGCGGAGTCGTTGTCATCGGTGAATGTGGTGATGGTGCAGAGCAGCGCAAGGAGGAGCAGCAGGATCGGTGTCGTATAGCCGGGCCGGTGCTGGCGGAGCGGATACCTGGCCCATGACAAGGCGTGCACGGTAAGCCACTGGCCTTCTGCAGTGCCGGTGTGGGTTTCGAGGTCGGTGCGGCGAACTGCAAGTACCGGCACCGCAGCGGTGTTGACACTGCGCCTCTCGACGCGGGTGGGGCCGCGCTCGATGAGTTCGGCATGGTCGATTGATGGGTAGCGGTGCTGCGAAGACGCGAATCGTGCCTGTTGGGTGGTGGCGATGGTAGCTGTGACGGCCCACCAGTCCAGCGGAGTCGTGCGGGTGGCGGTTCCGGTTGCGCGTGTTTTTGGCATGGACGCCTTTCGTGGAATTGGGTGAGAGTGCGGCGCTGGGTTGGTCGGTGTTGTGGGGACTTCTTATTTGTGCTGGTCGCGCCAGAATCCGAGCAGTCCTCGGGCTGTGGCAAGCGCGTTGTTGTAGGCGCCGTTCATGGCGGGGTGGTCGATGCCGTGCGCTGCGGTGAAGTCCGCGAGGGTGCCACCCGATCTGTCGATTCGTTCGGTCAACCGTCGGGTGTCGATGACTCGGGGCGCGGTGACTCCGTTTGCGGCGAGGAACTGACGTTGTCGGCTGCCGTCGTGGGCCACCAATGTGGTGTTGGGATCGTCGAGGAGCGCTTGCAGGCGGGCTTTGCTGCGGGAGTCCCCGAATTGAGGTTGTCCATGTAATTCGTCGTAACGGAGATGGTGGGTGCCGGTGCCGATGGTGCGAGCGGCGCGGGGGTCGATGCCGTGCAGCTCGTTGATGCGGTCGGTGATCTCGCCCCGGCTGGTCATGACGACGATCCCTGAGTTGACGATTTCACTGCATCCCGGTGAGGGGGTGTTGGTCGTCAGATCGACGACGACGAATCGCCGGTCGTTGTCCGCGGCTGGGTTGTAGTTGCGATACAGGCCACGTATGGCGTCGTCGGGCTTTGTGCCGGAGGTTATCTCGGCGCTGATCATCTCGGAGGCTTGTTCGGTGCTGATCCCGCGATACGCAGCGAGGTCGGACACAGCGATGTGGTTGTTTCGGCGCTCATCTTCGGTCGCCGGTTCCATCACCCAGGTGTAGTCGCGAGATGCCGAGTTCGTTTCGGCCGGCGCGGTCGCATGTGGCTTGGAAGGAGACTCGACAGCTGGCGGTGAGTCCTCGGCCGGCGTGGTGCCGGATAGTTCTCTGACCCGTGCTGCGTAGGCGTCGGTGATTGTTGTGTGCGCGGCGAGATCGTCTTCAGCGATGAGTCGGGCGCAGTAGGCATCGTAGAGCTGGGACCGGGCGGAGGTGAGAGCGTCAGCGTCGTCGCTGTTCTCTACGGTCGCCCAGCGTTGTTCTGCGACTTTCTCGATGGATCGGGCCTGGTCACAGGCGGTGAGTAGACGGTGGTGTTCGGGTGAGTTGATGCGTTCGTGGAGTAGCGCTTGTGCTTGTTCGATGTCGAGCTCGGCGGCGTGCTCGACCGCAGCGGTGAGAGCGTCGGCGCGTTCCATGCGTAGGTACTGGCCGGAAGCTGTGTCGGCTTCCCACTCGTGGAACGCTGCTTCTGCAGCGAGGTCCGCAGTGTCGGCGTTGTCGTTGTGCCATTCAAGGTTGGCGTCGGCCGCGGCGTGTTCGATGGCGACGTAGTCGTCGTAGGTGCCGGGGTCGAGGCCCAGTTGGCGTGAGTGACGGGCGAACTCTTCGTACTGTTCGCGCAAGGAGTCTTGAGGTGGGCCGAATTGTGGTGACCCAGTGTGGAGGGTTACTTGTTCCTCGGGTGTGAGGGGCTCGCCCATAACAGCTTTGCGTTGCAGTTCGAGGAGTTCGAGGTGAGCCTCGTCGAAGGTGCATTCGGCGGACAGGGCATCTGCGTAGGCGGCTGCTTTGATGGAGGCAGCTGCCGTCCGGGCGCTTCGTGCGGCGGCGTCTGCTGAGCACCTGCGTGGTCCTCCGGGTTCGTTGGCGCCGATACACACGTGCGCTCCCCTCCCTCCACCCGGTCAACGAATGAGCGGTCGCCTCGTTCGAGTGGTGATGCGTGTCTCCGATACGACAGACCGTAGCGGGTGGGGTTCGGGTGATCGGGGGTCTCGATTCACGCGACGTTTGCGGTTGTCATCGGTGTCCTGTGGTCAGCGAGTCGACGATGGCGCCATAGTGTCGGCCGAGCCAGCGGCGGAGCTTGGCGTCCTCAACCGGTTTGGTTATGGCAGCGGGGAGAACTGTAGAGAGTGCGAGGCCTTCGCGAGTGATCAGGCTGGTGGGGATGTTGACGTTGGTACGTAGGCGTCGGCCAGTGTCGCTGGGGCGGGCCAACCGAACGGAGAGGGTTTCTGTCGAGTGGTCGACGCTGTGCCTGTACGTGCCGGTGATGGCCAAGTGGAGGGTCCAGGAGATGAACCCCTCCCCTGTTCCGATCGGGCATGCCTGCAGCGGACCGTCGCCGGGCCGGTGTCCCCATTTGGCAGTGCGAGCGCGGTATTCCATGGCTGCATCGAGTTCGGCCTGAACGTGGAGGCGTTGCAGATGGCGGGCCTCCGCGGCGGGCCGGCGGCGTAGCAGCGCCAATTCGAGTGCTCTCAAGGAGGAGGACAGTCCGTCAGGAGTGGCTCGGTATTCGGCGGCGGCTTCGGCGTGTGCTTCGGCGAGGCGCCGGCTGCGCTCGTGGGCTGCGGCGGCTTCGTGTCGGAGACGTGCCAGCCGCTTCCGGGTCGCTGCGATCTCAGCGTCGAGGCGGGCGAGCTGGTCACCATCGGCGGCGGGGCTGGGCGGGATAGCGGACGCCGTCATTGGTGCCTTTCCGTCAGTGAGGGGTCGTGAGCGCTTCACACCGTATGCGGCCCGGTTCCGGGGATTGGTCGTGGCGCTCCCCGCCGTGGATCCAGTCCCCTGCGTTGAGCAGTGGTGATCCTTTGCGGGGGCGAGACCGGCTCGACGCAACCACGTCAGGTTCGCCTCGGCAGGACGCAGCGAGGATCGATCTCACCGGGTTGATCTCGAGCTCGGTGGACAGTTCTGCACTCGCGCACCGGAGATGGAGCGGAAACGCCATGAACCCACCCCGCGTACGGGGTGGGTTCCGGCCGTCCCAGATTAGGCAGGCTGCAGCAGGCGGAATGCGTTCTGCTTCGTGCCGACCGAGTCCGGGTTGTTGAACTGACGCGCGGCCCGCGCCTGATCTGCAGTTTCACCTGCGCTGGTGCGCACGCTGCGACCCCAGTCCTCCCACTCGATGACTGCGTTCAGCGCCGCCCAGTGAGTCATACGCCCCTCTTCCTGCGTGGGAGCACTGCGGAACAGTTGCAGCAGGTCCGCACGGCGAGTCTCCCAACGGGTGACCGCTGCCTTCTTCGCCTCGTCCGGCTTCGGGTACAGGGTGTCGATGTAGGCAATGAACTCTGCGAGTGTCATCGACCGAGAGATCAGCATCTCCCCGATGGCTGCGAACTCTTTCGCGTACCGCATTGCGCCCTGCAACAGCACCTTTGCTGCGTCCATACGGTCGTGCGCCGACGCCGTGTGAGGAATCGACCACCGCTGCGCACTCCCGAGCCCGATCGTCATACCGTTGGTGCACACGAGACGTTTTCCGGTGACTTCACCGACGATGCTGCCAGACCCGTCGTGCGATGTCCGGAACACGATGCCGAAGTCCACAAGATCCGAACCACCGACTCGCACACGAGCTTCCGGAAGGTCCATCGTCAGGAAGGTCTTGCGTCCGTGCTCAAGTTCACCAGCGTGCGCGAATGTCGCCCCGAGCAGACGCGCGTCGTCAGCGAGCGCGAACGCCTGAGCGTTGGAAACCGGGGTGTAGCGCGAACCGACAACGGCAAGTCCCTGATAGGTGTCGTCACGCATGATCATGCGCATCCCCGGCAGGGAAGTGCTGATCACACCCGATTCTCCGAGCAAGGTCATGTTGTCGGTGTCGTGCACGGTCAGACCCCAATCGAGTCCTGCAGTGCGCAGCGCCTCGGCAGCGCTGGTGGCCGACCCGATGTCCGTACCGAGCACTGCCTGTGCAGGGAGTCGGTGCGCAGCGCGGGGAAGAGTAGAAGCAGTCATGTTGTCCTCCAAGTGGTTGGGCCCGGGTGGGCTTCGTGAACTCCGATGCCACGAATATTGCCCGGCTGCCACGGCAAGCGCGGCACGACCAATCCCATGCGTCTTGCGTTTTCGCAGCTCACCCACATGCCGGCGCATCGACTGCGGCGGACAGGATCACGCTGAAATTGGAGAGTTGTCGCTGTGATCGTTGCTCAACACTGGCCCCCACAGTCATCGCTCCCCCGACTCTCCTGCTGCGCATCCAGCTCGGCAGTGGTGAAAGCGGCCGCTATTCCTGAGGTGGTCGTGCCGGTGGTGTGAAGCCGCCCGCGTCAAGGACCTGATGCGCCGCGGCGATCTGCCCGGTGAGGACGTCGATGCAGTCATCGCGGGCAGGCAAAGGCATAGCTACCGCGATGCCGAGCAATTTCTCACGTGCCGCTGGTTCCAATAACCGCCAATCGAGTTCTGCAACCTGATCAGCCAGGTCCACCAGTGCAGTCGACGCGGCCTGCAGAGCTCGGAGTCGTTCGGACAGTGCCTGATCGGCTACGTCGAAGTCCGCCGCGGTCACTTGTCCTAGTTCGTGCTGGCCTGCACTCGATCTTTCGATGTTGTTGACGATCCTCGTCATCTGGTCCAGCTCGCACGCCATCCGAATTACCTGCCATGTTGCTGCTGCGAGATGCCGGGCGATGACGTCAGGATCACCCAGACTGCCGTGCTCGTATGCGACCGACGTGAGAATCCGGGTCTGCGCAGCGGCCGCGCGATCGCCGTATTCCCGCACTGAGGCATCGACCATTCTCCCTCGATGGAGGATGCGGGGACCGACCTCGTCGTCCAGCGCCGCCACTGCGTCGCGAGCTTCATCAAGACGACGCTGATATGCACGACGCACACACAGCACGGATCCGGCCGGCACTGCCGCTGCCGCCATCATCGCGGGAATCGAACCGAGCGGACCGACGAGCACCACGAACAGGACAGCCGCACACACGAGTCCTGCAGACCACAGGTACATGTCCACCTGATCGTGCCATCGGCTCAGCTGCGCGTACCGGCGATCAACCGGGTGGTTGCTACGGAACGGGTTGGTGACGGTCGTCCACGTTCTCCAACTCATGGTGCTCACGTCAGCGCCTTCCAGCCCGTCTCAGTGCCGGCCGAGGCGGCTTAGCGTCCTCATCCAAGGCCTGACGGTGCGCCTCCTCGGCCAACATCGGGTAGGTCTCTGCAATTGCACGCAGTACGCGCCCTTTGATCACGGCTCCGACCGCAGCTCTGTCCTCTAGCGACGCCGTATCGCTGATGAAATCTCGGTGCGCGTCGTAAGAGCTACAGGCGTGCCGTAGATAGTTCACGCAGATGCGGGCCACGAACTTCTCGTCAGAGGTGTAATCCGCTGCACGCTTGTCCGGATTTCGAGTGTTGTAGTGCGCGACGGACAATCGGATCAGACGCAGAACGGGCATCGTGGGGACACTGACATCGACAATCCGTGCAGCCGCGAGCAGATCACCCCGTGATGCCAGCTGCTTCGGTGGGGCGGAAGCGCCGGGACGGCGTCGCGTGGACAGTCGCTCGCTCACAATCGCACCTCTCTGGAAGAGCACTACGCGGGAAGTCATCATGCCGACCGCCGTTCGGGCGAACAGTCCCTCATGAGCACTCGAACGCCCGAACCGGGGTTGTCACGATGAGGCCCACGCATCGACACATACGAGGGGAAGAACATGCGCGAGCGGATCGCAGCGGTGAACCGATGGATGGGCGAGCATCGGAAGGTCACGCTGAGTTCAGTAGCGGCCATCGTGGTCACTGTCGTAGCGATCACCGCTCTGGTCCAGTTCGGGCGGGGCGACACCGAGGTCGACATGCATGCGTTCGATGAGCAGATCTTGACGATCAACGACATTCCGGCGCGCACATTCATCGGGTGGGAAGAGCAGGATGTCGAGGTACGGCCAACACCAGCGGGGACGCCGGCAGGCATGTCCGCACCCGACAACGGACAGTGCATTCCGGGCGGTGACCTGCAGACCCGCGTACAGGAGATGGTGGTCACCGGCACGAAATGGTCGGGTGCTCGGTTCGTGACTCCCGCCGCGGCCCAGGTCATCAATGTGCAGTTGTCGAACTCGTCGAACGCAGATCCTGCGGTCATCGACACCTGGCTCGACGAGTGCATGACGACACGGCTGGTGTCCGATAGCGGAACCGAGGAACAACTCCGTTTGTCGTCGTTGCCGGTCACCGCTGCGTTCTATCGTCTCGACGAGGCCCGGGTGTACGCGGTCACCGTGAGCGGTGAGCGCACCATGACCACGATGTACGGATGGGGACGAGCTCAGGACACGACCATCCAGGTCGACTACACGTTTGCCGGTGAACCGAATGACCAGGCCATCGCACAATTCGATGTGGTGTGGCGCGCGCAGGCCGGCAAGCTCGTCGGTATGCAGGAGGCGGGATTGCTGTAGATCCCCGCGGTGATGACTTCGCGGACAGCTCACCGAACTCCCTATAACGCTGGTGCCCCACCTCCGATGCTCTGAGGGTGGGGCACCAGCGTTTGTTTCGGTTCTAGCGGGTGGACGCGGTGATGATCTCGTGGGGCAGGCCGCAGGCATCGGTCGAGTCGATGCGTGGTTCGTTGATGTCTGCCAGAGGCTGGGTAACCCCGAGCTGCCCCGTGCGGCTGTACTCGGACACTTCGAGGGCTGCAGTGATCTGGTCCGGGGTCAAGCCCGCACGGTGCTGGTCGAGCACGAACTCGGTGTACGGAAGGCACACCCACTGTGTGACGGCGCTGGGGCCCGACAGGTCGGTGAACGATTCAGCTACTGCAGCGTTCCATTTGACGAACCAGACGGCGGCAGATCCAAGAATCAGAGCGCTTGCGAGTGCTGCTGCCGCTGTGATGATCTGCGCGTTCGTGCTTTTGGGTCTGATAGTGGTCGACATACGTGTCTCCTCCAATGGTGGGTGCATGCTGCGGTGAAATGTTCACGAGGCGGGGTGGTTAGCCGTTGCCTCCGGCGAACTGTCTCGGTCGGGGTTCTGAGGTACGTGCGAACTCGCCGAGAAATGTTCTGGGGAATGCCCAACCGGCGCGGCCATGCCGGTTTTTGAGGCCGAGAACGGTCAGCTCGTCCGGAGTTTCGGTAGCGCCGTGGGGATCGACGGCGTGAGGGCGATGGAGTGCGAGGATGAGATCTGCCGCTTCCTCGAGACCACCGGAGCCTTTGAGTTCGCTTGCTTTCGGTGGCCGGTCTGCCTCGGCCGAGTTGCGGTTGAACTGCGCCGCCGCAACGACGTGGATGTTCATGTCCTTCGATAAGGCCTTGAATCCGTTGGCGATGTCGGAGATCTGCTGTGCACGAGGCTGCGAGGCCTGTTGTGGATCGGCGGCTTCGGTCAGCTGGATGAAGTCCTCGAACATGACATGCAGATCACCGCCATTGGCCTGGAACTTCTTCCTCGCGGCGGCAGCCACCCGGCGCATCCGCGGAAGGGTGCGAGTGGTGTCGTCGATCACCAGATTCCAGGAGGCCACTTCGGCCATGGCTTCGGAGACTTTGTCCCATGACAGCTCTGACAGTTGGCTGGGGTCCTTGAGCTTTTCGCGATGCAGATTGGCGCACTGGCCGACGACGAGTAGTTCGGTGATCTCCGCCGCGGTCTGTTCGAGAGTGAAGAAGATGACTCCGGCGCCGGACGAACAGGCTGCCCTCACCCAGTCGACGATCGCGGTGGTCTTTCCGCTGCCTGGTCGAGCAGCAAGAATGGTGAGCCGACCAGGTTTGAGTCCCTTGACCAGCGCCATGCTGTCCTGGCCTCCATCGAGGTCGTTCCAGCCGGTGGGGACACCGTCGAGACCGTCGGCTCCCTTCTCCAGTCTCACCTGCAGCGCATCGCGTAGTTCCTGTACTTGCTCGCCGATGTCTGGAGTGGTGGTGGACTGGAAGGACGGGGTGTCGAAGGCATCGGCCAGCCGTGCCTGGACTTCGTCGACGGAGGCGAGCCGGCCGTCTCGTAGCAGGTCGAGGGTCTGCTCCAGTTGAGTGGTCAGGCGTCGCATGTGCTCGCGATTCGCCAAGGTTTCGAGATGTTGCTGTGGTGCGCGGGCGGACGCCGACAACGACACATTCGTCATTGCTGCCAGCTTGGACGCTCCGCCTACCTGGGCAATCAGATCACGTTCGGTGAGGGCAGCAGCGACGGTAGGCAGATCCACTGGGCGACCGTCAGAGAACAGCGCGCAGATCACCTGGAACACCGTGCGATGTGCTTCGTCGGTGAACGCAGCGGGCGACAACGCTGATGTCGCCTGGGACAACAACGTCTCGTCGTCGCCTTCGAGTAGACGGCCGAGCAATACTTGTTCCGCTACGAAGATGGATTCACTCACGCGTTGAACCCTCACTGGTCATCCGCCGTGACGCGGCATCGTCGAGTCCCCTGCTCATACGGCGGCCCTCCGCAAGCCAACCGCATCTCGCAGCTCCCCCACCTCTGGGGGGAACGCATCGGGCCGACGCAGTGTCGAATTCGGAAATGGTGGGGTGTCGACATCCAATGAGGAGATCCGGATGACCGCACCTGGCCACGGCAACGCCCACGGATGAGTATGACCGGGGCACGGATACGTCTTGGCCGCTAGCGAATCGACGATCCTGCAGTCATCGGTCAGCAGCTTGAAGCGTCGTGCGCGCAACTTCGTGGTCTCTCCTGCCTTCCGGTCGTCCCGCGGCGATAACGCGTCCTGAACAGCGCGCAGCAGCTTGTCGACATCGGGAGTGGTCATCGGTGCGCATCGCGGAACCATGCCGTGTTCGATCGGCTCGACGGCCGAGATGTTCACCCGCGACGGGGCCGGCACGGTCAAAGCGACGTGCAACCGCACCGGTCCGTCGATCGGTGTCCAGTCCGAACCGCCGATACGCAGGGCTTCCCGAGTGATGGTGTCGCGCCACGCACGCAGTTTCGGTCCGTTCTCGTGTTTGATCACTCCCGCCGCGACTGCGCGCATCGAGCCCTGCGTGACGGGTGTTCCCCCCACCACCAGCCACATCGTGTGCTGGGGCGCGTGGAGCAGTCCCCCTCGGTGAGAGTCCCGGAGTCTTGAGTCGGACAGTGCACTGCTGCTCTGCGCCGTGACCTTCGCTGGTTTCTGCGCCGGCAGCTCTGCGACCGAGGTGTGACGGCACTGGCTACAGCGCTGCCGTGTCACCGGAATGAGCGCACCTTGGCAGGCCGGGCACAGTCGGTGGGTTCCGCCAGCAAGCAAGGCATCAGCGTTCATGTCCCGGAATGTAGAACCCGCCGTTCCGGGGTTGCCGCGCGTTGCGTAGCGCTCGGGGGTGCAGTCCACACCGCCTGGCGGAGGCCACACTTCGAACCGTTCGCGGGACGGAAGTGCACCGTAACCAGCGCCGATACCGTGTGGTGCCGCACGTGTCAGTCGGTCCCGCCACTATTTGCTCATCACACATCACGAGCCCGCCCTACGACGCGGAGCCGAACAGATCAGGGAGAGAAGGATGCCGGAGCAGTTCACACGACAGGCTCACAACACTTCGTATGTCGCGTACACGAAGGATCCTTCGAAGAAGCCGGTCGCCGTGCAGGTCGGAACCGAGGTAGAAAACCTGCCCGTGTACTCGCAGGTGTACATCCGCGAGTTCGTGTCCATCGAGGTCGACAGCATCGACGCCGCCCGGTCGCAGGAGCAGCGGTCTCCGTCGCTGTATGTGAAGTTCAATGCTGCGTCAGCGAAGAATGAAAATGGCGAACCGATTGGTCTCCGTGAGAATTTCGGTGCGTCGATTCAGGCTGGCGGGGAACTCGAGCGCGCGATTCGCCATGCCCACAGCAATCGCATCCCGCTGTATGTCGCTATCGAAACCAAGCGCAAGTACCGAAACGCCGATAAGGAGATCGTGTCGTATCTGACACCGATCAACGATCTGCGTGGTGCCCAGAAAGACGGGAAGGGAACCGAAAGGTCAGCCAGCATGACTCGGTCGAATTGTTCGAACGTTGTCGTGGTCGTCGGCCCAGCGGAAAACCCGAACAGCAACCTCATTTCCAGTGAGGCAGTGACGAACCCGTTGCAGTGGAACATGTTCCGCAGTAACCACGAGGGTGACTTGATCCCGGCTGGATTCATCAGAGCCATCGACGCGGAAGGCAATCCCACCGGTGCGATCATCGAACGCGCCAGCGCCCCTGCACCGTCGGCGGCCACCGTCGACGTCGACGCGCTCGCGGAGGCGGTCGCGGCACGAATCCTGGCATCTTCCGGACCGAATGGTGCCCCACAGGCGCCCGGTGCTCGTCCCCCACTGCGCAATGCGCACGCCATGGAAGCCAAGCCGTGGGATCCGTTCAACTCCGACGGTCGGGTCAATGCAGGCTCATACCTGATCTCGGGTTGGCGCAACACGTGGGCTGGCGCGATGATCCTGCTCGAGAACGCCATCTACAACGAGCAGATGCTTGCTGAACAGGAACAACGCCAGCCGCACCTGCTCGACATGTCCGCGTTGACCACGGCAGCAACGAACCTGACCACATTGCTTCTGGTCATGGCTGACCAGGTGCAGGCAGCTGTCGTAGGCCAGGCCAAGCGCATGGACCGCTCTCACGGTGAAGCAGGCAAGTGGATCCACCAGATCGCTTCCCGGCTGGTTCCGTTCGAGCTGACAATGCTCTCGGACGACACCGCCCGCGCTACCTGGCGTAAGACGGTCGTTGCGCAGGCTACCGCCGCGTTCGGTGGTGCTCTGCAGTCCGTCGGCGCGTACCTCGACGAGCAGTACGGCACCGCTGCCCCGGTCAACGACGCTTCGCGATCGGCATCCCGACAGGCTGAGCATCAGGCCCGGCGGGATGAGTCCGCCGCGGCCCCGGAGCCGACGCGCGGCGCTACTCAGGGCTCCGAGACGGTTCCAGCCACGACGGTCACCTCCGCCGCCGCCGACCCGGAGCTGATGCAGCGTTGGCGCAACCTCCTCACCCGGTGCAAACTGGCCGGTCACGAGCATTTGGTTGCTCCGTTCTTGGTCAAGGTGTGCCACACGGCCGACCTCACACAAGTCGCAGCAGAGAACTTCGCTGAGCGCATCGCCATCTGGGAGGACCAGCCCCAACGGTTCATCGATGCTGCCCGTACCGCGTACGAAGCCACCCAACCGAAGACTGCCTGACAGCACACAGGGCGGCACCACCCGGCACCGCCTCAGCACGTCGTCACCCATTGAAAGAAGGAAAAGCCATGGCAGGCGATACCGTCATCACCGTGATCGGCAACCTCACCGCCGATCCGGAACTCCGATTCACCCCGGCCGGCGCTGCAGTCGCGAACTTCACCGTTGCGTCGACTCCGCGCGTGTTCGACCGCCAGTCCAACGAGTGGAAGGACGGTGAAGCACTGTTCCTGCGCTGCAATCTGTGGCGGGAAGCAGCCGAGAACGTCGCCGAGAGTCTTTCTCGGGGTTCGCGGGTGATCGTGCAGGGACGACTCAAGCAGCGTTCGTACGAAACCCGAGAAGGTGAGAAGCGCACCGTCGTCGAACTCGAAGTCGACGAGATCGGCCCGAGCCTCCGTTACGCCACCGCCAAGGTTCAGCGCAGCGGCGCACGCTCCAACAGCAGCAACGGCAACGCTGGAAGTGGCGGCCAGGGCGCGGCCCGCCAGCAGAACACCAGCGGTGGGGAGCCGTCGGACGACCCCTGGGGCAACGCCTCTCCTTCCTTCGGCGCGGACGACGAACCGCCCTTCTGATCCGTCGACATCAGGCCGGTCGCGCGCAGTCTGCGTTCGACCGGCCTGATGCTGTCCACCGCACACCGGTCATCGACGCTGCCGACCACCAGAACGACACTTGCAATCATTCCCCCACGGCTACCAGGAAAGGGGAATCGCGGTGGCACGCAATCGACGCGGCAACGCAATCAGAAGCCGTCTCCAGCAACAGCTCGGCGACTGGGCCATGCGCCTTCTCACAGACTGGGCTGTGCTGACGTGGACAGCCGATTCCACCCGCGTCGGTCCCGTGCCGATCACGGCTTTGAACTGGGCGTTGTTGGTCGTCGCCGTCGTTGTTGGCTACCAGCTGCCACAACACCGCATGTGGGTAGCGCTCGCCGGCGCTGTATGGCTGCTGGCGACTCTCGTGCGTGCAGGTGTTGTCATGCCCCGACGACGCGCCACCCTCGATGCGGTCTACGCGAACCTGCAGAAGATCGCGGTGTTGCCGACCAGCACACTCAGCCGCCCGGTCAGCCCTTCCCAGTACGTCACCGGCGTGAAGTGGTCCTCCGGTCGTGCCTTCCGGTCCGCGCAGCTGACGATCGGTGCCACCTGCCCGGCAGCGAGCGCCCACCTGCTGCGGCCGACCCTTGAGCGCGCTATCGAGCAGAACGCGCCCGCGCCCGCCCAGCAGGAATGGGTATTCGACTGGCCCAAGGCCAATACCGTCGAGTTCACCGCGGTTGACAGCGACGATCCCCGCCTGACGCAGCAGCAGGTGGCCCGCAGAATCGGTGAAGCCTTCAAATCCCTGTTCCGGCTCACTCCCCGCACAGCAGGAGACGGCTATGCCCTCGACATCACCGGATGGTCCGATGAAACCCGGGCAGATGGCCACACTGTGCCCATCCCGACCCAGATGCAGTTCGCGGCCGGCTCTCACGACCTGACCGATCCAGGATTCCGGGACAGCATCGAGCGCGGCTTCGACCGGCTTGTCTCCTGCCCTGGCGAGTGGATCTACCAGTGGGACATCAACAGTCAGTTACTCGACATCACTCGTCAGGCCCGCGGTTCGTTGCCGGCACGCCGAAAGCTCAACGAGCGCAAGTTCGCCGACGATGTGCGTTCGGCCATCACCAAACCGGGGAAAGACCCTGTCGTTGCTGAGGTGATTGATTGGGTCGATGAAGAGTCGGATCAGCCAGCGAGGATCAGCGTGGACTTCGGCACCCTACCGTTGGGTGAGAGGAAACTCCGTGACCGCTTTGAGGACAGCCTCGATGCGCTCATGCAGTCGCGGTGGCCGGATGCTCGCTTGTTGTTCGATTGGCAGTTCGACGGCGGCGCGACCCGACTCGATATCGAATCTGTCAGGCATGACGACGACAGGGCCAAGAGGAAATCGGTCGAGAAGAAGCTTCGCAACGTCGTCGAGTCGAAGTTTGGTCGTGCCAGCACTCCTGTCGATTGCGACATCCTCGAGTGGCAAGAGGGCCTGTCTGCGACCGGGGAGGCGCTGCCCCGCGTCGCGCGCGTGAACTTCGGTTCCGTCGATGTCAACAAGCGCGAAACCCGCGACGAGTTCCAAGAGCACTGGGACTCTCTGGCAACGCACAACGACTGGCACTACGCGTGGAAGCCTGCAGAGGGCATCGTCACGATGACCGCTGTACCGAGACTGCCCGAACAGCTCGCGTTCCCCAGTCCTGGAAGTCCTGAATTCGACGAATCGATTCGGCTTGCACGCAACGGCATCCTGCGGTTCGGGCCGCAGAAGGGCGGCGGGTGGCTGGACTGGGATCTCAATGAAACTCCGCACGGCCTAGTCGGCGGAAAGACAGGCTCGGGGAAGTCGGTCGCCTTGTCGATCGTGCTGTTCTACGCAATGGTCCTGCCCGACGTGTACGAGGTGATCGTGTGCGACCCGAAGCGCACCGACTTCACGTGGACCCCGGAGTTCCCCTCGGTGGTTCGCTTCGCGGCGACCGACACGGAGATCGTCGCGGCCGTCGGATTGGCCAAACAGTCGATGGATCAGCGGCAGACGATGCTGAACAAGCTGCAGATTCGGAAGCTGCAGTGGGTGCGTGACCGCTACGCCACCGACCCTGAACTCGAACGCGAGCACGGTCCAGTCCCCAAGCGGCTCATTTTGTTCTTCGATGAGATCGCGGACTTCCTCGCGAAGAGCTCCAACAGCGACATCGAGGAACTCAAAGACGAAGCCCGAGCCGATCTCGAGTCGATCGCTCGGCTCGGCCGCGCGATCGAGGTGAACATCATCGCGGCGGCCCAGAAGCCCGACGCGAAGATCATCTCGACTCAGCTCCGCTCTCAGCTCGGGTTCCGACTCGGAGTCGGTCCCCTTGACCAGTACGAATCGCAGCAGATCCTCAACTCCGACCACGGCACCCGATTCCCGGACGCAGGAACGCCGAAGGGACGCGCATGGGCGTACGACCCGAAGAACGGCTACCGGCAGACACAGGTGATGTTCCTTCCGGACGACACCATGGTGTGCCCGTGGGATCCGGCCCTGACATTGACCGGAGCCAAGGACATGGCTCGTGACCGTCTCGCCGAACTCGGCTTCGCCCAGGTGATGATCACCAACAACGACGGCGGACAGGAACCTCGCTGGGTGCGAGTTGAGAACGACGACGACACCCCTGCCGTCGACACGGCAGACACCGCGGGCCCTACGCCGGTCGAGCTGTCCGAGGATGCAACCCCTGTCTCGATGGAGAAAGACACCGCATCACCGATCGAGCCATGGGCCGAACTCACCGGTGCGACGGAACAGTTCGAGCCGGACAACGAGTGGGCGTTCGACGAAGCAGAACCGACCGGAGACACAGAACCGAACCTTGCGGACGCAGCGTTGGGACATCACACGGCATCTGCGGTGAAGCCAGCGCACGACGACAACCTCGACGACTGGCCGACCTCGGCGCCGGCCACCACATCTGCTCCCTCGACCGCATCGGCAGCGAACGACCCATGGTCCCTGTGACGCCCATCAGTGCCACCCGGACTCCACGCAGCGGCCACCTCACACCGTCACCCAACACACACGGTCTTCCCCGCCCGACCTGATCCCCGACTCCCCCGACCGCGTTCCTCAGGAACTCGACGAAAGGCACCCGTGAACGCAGCGCTTTCCATACCCGACTCCCTCGCCTTCCCCGAACCTGGTACCCCTGAGTTCGACACCGCGATCGACCTCGCTCGCCAGGGCGTCCTCCGCATCGGGGCCACATCTGACGGCTGGTTGGACTGGGACCTCAACGAAACACCGCACGGACTGCTCGCCGGACGCGTCGGCACGGGCAAGACGATGGCATTGAGTGTCATCTTGTTCTACGCCAAGTACCTGCCGGACCTGTACGACCTCTACATCTGCGACCCGGCGGGGGCCGGATTCGGACGGTCAGCTGAGCTCCCGAACGTGCACGTCGCACAGTCCCCGGCTGAGATCGCCGACGCCGCCCGACAGGTCTGCACGCGTGCTTCGGAGCGTCGTGATCTGCGTTCTTCTGATGGGGACAGCTCCGCGACCGTTCACGGTCCAAGCGGTGAGGGCGCGAAGCGGGTGCTGTTCGTCTTCGACGCCATCGAGGCGGTGCTGGATTCAGCGTTCGACCCGAGCATCGCAGATGTCCTCGATGACCTGCGCAGCTATCTCGAGACGATCGCAGCCTCCGCGGGAACGACCGGCGTGCATCTCATCCTCGCCACCCAACGCCCGGCCGCCCAGGTCGTGTACCCACGGCTCCGAGAGCTTCTCGGATTCCGTCTCGCACTCGGCCGACTCCACATCGAGGACTCCCGGCTGCTCTTCTACTCGGATCAGACCGAACGCCAGACCGTCAGTCCCGACATCAGAGGGCGGGGCCTGGCGTACGACCCCGAGAACGGCTACCAGCAGACACAGGTGATGTTCCTTCCCGACGACACCATGGTGTGTCCATGGGAACCCGACCGAGTCCTGTTGGGCGCCACTCAGATGATCCGCAGTCACCTGCCTTCCCTCGGCTACACCGTCACCGACTCCGCAAACGCGGACGGACGCCCCGTTCACAGCTGGCGGCGGCTGTGACTCCATCACTCAACTCCGCACCGCAATAAGGGGCCAACTCATGATCAAACGCATTGTCGTCGTGTTTCTCACCCTCGGTGTGCTGTGGGGTGTTGGCACGTGGGCCGGCGACGGTGAACCGATGCTGACGTCCGCGTGGTTCTCAGCGATGCACGACAAAGTCACCTCCCTCGTCGATGGCAGCGAACAGACCGTCACAGACAAGCTGCCGACTCCTCAGCTCGACCTTGAACTGCCCCCAGCAACGGACGATCCGGAAGGAACAACGCCGTGAAACTGCTCGGCTGGGGTCTGGCGGTTCTCCTCGTCATAGGTGTCACGAAGGGAACCTTCAACGTCGACCTGTCGTCGGGCGGCAACGCCGTGGCAGAGATCGTCGGCAGTGTTCTCGCCGGGATACGTGACACCACTATCATGCTGATCCCGAACATCATTGAAGGCATCAAGACCATGGTCGACCAGGTCCCTGACGCGGCCTGACCAAACCCAACCGAAGCCCTCGGTAGTCCGGACCCATCGTGNCCGAGGGCTTCGAGCATCGATGCCGACCCGTGATTAAGGCTCCGACACACGGCTTTCCGTCATCGGCGAGTAACGGGGGTAGAACGCCCCTTTCTACGATCTATCCATCGGAGATTGGAGGGTCGCGACATGGTGATGGGTCCGACGCACGCGATGAGTGGGGCTGCTGCGGGGCTGGTGATGGCTACGGTGCTGCCACCAGAGTGGGGCGGTCCTACCTCCCTCGCCGGGGCGTTCGTTTTTGCAGGTGTGACTGCAGGAGCTGCATTATTGCCGGACTTGGACAGTCCGCAAGCAACAGTTGCGCGGAGCTTCGGCCCGGCCAGCCAAGCGTTGGCGCACGTAGTCGAAAAAGGGTCCTTGGCCATTCATGCTGCAACGTCGACACGGAAAGACGACAGTCGCACGAATGGTCACCGGACTGCTACCCACACTTTGGCGTTCGCTGTCCTGGCCGGGGTGTTGGTGTCGGCGTTGGTATCTGCGTTCGCGAAGCCAGCGGTACTGGGTGTGCTGTTTGTGATGCTTGGTTTGGCGTTGCGGGGTTTGTTTCCGAAGTGGGTGAAGAAGAACGACTGGGTGGCAGTTACTGGGGTGGCAGCGGCGTTGTCGGTGATTACGTGGTGGGCGTGGCCGGAGACGGTGTCGGGAGTGGCGCTAGGAGCTGCGGTGACAGTCGGTGTGGTGGCCCATCTCCTCGGTGATGCGGGCACCAAGATGGGGGTGCCGTTGTTGGCACCGTTCGTATCGATCAATGGGAAGCGCTGGTGGGATGTTGCGCCACCGTCGCTGTTGCGGATCAAGGCATCCGGTGTGGCGGATCAGGTGCTGCTCGGAGTGTTCACTGTTGCTTCCCTGGTGTTGCTCTATCTGGTGGTTGTCGACCCGGCGGCGTTGGGTGCGAGCTGGGCCTGACTCGGCTTCTCTGGTGCGGCCTCTGCCTGTCGAAGGCGGAGGCCNCCGCCGTCGTTTGCAGGCTCGTCCGGAAGAGGAGTGCCGCAGAGGGCGTGAAGACCCGAGGTCAACGACAGCGCATCAACCAGGGAGATCGTCTTCTTTAATTCCTAAGTCCCACACTCCTGCCTGGTACGAGGATGTCGACCGGATTGCCAACCGGATCTCATCGCAAACGTCCCTGCACCTTTCCCAACTCTGCACGAAATAGGACACGGGAACGGAAGACAAAACACCATAGCTGCGAGGATCATAGTCGCTCATCATTGTCGCTTCATCCACCGACGCAGCGTCTCGTAGTGCGTTCGGCAAATTCTCCATTTGTCGAACCTCCCGCGAGACCTCTCTGGGAACCAAATACACGTACACGCCACTGAGCGGCTGGCTCTCGGGGACAACAAAGTGGTGCAGAGTCGACTCGGTTACCTCTGTAATCCACTCAAGACCGAGTTCATACCGTCGTGGCCGAACAAACTGGTTCAGGAACTGCCATTCAGAACACAACTTCGACCACTTGATCCGAGCAACGTCTTCCGGCCCCAACTCTCGGACCAGCGCTTTAATATCCGCGTCCAGTAGCTCGGCATGGGCTAACAGGCGCTTCTTGAGCAGCTCATACCCAGAGGGGTCTGTACCCACTTCATGGGGCATGGCAGCTTGAGGGTAGTGGCCAACTGGATCTATCTGCCGCGGCACCTTCTCGATATACGCGATCATCTCATTCAAAATCTGCTGAGCATGCGCCGCAATATTGCTCACGAGCGCGTCGATTCTCCTCGACCGATCACCATCCAGATAGAGCAGCCCCAGGTTGCCGAATTCAGACCACGCTCTCTTCGTCAACTCATTCGCAGAGTCGACTCGAACATTCTGTTCACGCTGGCCATTGATGGCGCTCAATAGGAAGAGGGCGATGGGCACGCCGATGCAGAACCCGACGAACGCCGTCGTCAGATTGAGCTGGAAGCTGTTGTTGGCCCAGAATTCGCTTTGGTAGTCCATCACGACGCCGACGATGCCGACCACCACGCCCACAACGATGAGCACGCCCGATGTCCAGCGCACCCATCGTGGCGTACCTCTCCAGGTTGTCCTGATTTCCACCCGCACATCATGTACGAAGACGGCGACAAAGCCGCTGCACTACGCAGAGCCTAGGGTGTTTCGACAGTGATCTTCAGCCGTATTGCCCCCGCGAAGAGTGGTTCGGCGATCGGCCGGATCAGGTCATCGCCGCCCTGCGGCAACCTCACCTATGCAATCGAGGCACTCTGGACCCGGAAGAGTCCGTTTGCAAGGCTGGCTGCTTTCTGGATTGCGTGCATCCAGTCCCCGCCGGCCGTACGATCAGGCCATCTGCGCAGGAAGGGAGGCCGGGTCGTGCTTACACAGCAGTTGTCGCTGCCTGGCCTCGACGTCGCTGATAGAGGCGAACAGCTTGCATTGCTCGGTGACGCTCGTCCGATCCGAGTGCCGGCAGATCTCTGGAAGCGGTGGCTGTCGGATGAGCGGATCATCGAGCGGTTCGAGAAGAAGCGGTACCGACGCGGACCGGACGACTGTTGGCCGTGGATCGGCGCGATCTCCTCGACCGGTCATGCGAGCTTCCGCGCGGAGAGTCTGCCCGGCCCGTCGCGACGGGGCACCGTTCCAGCACACCTGTTTGCCTACCAGCTGGTCCGCGGTGTGATTCCCCGTTTGGGATGGTCGGCGACCGATGACGCCACTGTCTGCCACCAGTGCGACTACGCAGCGTGTGTGAATCCTGCGCATATGCGTCTCGGCACGAATGCGATCAACCGCGCAGAGTACGAACTGCGCCGGCGCAATGCTCGATCACCGCTCGCTGACGTACGAGGCTCGGCAGGACGTAGTCGCGCCATTGCTGTCACCGTCCGGGAAGGCCTCGCCGCTGGTGAGAGCCGTCATCAAATCGAGGCGCGGATCGCTGCGGCGGAGGCAGCAGGGATCCCGTTTACGCTCTGGTAGAGCAAGCCGCCGATCTCGGTTGAGGCATCTCCGGAGTGCCCCGAGGTACACGAATCACTACGCGGGCTGTCGCGTAATGTCAGCGCGTGAAGAGTGATCGATCAGCCAGCAACCGCATGCGACCGGGCGTTGTTGCCGTCCTGGGCCTCATCGCGATCGCGGTTTCTGCGTACTCAATGTTTCGGGCCTCGCAACAGGGTACCGAGCCGACTACGGACTTCTGGTTGGGTTCAGCGCACTCCGGGCTCGTCTTCGGGATCGCCACGGTCCTCCTCTGGGGAATTGCGCAGATTTGGTCGCCAGATGGAGGACAGGCGCTCCCGAAAATTGTTGCAGCATCCGCAGTCACGGCTCTTGCTTCTGTTACTGCAGTCTGGGTCCATCCTCAGGGAGCATTGGGGGACTTGGCGACGTGGGTGACCGCTGGCGGAACTGCGGTTCTGGCTCTCGGTGTGCTACTCGCGTGGCGTTCATACCAAGCCCAGTTGACTCTTGCACAGGAAGAACGGGACCGGCGCGAAGAAGAGCAAGCGCGCCAAGTACGACTGGTCCGATTCCACTACAGGCCGTGGCCAAATTCGGATGGAATTACCTTGTGGCAGACTACTATTCGAAATGACAGTCCCGATAAGGTGTATGACCTTCGTTGCTCGGAGTTCCGGACAAAGCGTGAGGATGGCACCTTTGTCGCGATGAAACTTGTCGATCGTGACGTTCTGAAGCAATTCGGCATTCTTGTAGGCGGATGGAAGTTCAAGGATGAACTCGAGCCGTACGTGGAGTTTGAGCAGTGGTGGATGGAGGACAGTCCGGATGCTGCAGTGCCAGACTTCAGCTACCGGTTTACCGTCCTGGACGCTGCTGGTCGGTACTGGAGCGTGATCGACCACTACGAGCCAAAGAAGATCCCTAGACCTTCCAGGAAACGACCTGAGCAGCAGGATTCGTCAGGGTAGTCCCCCGATCGGCCGTGGTGGT
>NZ_JBKFBA010000002.1:0-22579 GCF_053345925.1 Rhodococcus sp. C26F
GGCATGCCCTCGTTACCGAGCCAGTGCTGCACCAGGAAGGTGGTGTGGAAGCCGATGAAGGTCAGCCAGAAGTGCCAGCGGCCGAGCTGCTCGTCCATCAACCTGCCGGTCATCTTCGGGAACCAGAAGTAGATGCCGGCGTAGGTCGCGAACACGATGGTGCCGAAGAGCACGTAGTGGAAATGCGCCACCACGAAGTACGAGTCGTGCAGGTGGAAGTCCAGCGGCGGGCTCGCGAGGATGATGCCCGTCAGACCACCGAAGAGGAAGGTCACGATGAAGCCGACCGAGAACAGCATTGGTGTCTCGAAGGTGATCTGGCCCTTCCACATCGTGCCGATCCAGTTGAAGAACTTCACACCGGTCGGCACGGCGATCAGGAAGGTCATGAACGAGAAGAAGGGCAGCAGCACCGCGCCGGTGGCGTACATGTGGTGCGCCCACACGGCGATGGACAGCGCCGCGATGGCGATGGTCGCGTACACGAGGCCGCTGTATCCGAAGATCGGCTTGCGGGAGAAGACCGGGAAGATCTCCGAGACGATGCCGAAGAACGGCAGCGCGATGACGTACACCTCGGGGTGACCGAAGAACCAGAACAGGTGCTGCCACAGGAGCGCGCCACCGTTGGCCGGGTCGTAGATGTTCCCGCCGATCACCCGGTCGACGAAGGCTCCCATGAACGCTGCGGCCAGCAGGGGGAAGACGAGGAGCACGAGGAGCATCGTGATGAAGATGTTCCAGGTGAAGATCGGCATCCGGAACATGGTCATGCCCGGCGCCCGCATGCACACCACTGTGGTGATCATGTTGACGCCGCCGAGGATGGTGCCCAGGCCCATGACGACCAGTCCGAGGAACCACAGGTTGCCACCGACTCCGGGGGAATGGATCTCGTCGGAGAGCGGCATGTAGGACGTCCAGCCGAAGTCGGCGGCACCACCCGGAGTGATGAACCCGAACGCCACGGTGAGTGCGCCGAAGAGGAACAACCAGTAACTGAAGGCGTTCAGGCGCGGGAAGGCGACGTCGGGGGCACCGATCTGCAACGGCAGGATGTAGTTCGCGAAACCGAAGACGACCGGAGTCGCGTACATCAGCAGCATGATGCCGCCGTGGTTGGTGAAGAGCTGGTTGTACTGCTCGTTCGACAGGAACTGCAGGCCGGGCACCGCCAGTTCCGCGCGCATCAGCAGGGCGAGCACACCGCCGAACAGGAAGAACGAGAACGATGTGAAGATGTACATCAGTCCGAGTTTCTTCGGGTCCGTCGTGGTGATCAGGTCGTAGAGGACCGCGCCCTTGGAGTGATACCGCGGCGGATACGGCCGCGTGGGCTTGACGGGAGCGACAACCGCGTTCATCGGGCCTCCTCGAGCCGCCGTGAAGGCGGCAACGGTGCGGCGCGGACAGGATCGACGGCGCGCGGCGATCACCACCCGCGATGCTGCAGGTGAACTCAGAGTAGGCGTTCCACCTCACACGCGCACCGGGTTCGCGGACCGAATTGCGACGCGACGACGGGCGAGCGAAACATCCCGTGTACACCGAGGAGAACGTGTTCTACATTGTGACCGTCGTCACTGCAGGTCGTCACTCCGGACCACCTGCGCCACCGCGTCGAAGGGACACCATGTCGGCACCTACCACCGCGGTCATCGGCGCCGGTATCAGTGGGTTGACCGCCGGAAAGATGCTGTGCGACTACAGGGTGCCCTACACCTGCTTCGAGAGCTCCGATCGTGTGGGCGGCAACTGGGCCTTCGGCAATCCCAACGGCCACAGCAGCGCGTACCGCTCGCTGCACATCGACACGTCGAAGCACCAGCTGTCGTTCAAGGACTACCCGATGCCGGAGTCCTATCCCGACTTCCCGCACCACACACAGATCAAGGAGTACCTCGACGGTTACACCGACGCCTTCGGACTGCGCGGGAACATCGAGTTCCGCAACGGCGTCCGCCACGCGCGACGACGGCCCGAAGGCGGGTGGGAGCTCGACCTCGAGGACGGCAGCACGCGCGCGTTCGAATTCCTCGTCGTCGCCAACGGTCACCATTGGGATCCCCGAGTGCCGGAGTTCCCCGGGCACTTCGCCGGCGAGTCGCTCCACTCCCACCACTACATCGACCCGCGCACCCCGATGGATTTCGCGGGCAAGCGCATCCTCGTGGTGGGGCTCGGCAACAGTGCGGCCGACATCGCCGTGGAGCTGTCGTCCAAGGCGTTGCAGACCGAGGTGACGCTGTCGACCCGGTCGAGTGCATGGATCGTTCCGAAGTACATCGCGGGCCGACCGGCGGACAGGTTCTACCGCACCGTTCCGTACATACCGATGTCGTGGCAGCGGAAGGTCGCGCAGTGGGGCCAGCCGCTGCTGTCGGGACGTCCCGAGCGGTACGGGCTGCCCACTCCGAACCACAAGTTCTTCGAGGCGCACCCCACGCAGTCGGTCGAATTGCCACTCCGCCTCGGCTCGGGCGACATCGTCGCGAAACCCGACATCGAACGGTTCGACGACCACACGGTCCGTTTCGTGGACGGTACGTCGGCGGAGTTCGACGTCGTCATCTACGCGACCGGTTACAACATCACCTTCCCGTTCTTCGATCCGGAGTTCGTCAGCGCTCCCGACAACCACATCGCGCTGTACAAGCGGATCTTCGCGCCGGGCATCCCCGATCTCGCGTTCGCCGGTTTCGCTCAGGCCACGCCCACTCTGTTCCCGTTCGTCGAATGCCAGGCGCGACTGATCGCGGCCTATGCGATCGGCCGCTACGCACTTCCGCCCGAGGACGAGATGCGTCGCGTCATCGTCGAGGACCAGCGCAAGTTCACCGGGCACATGCTCGATCGTCCCCGCCACACGCAGCAGCTCGACTATTTCGCCTACGAGTTCGACATCCGGACGCGCGAGATGCCCGCCGGAATCGCCCGCGCCGGCCGGGCATCGAAGGAGGACGCCTCGTGCACCCGCGTTCACTGACCTTCCCCTCCGAGGGTGAGACGGTCCACGCCTGGCACTTCACTCCCGACTCCGATGTTCTCGACAGCACCGACGGGGCACCGGTCGTGGTCATGGCCCACGGTCTGGGCGGGACGAAGGACTCCGGGCTCGTCCCGTTCGCCGAACGGCTCGCGGCTGCGGGTATGCACGTGCTCGCCTTCGACTACCGAGGCTTCGGCGAGTCCGGAGGCTCCGACCGTCAGCGCGTCGACGTCGCGGGACAGATCGCCGACTACCGCGCGGCCGTCGCGACCGCCGGGCGACTGGACGGCGCCGATGCCCGTCGCACTGTGCTGTGGGGCGTGTCGTTGTCGGGCGGCCACGTCCTGTCCGTCGCGGCCCAGGACCGGGACGTCGCGGCCGTCGTGTCCGTGACACCCCTCGTCGACGGACCGGCCGCGGGGGTTCTCGCCGCACGGCATCACGCGCCCTCGGCGCTCGCACGTTCGACGGCGGCGGGGCTCCGCAGCCGGGTGGCGCGACGCTCGTCGACCACCATCCCGATCGTGGGACCACCCGGCACGGTCGCCGCCCTGTCGCTGGACGGCTACCACGAGGACTACCTCTCCCTGGCCGGCCCGACCTGGCGCAACGAGATCGACGCCGACATCGTGCTGTCGCTCGGCACCTACCGTCCCGCGCGACACGCGTCGTCCGTCGCATGCCCCGTCCTCGTGCAGATCGCGGACTTCGATCGCAGCGCTCCCCCGCACGCCGCGGCGCGTGCAGCCTTCCGCGCTCGTGCCGAGGTGCGTCACTATCCGTGCGACCACTTCGACGTCTGGCCCGGCAAGGACTGGTTCGACCGGGCCGTAGAGCATCAGATCCACTTCCTGACCCGACATCTCGCTGCGCAGTAACCCCGAGGAATCCGTCTTCGCGGATCCCTTCCCTTCGCACATCCGAGGTAGCCATGGCAGAGACCGTCCAGCAGGCACTCCGTGACCTGTTCGAGAACGACACCGCGGCCGTCGTCCACGACACCGGCAGGTGGACCTGGCGCGAACACCTGCAGGAGGCATCCGCTCAGGCGGCGGCACTGCTGTCGCTGATGGACCGTGACCGGCCGGTGCACGTCGGTGCGCTGCTCGGCAATACCCCCGCCTTCCTCCACGCGATCGCCGGGGCCGGGCTCGCTGGGTTCCCGCTCGTCGGGATCAACAACACCCGACGCGGTGAGGGTCTGGCACGCGACATCCTGCGTGCGGACTGCCAGATCCTGCTGACCGACGCCGAGCACGCCCCTCTGCTCGACGGCCTGGATCTCGGCGACGTCACCGTCTTCGACGTCGCGAGCCCCGAGTGGCGGGCGCTCGTCGACGGGGCCGGTCCGCTCGAGCCGTACCGGGAGGTCGGGCCGACCGATCCGTTCATGTTGATCTTCACGTCGGGGACGAGCGGAGATCCGAAGCCGGTGATGCTCGCCCACATGATGGTGTTGTTCTCGGGCAGCACGCTCGTCCCGCGGTTCTCGATCACGAGCGACGACGTCGTCTACCTGTCGATGCCGTTGTTCCACTCCAACGCGATCCTCGCCGGGTGGTGCGTGTCGCTGTGCAGCGGCGCGGCGATGGCACCGGCGTCGTTCTCCGCCTCGCACTTCCTCGACGACGTTCGCCGCTACGGCGCGACCTACATGAACTACGTCGGCAAGCCCCTCGCCTACATCCTCGCGACCGTCGAACGACCCGACGACGTCGACAACCCGCTCCGGGTGGCGTTCGGCAACGAGGCCACCGACCGCGACATCGAGGAGTTCGGCCGGCGCTTCGACTGCACCGTCTGGGACGGTTTCGGGTCGACCGAGGCGGCGGTGATCATCACCCGTGACGAAGGCACCCCACCCGGATCGATCGGTCGAGGACTGCCGGGTGTGGACGTCTACGATCCGGAGACCCTCACCCCCTGCGCCCACGCGGAGTTCGACGACAACGGCGCCCTGATCAACGCCGACAAGGCCGTCGGTCAGCTCGTGAACACGCAGGGCGCCGGATTCTTCACCGGCTACTACAACGACGAGGCCGCCACCGACGAGTGTCTGCGGGGCGGCATGTTCTGGTCGGGCGATCTCGCCTACAAGGACGCGGACGGCTGGATCTACCTCGCCGGTCGCACGGCCGACTGGATGCGCGTGGACGGTGAGAACCTCGCCGCCGCCCCTATCGAGCGGATCCTCCAACGGCTGCCGCAGCTGAGTCGCGTCGCCGTCTACGGTGTGCCCGACGAACACGTGGGCGACCAGGTCATGACCGCGATCGTGCTGCGCGACGAGACGTCGCTCGTCCCCGAGGAATTCGAGAAGTTCCTCTCGGAGCAGGCCGATCTTTCTCCCAAGGCGTGGCCGAGATACGTACGGATCGCGGCGGATCTGCCCACCACCGCCACCAACAAGATCCTCAAGCGCACACTCGAGAAGGAAGGACCCACAGCGGGCGACGGCGTGCTGTGGGTCCGCGAGAACGAGAAGTACGTCGTGGCCTGACGTTGAGGAGCGCGAAACGGTCTTCGGCGCGGGATGTTTCGCGCTCCTACGACCGTTTCGCGCTCTGCTGTCTCAGTGCCCGTCGAAGCCGGGCAGTCGCGCCGGCTCCTCGACCACCGAGTACTCGCTCGCGTCGCCCTGCACGACCCGGCTGCGCGCGCCGTCGACGCCGACGGGGATGTCGCCGGCGAGGGTGATGCGGTGCAGGCGACGGGTGTGGTCGCCGAAGTCGGCGATGCCGTAGTGCTGCGTGGCGCGGTTGTCCCAGATCGCGACGTCGCCATTCTCCCACGACCAGCGGAACGTGTTTTCCAGCTTCGTGATCCGACTCTGCAGCAGCTGGAGCAGCGCGGCGGTCTCCGACGGCTTGAGACCGACGAACTCCTTGACGAAGTGACCGAGCAACAGGGTGCGCTCACCCGTCTCGGGATGGACCCGCACCACCGGGTGGATCGTCTCGTAGGTGTTGCGGCGGAACTCGTCCTGGTAGCGGCGTCGCTCCTCGGTCAGCGCCGGATCGGAGCTGCCCGCGTCGAGCTTCTCGGCGTAGTCGTAGAGATTGGTGTGCAGGGCCCACAGGTTGTCGACGAGCGCCTTCAACGCGTCCGGCAATTGCTCGTAGGCCGCGGTCGTGGAGGCCCACGTCGTCGCACCACCGTACGGAGGCAGGGTCACCGCCCGCAGGATCGACGCCTTCGGAATGCGGTCGACGAAACTGACATCGGTGTGCCAGCTGTTCGCGGCACCCTCGATGGGCAACAGCCGCTTGCCCTTCGAGTGGACCGTGGGGTGCGACTGGGTCTGCGTGCCGAGCAGACCGGCGAAGGCCCACTGCTGCTCGTCGTCGAGGTGATGCTGGTCGCGGAAGACGATCGCCTTGTGCACGGCGAGGGCGTACCGGATGGCCTCGACGGTCTCGGGTGCCAACGAGCCGGACAACCGCACTCCGTCGATCCGCGCACCGATGTGCTCCCCCAGCTTGGTGACGACGATGCCCCCGGCGGTGTAGACGGATTCGGCGGTGGTCGTATCGCGATCGAGTTCGGTGATGGTCATGCGATCTCCCCTTCGATGATCTGAACTTGGCGTTGTTGCTTGCGCCGGTTCAGTTCACCGCCATCCGTCGGCAGAGTCGACGGTTGTGGTCAGTGAGATCGAAACGAGCCGAGCTCGTTTCCGGGAGATAGAAACGAGCCGAAGCCGCTATCGGGAGTGCGTTCTCACCTGAGGATCTCGCTCCACCAGAAGGTATCGCTGTCGGGGACGGTCTCGTGGTCGTCGAAGAAGGTGACGAGCGCCCGTGCCGCCGCCGCGGCGTCCGGGAAGCGGCGCCCCTCCATCGGTCCCCGGGTGATCTCGAGTGTCCCGGACACCGGATCGACGCGCCCGTGCACGCGGTATCCCCCGATGTCGGCGACCACCGCGAGCCGTCCGTCGTCGGTGTCGGGTTCCGCGACGGCCGGTGCGGCCGGACGTTCGACGCGGACGGCCGCTGCCGGCACCGGCGTCGCGTCGTGCTCGGGATCCTTGACGGTGTCGAGACCGAGCAGATCCCAATGATCGTGACCGTGAACGACATTGCTGCGCTGGATAGGATGGCTGCCGGTCGGGGTGCGGCGGGGGCGGTCGGCGAGCCAGAGCGCGACCTCCTCCTCGATTCCCCCTTCGATGTCGTCCGCGTCCACCACGTAGAACTCCGGTACCGCGGGTGCGAGATCGACGAACACCCAGTGCGACACGCCCGCACCGTCGGCGGCGGGAACTCCGTCGCGGCGTCGCGCGAGCCATGGATCGCTCGCCGTCGAGCACACCCGCACCACACGTTCGGATCCGTCCGCGCCCTGTACGCGGACGTCCCGCTGTCCGGGGATCGGCTCGGCCCGGCCGCCGCGCGCCAGAACCTCGGCCACGAAGGCCACGACTCCCTGTCGAACGATGTCCCCCATATCGACTCCTCTTCTCGGTGCGCACATCGAGCAGTGAGTCGGGATCGACGCTCGATGTGCCCACGTCCTGCGCGGTCTCGTCGAGACCGGAGGTCTGGTGCGACCATACGTTGCTACGAGCAGAAGAAGAACCGTCTGTGACCGATCACCGGAAAGCATCGCCCTTCGTGGTGAGCGCCTTGACCCGTTCGACAATGCGGTCCTGCAGTTTGGACGGGGTGCGCCAGCGCATCGCGAGTTTGTCGTAGTCCATGGCGTGCTCGGCGATGATGTCCTTGAGCTGTTCGACTCCGAGGGTCGACAGCCTCTCCCGCAGAGTCGCCTCGCCGCTCTCGCGGAACACCACGAACGGGTCGAAGGCCCCGGGCGCGCGACGGCTGCGACGCGCAGGCGTCCGGACCGCGGCGGGGCGCGCAGCAGGAGCGGGAGCGGGTGTCGGAGCACTCGGGTCTGCGGTGACCGAGAGCGCTCCCGCGAGTGCCTTCGCGAAGCGCGGCGTGCGTGCCGCCTCGTCTGCGATCACCTGCACGAGGGCGACGAGCGCGCCGGCCGTGCCGGGTGCCGCCTCGTCGAGACGGAGCAACGCCGAACTCGCCTCGCCGATGCGCACCCGCAGACGCGCCTGTGCCACGTCGGTATCGGGGCCGGGATTCGTCACAGGTACACCTGCGCATTCATCATGATCGTCTCGGTGAGGATTCGCAGTGCATCGTACTGACCGGTGTTGCCGTACTTTCGCTTGAGCGTGCCGTAGGGCACGAACTCGGCGGACGCCGCGATCTGATTGGCCTCGGGCACCCAGGCGGGAACGACGCTCGCAATCCGGGGGTCGCGCTGGAGCTGTTCGATGATCGTGCGGTGCAGATTCGAGGCACTGCGGTACTTCGTGATGACGAGACCGATCTCCCGCACGGTGTGCCCGGTCCGTGTCGCGAATTCCTGGATCTTCGTCTGCAGCGGCGGAATTCCGTAGGTGGACAGGATGTCGGGAATCGTCGGGATGAGATAGCCGTCGGCGAGACGCAATCCGTTGAGGGTGAGGATCCCGAGATTCGGCGGGCAGTCGACGAGGATGTAGTCGTACCGGTCGGCGATGGGCCGGACAGCGGAGAGCAGCACCTCGACGGGACGGTGCGAGCCGGGATCGGCGTACTGCTGGTGGGTGAGGCCCTCCTGGATGTCCATGAGATCCAGCGACGACGCGAGCAGGTCGAGATCGCGGACGGCGCGCACCGGTGAGACGCCCTTCTGGACGGCCTTCTCGATGTCGAACGCGTCGGCGTCGGGCTTGATCGCCTTGCTGAAGAGCGTCGCGAGGGTCAAGCCGAGCTCGTTCAGTTCTTGCCAGCGTTCCTCCCCCACCATCATCGTGGTGAGGTTGGTCTGCGGGTCGAGATCGATCATGAGCACCCGCTGCCCGAACTCCGCCGCCATGAACTCGCCCAGCGCGGCCGTCGTCGTGGTCTTGCCGACGCCACCCTTCAGGTTGATCGTCGCGATTACCCGTGCCACCCCACACCTCTTCGGGAAAGAAATTCGCTACTCGTTGTTGCGAGCAAAACTACCCGAAGGCGGACATACGGGGCAGCCGGGTGGCAGCGGCCGGGTCAGCGGCCCCTCGACTCGACCGCGAGGCGTGGCATGCCGGCGAGCTCGTCGGGCGTGACGTACGAATCGGAGGTCGCGAACCCGCTCAGGTACAGCGGCGGCTCGCGGTCGGCGACCGCGCGCACGATCTGCCCCTCGGAGACGAAGACGATGAGTCCTTCGGCATCGGATCCCGGCATGTTCCGCCAGGTGACCCCCGGTGTGTGCATCACGCGGTTGAGTTCGCTCATCAGCACCGGGACACGGAAGTAGTACATGCGGTCCCACGACTCGATACCCGCTGCGGCCGCGACCTCCCCGAGCGTGCGGGACTGCTCGGAGACGAGCACCGATTCGAACTCGGCCTCGAGCCTCGGGTCGTCGACGACGGACACGCTCGTCGCCCCCGAACAACCCGAGACCGCCAGCGCCGCAGCGACAACCAGCGCAAAACCCGTACGCACGAATCGCGACGCCACCGCGCCCCCCTGTGTATCGACCCCCGATAGGACGCGAGGAAGCTACCACTGGTTCGGACAAATGCACCAGTGGAGCCGGTCACTTTCCACGAGTTCGGGGATACGACCCGAAGCGCAGCCGAATCGATGTGACCGATGACAGTAACTCCGGGTTACTCCTTCGCGGTGAGCTCGGCGATGTCCGTCCACAGAGCACTGCGGAGCGCGACCATCGGTTCGGCCGCAGCACCGAGCTGGTCGCCGACGAAATCGGTGTTCTCGGCGGACAACTCGCGCGCACCCGACCTGCCGATCAGATCGTCGATCCGCTGGTCGAGACTCGCGGTGCGCTGCGCGATGTGCGCGAGATGCAGATGGTCCTCCGCCCGCGTGAGCAGGTCGCCGATGCGCGCGAGCGCGGTGACGCGCGCAAGGATCTGATCCCATACCGGTTCGAGCGCTGCCACACGGGATTCGAGACCGGTCCGCGCCTCGGGTGCCGATCGGATCGCGGACTGCAGCTCGTCGAGCAGGTCGCGCAGGGCGACGGTGTCCACCGCGATCTGGGTGAGTTCCTCGGCGAGGTCGAGCTGGGCTCGTTGAACCTCGAAGTACTCCGAACGCCATGCCGCCGACGCCTCGATGCGGTCGTACAGGGACCCGGCGAGGAAGAGCAGGGTGTCGTAGCGGTCGACGAAGCGGTCGTCACCGGAGGGCACCTCGCGTCCGAGCCGCTCGGCGACGCGACGACCCGCCTCGGCCAGTGGGGTGCGCTCGGACCAGCGCCCCACTCGGTCGACGGCGACACCGAGCACCATCCCTCGGGCCTGCTCGACGGGCGCGACGGGCAGGGGCGCGGGGGTGCGTTGCAGTGCGGCGAACAGCGCCTCGCGTTGGTCGATCTCGAGGTGCAGCCCGTCGCGCCGGTCGCGGCGCACGGCGCGGACGCCCTGGGCGTAGTGCAGCGGGGAGTGCACGACGGTCTGCCGCGCCGCCCGGATGCGTTTGCCGAGCTCGTTGGCCCGGTATTCGAGTGCGAGTCGCGCGGCGCCGGGACGCAGACCGTCGATGCGGACGCGGAGGCGGGCGTGCTCGTCGGACAGTCGGCGCAGCTCACCGAATCCGTCGAGTGCGGGCAGCCGGCGGCCGACCCGCCGGCGGTTCGCCAGCACCGCACGCACCGATTCGTCGAGGTAGCCGGCGGCCAGCGCGATCGCCGCGGCATCCGACAGCGGAGCGTGCCCGCCCTCGATGCTGCCGGTCTCGCACCACCGACGGACCTGCCCGGCGATACGTGTCCGCCGGTCCACCGACGGGACGTCCTGACCGGACGCGTCGTCGCGTCCCGGGAGGTGGGGTCGATCGGCTTCGGACACGGGGATCCTCCTCGCGGCTCGTCCGCAGGCATGCACTGTCCACTGTTCCAGATGCCGCGCGAGACTCGGAGAAATGCCCGGTAACGGCCCGGATCCCGCGCACTCGACGGTCACGATCCGACACGTCGACGGCCGCGCTCCGGTTCGGTTGAGACCTTCACATTTTCGCGCGTCGTGACGGATGTCACAGCACTTCCGGGAGGGGTCGGAGCGATTTGCCCGATCCCGGATCGGGCCAGATTTCCGGCGCGCGAAAACCGGTGCGTACCAGCGGAAACGAGGGGCCACTCGAGACAGGCTCCGAACGCCTCGGAAAGTTACCGATCGGTGTTACTGCACAGTACCGGCGACGCCCGGAACCGGAGATCCCCGTCCCGACACCCGCTCCCGAACGAAAACCCCTGCGCGCGAATACCTGTGGAAGAACTCGACCTCGAGAAGGCCGCCGATCGCTCCGCGTGGAAGCAAAACGTGACAAACCCTCATGTTTCCTCCATGCTGTTATCCGAACGGAGCCTTCGCCCAGGGGGACGTGACCGTCACACCGACGGCCGTAGCTGCGGAGACCTGTTCGAAACGGTCCTTCGGACACCGCGGATGTTGCCCGGTGGATCGACGACGAACACGCATGCCCATGCCAACCACGAGGAGCCGACCGCTACATGTTCCCGCTCGCGTCGCCAACACGAGGCGTGGGACGTAGGACCGGTTGATTCGTCCTCCTCATTGGGGTGGAGCTTCGAGACGCGCGCCCGGTGCGTGCACAAACCATGGAGAACGGTGGCAACGAGTATGTTCAAGCGGATCGCAGTGGTCAATCGTGGTGAGGCGGCCGTACGCCTCATCCGGGCAGTCCGGGAGCTCAACTCCGAGCACGGTTACGACATCAGGACCATCGCTCTGCACACCGACGCCGAACGACGGGCGATGTTCGTCCGTCAGGCCGATGAAGGAGTGACCCTCCGTCCGTCGACGACGGCGGCGACCCCCTACCTCGATCATGCAGAACTCGAGCGCGCGCTCCTCGAGGCGAAGGCCGACGCCGTGTGGGTCGGATGGGGCTTCGTCGCCGAGGACCCCGCCTTCGCCGAGCTGTGCGCCCGCCTCGGAATCACCTTCATCGGCCCCTCGGCCGACGCCATGCGTCTGCTCGGCGACAAGGTCGAGGCGAAGATCCTCGCCGAGAAGGTCGGCGTTCCCGTCGCACCGTGGTCCGGTGGACCGGTCGATTCCCGCGCCGACGCGCGCCGTCATGCGCAGGCCATCGGCTACCCGCTGATCATCAAGGCCCGCTCCGGTGGCGGTGGCCGCGGCATCCGGAAGGTCTACGCCGAGGACGAGCTCGAGCTCGCCCTCGAGCGCACCCAGGGTGAGGCCGAGCGTTCCTTCGGCGACCCCGTCGTGTTCATCGAGCGTCTCGTCACCGACGCGCGCCACGTCGAGGTCCAGGTCATCGCCGACAAGCACGGCAACGTCTGGGCCCCGGGCGTGCGCGACTGCTCGATCCAGCGCAAGAACCAGAAGGTCATCGAGGAGTCCGCCTCGCCACTGCTCACCAAGGAGCAGTCCGACCACCTGCGCACGGTCTCGGCCGATCTCGTCCGCGCCGCCGGCTACGCCGGTGCCGGCACCGTCGAGTACCTCTACCAGCCGGACCTGAAGATCTTCACCTTCCTCGAGGTCAACACCCGCCTGCAGGTCGAGCACCCCATCACCGAGGCCACGACCGGCATCGACCTCGTGAAGCTGCAGATCCTCGTCGCCTCCGGCGAGAAGCTCCCCGGCGAGTGCCCTTCCGAGTTCGGTCACGCCGTCGAGGCCCGCCTGAACGCCGAGGACGCCGCCAACGGCTTCGCACCCGCCCCCGGCACCGTGCAGCTGCTGAAGTTCCCGCTCGGCTCCGGTCTGCGTGTCGACACCGGCATCGCCCAGGGCGACGTCATCCCGCCCGACTACGACTCCATGGTCGCCAAGATCATCGCGTGGGGCCGCGACCGCGACGAGGCACTCGCCCGCCTGCGCACCGCTCTGCGCGAGACCACCGTCGTCCTCGACGGCGGCACGACGACCAAGTCGTTCCTGCTCGACCTGCTCGACCGTCCCGAGGTCGTCGACGCCTCCGCCGACACCGGCTGGCTCGACCGCACCGGCGCCGGCACCGAGACGGGTCCGTCCAAGGTCGCCGACGTCGCTCTGATCGCGACGGCCGTCGACGTCTACGACACCGACGAGGCCCGCGAGCGCTCCGCCTTCCTCGCTTCGGCCCGCGGCGGTCGCCCGCGTGCCGGACACGCCGTCGGCCGCAAGATCGAACTGAGCTACCAGGGCCAGGCCTACGAACTCGTCGTCGGCCAGGTCGGCCCGCACCGCTACCGGGTCGACACCGGTTCCGCCGAGTTCGACGTCGACGTCGAGCGCCTGGGCGACTACGAGTCGCGCCTGACCCTCGGCGGACGCCGCCACAACGTGGTGTCGATCGCCGGTCCCGCCCACTTCCTCGTCGAGGTCGACGGCATCAGCCACCAGATCAGCCAGGACGAGGCCGGCGTGGTGCGCACGCCCGCCCCGGCCGTGGTCGTCGCGGTTCCCGTCGCCGTCGGTGACGAGGTCGAGGCCGGCCAGACGCTCGTCGTGCTCGAGTCGATGAAGATGGAGACCGCGGTCCGCGCTCCCTTCGCCGGCAAGGTCCGCGAGATCCTCGCCGTCGTCAACGCGCAGGTCGACGCGGGCGCCCCGCTCCTGCGGGTCGACCAGATCGTCGAGGAGGTCGTCACCGAGACCGTCGAGCGCGTGGAGTTCGCCGCACCGGCTCCCTCGGTCAGCGACGACGTCGCGGCCGACGCTCTCGCCCGTCTCGACTCGCTCGCCGCTCTGGTCACCGGTTACGACGTGTCCGCCAAGCGCACCGCGGCCCTGCTCGCCGAGTACGAGCGCCTCTCCGGCTCCGTCGACTCGTGCGCGCTCGTCCGCGCCGAGCTCGCGCTGCTGACGACTTTCGCGGACGTGTGCGAACTGTCGCGCAACCGTCCGACCGAGGAGGAGAAGAACAGCGACGACCGGGTCCACAGCCCCCGTGAGTTCTTCCACGGCTACCTGCAGTCGCTCGACGTCGAGGTCGGGGGTCTGCCCGACAGCTTCCGCGCGCGTCTCGCCCGCGCACTGCGGCACTACGACGTCCTCGAACTCGATCGCACCCCGGAGCTCGAGGAGGCCGTCTACCGGTTGTTCCTCGCGCTCGAGCGCATCGAGGCCCACGTCCCCGTGGTCACCTCGCTGCTCGACCGCTGGGTCGAGCGCGACGACACCGAGGTGGGGATCTCCCATGAGCTCAACGAGGTCCTCGACCGGCTGATCGTCGCGACCCAGGTCCGCTTCCCGGTCATCGGCGACACCGCCCGCAACCTGCGGTACCGCTACTTCGAGGAGCCGGTGATCCGCAAGGCCCGCGAGCAGGCCTACGACGGGGTCCGCGGTTCGCTCGCGTACCTCGCCGAGCATCCGCAGGCGACGGACTACGCGCAGCGCATCGATTCGCTGGTCGCCACGCCCGAGCCGCTGATCGACCTTCTCGCACAGCAGATCACGCGTCCGGAGTCCGTTCCGGGCCCGCTGCTCGAGGTCATCGTCCGACGGGCGTACAAGATCCGCACCCTCGAGGACGTGCGTTCGTGCACCGTCGGCGGACACCAGTTCGTCACCGGCAACTTCGATCTGCGCGGCACGCGTCTGTACCTGATGTCCGCGGAGGCTCCGCAGGCCGAGTTCGCGTCGCTGCTCGACGCCGTCGAGGAGTCGGCGGCCTCGGTTCCCGACACGAAGAACCTCGTGATCGACCTGTACCTCGCGTGGGACGATGCTCCGGCCGATGCCGACGCCCAGGCCGACGCGCTGCGCGCCGAACTCGCCGCACGCCCCGTGACGGGCGGCGCCCGTCGCGTGACGGTGACGGTCTGCCACACCGACACGGCCGAAGAGCACGTGTTCACCTTCCGCCCCTACGAGACCGGATACGCGGAAGAGGCCAACATCCGCGACATCCACCCGCTCACGGGGCAGCGGCTGGACCTATGGCGTCTGAAGAACTTCGTCGGGACCCGGCTGCCGGCCAATCCGGACACCTACCTGTACCACCTTGTGTCGCAGGACAATCCGTCCGACGAGCGGTTCATCGCCCTCGGCGAGGTACGCGACCTGACGCCGCAGCGCGACGAGTCCGGCAGGATCGTCGGACTGCCGGCCTTCGAGCGGGCACTCGCAAGTTCGCTCGACGGTATGCGCCGCGCCCAGGCCAACCGCGGTGGGCGTCGCCTCGATGCGAACCGCGTGGTGCTCTACGTATGGCCCGCCGTGGATCTCGGACTGGAGGAACTGCAGCGAATCGCCCGCAACGCGGCTCCTCTGACCGTCGGCGCCGGACTCGAGGAGATCACCGTCATCGGTTCGTGGCGTGAGCGCCAGGACGAGCCGGCACGCGAGGTCGCCCTGCGCTTCTCGTACCGGTCCGGTGCCGGCGTCATCGTGCGGGTCACCGAGCCGCCGAAGGAGCCGCTGAAGCCGCTCGACGAGTACACCCAGAAGGTCCAGCGGTCGCGTGCCCGCGGCACCGTCTACCCGTACGAGCTGATCCCGCTGCTCACCGGCGGCGAGGGCACCTTCGTCGAGTACGACTTCGACGAGCAGGGCACCCTCGTGCCCGTCGACCGTCCCTACGGCCGCAACACCGCGGGTCTGATCGTCGGTGTCGTCGACACCCCGACCCCGCGGTACCCCGAGGGCATGAAGCGCGTCGCGCTGTTCGGTGATCCCACCAAGGCGCTGGGCACCGTCGCGGAGGCCGAGTGCTCCCGTGTGGTCGCCGCGATCGACCTGGCGGAGAGCCTGAACGCTCCCGTCGAGTGGTTCGCGCTGTCGTCCGGCGCGACGATCTCCATGGACTCGGGCACCGAGAACATGGACTGGGTGTCGCGCGGTCTGCGTCGCATCATCACGTTCACGCAGAACGGCGGCGAGATCAACGTCGTGGTCACCGGCATCAACGTCGGCGCGCAGCCGTACTGGAACGCCGAGGCGACGATGCTCATGCACACCAAGGGCATCCTCGTGATGACCCCGGACAGCGCCATGGTGCTCACCGGCAAGCAGTCGCTCGACTACTCGGGTGGTGTCTCCGCCGAGGACAACTTCGGTATCGGCGGCTACGACCGCGTCATGGGCCCCAACGGTCAGGCGCAGTACTGGGCTCCGAACCTCAGTGCCGCCATCGAGACGCTGTTCGCGCACTACGCCCACGCCTATGTGGCGCCGGGCGAGCGCTTCCCGCGCAAGGCCGTGTCCGCCGACCCGGTCGACCGCAACGTGTGCGTGTACCCGCACGTGCATCCGTCCAGCGACTTCACCACCGTGGGCGACATCTTCTCGTCCGAGACCAACCCGGATCGCAAGAAGCCGTTCGACATCCGTACGGTGATGCGCTCGGTGGTCGACCAGGACCACGCTGTGCTCGAGCGGTGGGCCGACATGGCCGACGCCGACACCTCGGTCGTGTTCGACGCGCACCTGGGCGGAAATCCGGTGACGGTCATCGGCATCGAGTCCCGCGCGATCCCGCGCAAGGGCTGGTTCCCCGCCGACGGACCGGACCAGTGGACCTCGGGCACGCTGTTCCCCAAGTCGTCGAAGAAGACGGCACGGGCGATCAACGCGGCGAGCGGCAACCGTCCGCTCGTGGTGCTCGCCAACCTGTCGGGCTTCGACGGCTCCCCCGAGTCGCTGCGCAACCTGCAGCTCGAGTACGGCGCCGAGATCGGCCGGGCCATCGTCAACTTCGACGGTCCGATCGTGTTCGTCGTGGTCTCCCGCTACCACGGTGGTGCCTTCGTGGTGTTCTCGGGCGCACTGAACGAGAACATGGAAGTCCTCGCCGTGGAGGGTTCGTTCGCCTCGGTGCTCGGTGGCGCTCCGGCGGCCGCGGTGGTCTTCACCCGCGACGTCAACAAGCGCACCGCGAGCGATCCGCGGGTCGTGGAACTCGAGGCCCAGCTGCGGGTCGCCGAGGACGGCGACAAGGCACGACTGGGCGTCGAGCTCACCGCTCTGCGCACCGCGGTGCGGTCGGAGAAGCTCGGTGAGGTGGCAGCCGAGTTCGAGGCGATCCACAACATCCAGCGCGCACAGCAGGTCGGCTCGGTCGACGCGATCGTGCCGGCGGTCGAGCTGCGGCCGCAGATCATCGCGGCCGTCGAGCGCGGCATGGCACGCACGCTCGCGTAACCCACGCAACTAGAGCGAGACCCCACCGGAACACTTCCGGTGGGGTCTCGTCGTCGTGGGGCCGTCGTGCGGGTCAGTCGTCGTGGTCGTCGTCCCGGTCGTCGTGGTCGTCCTCCCGGTCGTCGTCGTGCAGATCGTCGCAGCCGTCGTCCCACTCGTCGTAGAAGTCCTCGACGTGGTCCGGCACCGTGTCGTCCCAGTCCTCGAACCACGCGTCGCAGGTCCTGACGTCGATGTAGGGGATGTCGGTGGGCAGGTCTCCCGGCCCCGCATCCTGGGCCGGGTCGACGCCCGCCCGAACAGTTCCGTCCGGGCCGCCGGTCGTCGTCTCGTCCGCCACCCGGGCGACGGTGAACGACGACGGTTCGGAGGGAGCGGACTCACCTCGGTTCGCCGACACGAAACCGACGGTGCCGGCCGTCATCGCGACCGCCACAGCGGTCACGGCCCATGCGGTGCGGCTCATCGCCATAATCGTTCTCCTCGACTCGGTGTTCGTCCTGGTCACCGGTAACTTTGGCGCACGACGATGAGGGGTCGATGAGTCGACGATGACGAAATCTTCATCCGAGACGCGTACGGATCCACTCGACCAGGATCCTGGCCACCTCGTGAGGAGCCTCCGGGACGAGGGCGTGCCCGCAAGCCGGCACGACGGCCGTGGAGACGAGTTCGCTCCCGAACTCGTCGACGAGCTCACCTCGGGTCTCCGCGGGCCGGAAGACGTCCTCTCCCGCCTGTACGTCGAGCAGAGGTGACGGCGCCACCGTCCACCACGATTCCTTGTCGGTCGCGGCCATCGCTGCCCGCTGCGACACGATCGCCTCGGGCCACCACCCGTCGAGCCACACCGCCGGATCGTGCCCTTCGGCGAAGAAGACGTCGCGGAGGTGCACGAGTCGCTCGTCGTCGGGAAGCGACAGGTCGGAGCACTTGGCGACACGCTCGGTCAGCGACACCGGGAACCGGCGTGCGCCGGCGGCGAGCACGGCGACCCCCCGGACGAGTTCGGGCCGGTCGGCGGCGAGCACCCGAGCCACGTAGTGCCCGAACGCATGACCGGCCACAACAGCGGGTGCGGCGTCGAAATGCTCGATGACGGCGGCGACGTCGCCCGCGAGATCGTGCAGGTCGAGGTCGGTCATGGGTCCGCGGCTGCTGCCGATACCTCGGGGTTGCGGTCGTAGAGCGGTGAACCCTGCTGTCGCGAGGTCGCTCGCGATCGGATCGAATTCGTAGGAGTCGCGTCCGAGGGAGGGAAGCAGGACGACTGCCGGCCCTTCCCCGTCGAGACGCACCTCGAGTTCGACCACCGGTGTTTCGACAAGACGAGTGTTGCTCACGGGGCCATCCTCTCATCGCCGGAAAGACCTGTGCTTCGCCACAACGACCCTCCGTAGTGGCGAGAATCACACCGATGCCAGGTGTGGCACGTTTTCGGACGGGGAATACAGGAAGGCTCGCCTCGGTCGAGCTTCGGCGGCACGGAGTGCGCCTCTCCCCGCCAGGCGTCAAGCGACCGCCCACGGTAGGAAATCGACTCCGAATCCCTTTATCTGCAATTACTTTCGGGCTGATGCGCGAAACACGTTCGCGTCCACGCCATGTGCACACAGTTGTACCTGACCCCCCGGTAGCACGTTGTGCCATTCTGGAGGAGTCCGATTCGTGCAGGCTGTACGTCCAGGACGGGTACGAACATTCAGCATGTTCGTACCGTGAGGTAACCCCGAATCTTCATCGAATATGATTGCGTTCCAACACTTCTCGAATTATTCGGACAAATTGACGGAATTCGAGACTCGAATTGTTTCTGGTGACAACATGATCGAGGTGGTGCATCATTGTTGCCGCAGGGAGTTACGAGCCAATGGAGGCTCGTTTCAGGGGACACGCGTTCGAGTCAGGGGGATTCGAAACGTGCTCCTCCACAGGGAAATCAACGCGCAGGGGGCGTTTGCGCGACGTCGGCGACCAGCCGCGCCCGTCGCCCCCTCGCACAGCGAGGAGATCAGCATGACCAGCACCATCGAACCCAGCTCGCAGATCGCTGCCGGCGGAAACAAGCTCCGCGGACGCGTCGCCTTCGTCACCGGCGGCACGCGCGGCATCGGTGCGGCGATCAGCCGCAGCCTGGCGAGCCAGGGCGCCACCGTCGCCGCAGGCTACGGACGCAACACGTCCCAGGCGGATCAGTTCCTCGCAGACCTGAACGAGACGGGCCGCAAGGACGTCCGTTACTCGGTGCACCGCGGTGACGTCGCGAACGCCGACGACTGCCGACGCACCATCGACGAGGTCATCGAAACGCACGGCCGTCTCGACATCCTGATCAACAACGCCGGCATCACCATCGACCGCACGGTGCTGAAGATGCAGGACGAGGACTGGGACACCGTCCTCGGCGTGAACCTCTCGGGCGCGTTCTACCTGGCACAGGCCGCACTGCGGCACATGCTCGAGCGGGGCACCGGACGCATCGTCAACGTCTCCTCCGTCATCGGCGAGACCGGCAACATCGGCCAGGCCAACTACGCGGCATCGAAGGCCGGCCTGTTCGGTCTCACCAAGACCCTCGCCAAGGAAGCGGCCTTCTACCTGGCCAAGAACGACAAGTTGGACCCGAACGGCATCGGCGTCACCGTCAACACGGTCACCCCGGGCTTCGTCGCCACCGAGATGGTCGAGGCCATCCCCGAGAAGGTTCTCGCACGCATCACCGACACCATCCCCGTGAAGCGACTGGCCGACCCGCAGGAGATCGCCCGGGTCGTGCACTTCCTCGCCGCGGACGCCTCCTCGTACATCACCGGTCAGGTGTGGGGCGTCAACGGCGGCCTGGACATGTGATCCGGCCTCCCCACCCATTACTTCGAATCGAACGGTCACCTCGCACATGCAGCCATTCGAGCTCAATCGGCACGGCCGAATTGTCTTCCCCTCCAATTTCGTTCCCGAACTCGACTTCTCCACGCTGAGCAGCGTCGACCACCTCGACGCCGTCATCCGCCGCGACTTCGACACCAAGGCACCCACGGTCTCGGAGATCCTCTCCCGGCATGAACTGGGCAAGTACGCCTCGAAGTTCGAGATCATGCGGGACATGGCCCTGAACGTCTTCTGGGCCGACCGATTCCCGCTGATGATGTTCGAGCGGCGCGTCATCCGCTGGGGCGACGTGCCCCGCAACCGCGACGACGTCTACATGCCTCGTCTGACTCCCTGGCCCGAGGCCGAAGAGCGGCTGGGGGCGGTCGAGGAGGCCTACCGCGCTCTCCCCCGCGCATGGGACAGTGCCGCCGAGGACCGCATCTTCGATCGGCTCTTCGCGGTCTTCGGTTCGCGTCGTCACTTCGCCGGCGACCTGCCCACGGTCAAACCGACCGTGCCGCAGCTGATATCCGATCCGGAGAACATCACCCTGCGTGTTCGCCACTACGATCCGAACCACCCCGTCTTCGGATACGACGAGATCCTCGACTGTCACGAGGACGTCGCCGAACTCGAGGCCCTGAGCCGCTGGTCGATGGTTCTGCACAACCAGCAGCCCTGGGACGGAAGCGAAACCGAACTCGTCCGGGTCGCGGACCTGAAGGACGACGACTACGTCGTGGTCTCCCATCCGCGCAATCGCGAGGTCCAGCGGTTCATCAACCGGGTCATGTCGGGCAAGACCCGTAAGGCCACCTCGTACACGCGGCACGAACCGGTGGCACCGTCTGCGCCCTACCCGGCCGTCGACGTGCGCTCGGAGTTCGCGATCGCACCGCGCATCGACGCGATCGCGGTCGCGCACGGCGACCAGGTGTGCACCAACGAGGACCTGATCCGCAACACCGCCTACAACTGGTCGCCCATGTCGGCCGACGAGATCACGGCCAAGACCGGGATCGAGCAGCGCCGGTACACCTCGGGAACCTTCGAGGACCTGGCCCTGACGGCGGCGAAGCAGGCGATCACCCACGCCGGTGTCGGCCCGCAGGACATCGGCGCGGTCATCACCTGCACGTGCACGAGCGGTCGGCTGATCCCGTCGCTGGCCACGTGGATCTCGGGCGAACTGGGCATCGGGCAGACCCATGCCTCGTTCGACCTGATCGCGGCGTGCGCGGGAATGCCCTACGGCCTGGCCGAGGCGACCCGCATCCTGCAGCAGGTCAAGCGTCCCGTCCTCGTGGTGTGCGTCGAGAAGTTCTCGGACAAGATCGGCACCGTCCGGCCGTCCCGGATGATCTTCGGTGACGGCGCCGCGGCGATGGTCATCTCGCCGGCCGCCGAGGGCGAGGCACCCGATCTCGAGTTCTTCAACAGCTACGCGAGCGGCCCGACGAGCGAGGTCAACTCGATCATCTGGCCGAATCCGGACTTCGACAACTTCATCACGGTCTACGGACCCGAGGTGAAGACGCTCGCCGGTCGCTATCTGGCGCAGATGCTCGACGAGATCAAGGCCCTCCCGTCCCCCGACGACGCCGAGCGTTCGCTGCTCGACGACATCGATCTCATCGTTCCCCATCAGGCGAACAAGACGATGGTCATCGAGCTCGCCGCGAACGCCGGACTCTCGGCCGACCGGTTGTACTTCAACATCGAGAAGGTCGGCAACACGTCGTCGGCGAGCATCCCGCTCGCGATCCACGACGCGGTCCGCGAGGGGGTCATCACCGAACCGGTGCGCATCTTCGCTCCCGGCTTCGGCGCCGGAGCGGTGGCGGGGTACACCGTCATGCGGATCGACCCGAAGGTGGTCGTGCCGTTCGAGGAGGCCGACGCCGGCTGAGCCGGCAGATGACTACCGCCGGCTGAGCCGGCAGATGACTACCGCCGGCTGAGCCGGCAGATGACTACCGCCGGCTGATCCCGGCGTACGACAGGCATCCGGGCCGTCCCCCGGCAGGCCCGGAGTACATCGGCNNCCGATCGTCGTCTGCGACCTGGCGACGTAACATCCGCGACATCCAGGCCGACATTTCGTTCGGATCCGGCAAATCGGATCCGAACGAAGTACAGAAAGGCCTCGCGCATGAAGTTCCGCCGCATCGTCGCTGCGACGCTGGGGTGTGTGGCTCTGACGGTCGCCGCACCCTCGACCGCCACCGCCTTCCCTCTCGTGGACCTGCTCCCGAAGGGCATCGCTGATCTCGTTCCGAGCGGATCGTTCAATCCGTTCGCTCCGCCGCCGGCACCTCCGGCACCTCCGGCTCCCCCAGCCCCGCCTGCCCCTCCGGCCGGCCCGGCTCCGCAGGTCGCGCCGGCTCCCCCGGCCCGTCAGGCTCCGGCCGCACCGAGCGGCGGGTTCAAGAACTGCACCGAGGCCTGGAACGCGGGCGCTGCTCCGGTCCACCGCAACGACCCCGGATACGCACCGCGCCTCGACCGCGACAACGACGGGATCGGCTGCGAGCGCGATCCGCGCTGATCAGTCCGTCCCGTAAAAGAGCGAAGGCCCTTCC
>NZ_JBKFBA010000002.1:22587-31109 GCF_053345925.1 Rhodococcus sp. C26F
CCTTCGTCGTTCGTACGTGGGGAAACCTCAGAGCCAGCGCGGCGGCGTGAGTTCTCCGCCGGTGACGCCGACGGCTCCGCGACCGGCCGCCCAGCGGACGACACCGGCGAGATCGCCTCGGACGGTGTGGGTGGTCTCGGCGTCGCCGTTCACCCGGACCGCGTCGCGTCCCTCGACCTCGAGTGCGATGCCCGCACCGAGGTCCTTCTTGCGCCACATGCCGACGATGTCGTCGAGCAGCGAGTCGAGGACGACGGGCGGGAAGTCGCCGAAGCGCCCACCGTTGTCGAGATCGACCGCGTGGATCCACACTTCGCGCGTGCGCATCCAGGCGGTCTCCTCGGCCGGGACGAGTCGGCCCTGAGCGGTACGCACCTGCGACTGCCACGCCGTCTCCGGCAGGTGCCGCCACTTCTCGTCGAGACGGGCAACGGTGTGCGAGAAGAGGTTCCGCAGAGCGGCGGGATTCAGCGTCGCGCCCTCGGCGATCTCCTGCGCCCGCTGCTCGGTGGAGGAGTACATCGGGGTCTCGACACCGGTCGCCGCCCAGTCCATGAGCCGGCACAATGCTGCGGCGTTGTAACCGATGTGCGCGACGAGATGCCGGCGCGTCCACCCTTCGAGCACGGTGGGACCGTCGAGTTCGTCGTCGGTCAGCTCGGCCAGGCGCTGCGAGAGGTAGGCCGTGCCCCGCCGGGCGATGAGGAGCCGCTCGGACAGGTCGAGATCGTTGAATCCCACGGTTCGGCTTCTCCTACTTGATGATCGTCTTGTTCCGGACGGTGCCGAGGCCCTCGATGGTGACCTCGCAGACCTCACCGTTCTGGATGTAGCGAGCAGGCTTGCGGGCGTGGCCGACACCGCCGGTGGTGCCTGTGATGATGACGTCGCCCGGCTGCAGGGTCACGATGTGCGAGATGTAGTCGACGAGCTTGGCCGGGGTGAACACCAGATCGTCGGTGTTCGACGACTGCATGACCTCGCCCTCGAGGCGGGTCTCGATGGCGGTGCCGAGCTGGTAGTCGGTGTCGAGGAAGGGACCGAAACCGCTGGTCTTCTCGAAGGTCTTGCCCTGATCCCACTGCAGCGTGCGGTACTGGTAGTCGCGCATCGTGTAGTCGTTGATCACGGAGTAGCCGGCGATGAACTCGGCGGCGTCGGCCTCGGAGACCTGGTAGGCCTGCTTGCCGATGACCACGGCGAGTTCGGCCTCCCAGTCGAGCTGCGACCCCGCGTAGGAGGGAACGGCCACATCGTCGTAGGGGCCGGTGAGGGCTTCCTTGAACTTCGAGAACAGGGTCGGGTACTCCGGCAGGTCGCGGCCCATCTCCTTGATATGGGTCGCGTAGTTCAGGCCGACGCACACGATCTTGCCCGGGGCCGGGACGACCGGGGCGTAGTCGGCGGAGCCGAGTTCGACGGCCTTTCCGGATGCCTGCTCGGCGACCGACTTCCAGTTCGGATCGGCGAGCAGCGCGGACAGGTCGGCGTAGCCGTCGATGACGGTGGCGCTGGAGTCGCTGTCGACGCGGACGGCGGCGGTGCCGCCGTCGAGGCGGAGGGTGGCGAGACGCATGAGGTTCAGGCTCCTTCGGAGATGATGGTGCGGTTGAAGTGCAGACGTTCGACGATCGGCGCGTCGGAGAAGGCGAAGAGATCGACACCCTTGTCGGTCTCGAGCGACCACTCGACCCAGGACGGGACGACGATCATGTCGCCCTTGGTTACGTCGTGGCTCTTGTCTGCGAGATGGAAGCGGCCCTCACCGTCGAAGACCTGGAAGACCACGGATCCGACATCGTGGCGGGCGCGGGTGTGCGCGCCGGCGCGCAGTCGGTGGAACTCGGCGCGGATCGTCGGCATGACGTCGCCGCCGGTGGTGGGGTTGGTGTAGCGGACGGCGGCATGGCCGGGTTCCGGGGTGGCGGCGTAACCCTCGTCCTCGAGGGCGAGCTGCTCGTTCAGCGCGCGGTCGGTGTGCTCCCAGCGGTAGCACGCGATCGGCGAGCTGGTCTTGCGGTCGAGACCCACGAGCGGGCGCAGACCGGGGTGGACCCACAGTCGCTCGGACCGGGAGATGTCCGGGGTGCCCTCGTCGGTGACACCGTCGGAGCCGAACTCGAAGAAACCGGTGTCGGTGTAGTGCACGAACGGGATGTCGAGGCCGTCGATCCACGCCATCGGCTGATCGGTCTCGTTATGGTGACCGTGGAAGTTCCAGCCCGGGGTGAGCAGGAAGTCGCCCCGGCGCATGGCGACCGGGTCGCCGTTGACCACGGTCCACACGCCCTCGCCCTCGACGACGAAGCGGAAGGCGTTCTGGGAGTGCCGGTGCTCGGGAGCGGTTTCCTTCGGGCCGAGGTACTGGATCGCCGCCCACAGCGTGGGGGTGACGTACGGGACGCCGCCGAGGCCCGGGTTCGCGAGCGCGATGGCGCGACGCTCACCGCCGCGGCCGACAGGCACGAGATCTCCGGCACGCTGGGCCAGCGGGTACAGCGTCGACCACTTCCAGACGAAGGGGACGGCCTTGGACGTCGGGACCATCGGCATCAGGTCGCCGAGCTGGGTCCACAACGGGTTGAGGTGTTCGGTCTCGAAGTCGTCGTACAGCTTCTGGAGCTCGGGATCGACAGGCTCGGTGGCAGTCATGAAATCTCCTTGTCCGGCGTTGTCTCCAAACTAGGGGCGCCGGAACCGGGGAATCCACCTATTTCTGCACCGTGGAATTCGAGACGTCCGGACCGGCGATATCGGCGACATCGACCTCGATGCCCCGCACCGCCGCCTGCATCTGCGCGACCAGCCTGCCGCGCAGATGCTGCCGGTAACGCGTCACCGGCACGGCCACCGTGAGGGCACCGATCGCAATGCCCCGACCGTTGCGGATCGCCACCCCGAGCGCCGCGACGCCCTCCTCCGTCTGTTCGACGTTGACGGCGAAACCCAGCTTGCGTGCCGCCTCGAGTTCGTGCGCGAACTCCTCGAACTCCCCGATCGCCATCCGTCGGTCGGTCTCGTAGGCGGGGCTCGGCCCCTGACTGATGTGGGGCTCGTCCGCGGGTCGCAGGTAGAGCTGCTCGAGCACCGAGCGGGGAAGCTCGGCCAACAGGATGCGTCCGCCCGCGGTGAGCTCCGCGGGAAGCACCTGACCTCGGCGATCGCCCACACGCAGGATCGATGCCGCCTCCGCCGTCCACAGGAAGCGCGCCTGCGATCCCACCCGGATCACGAGGTTGACGGTCTCGTCGGCGAGCGTGGCGAGTGCCTCCATGTGGGGTCGGCAGAGATCGGTGAAGTCCCGCGTCCAGCCCTGACTCGCCGGGCCGACGCCGAGTGCCGGCCCCGGGTGGTACATCCGTTTCTCGTCCTGCACGGCGAAGCCCCGGTAGACGAGCATCGCCAGCAGGCGGTGCGCGGTGGACGGCGCTGTCCCGAGTTCCGCAGCCGCGTCCTTGAGCCGGATCGCACCCGCGTCGCGGAGCAACTGGAGCAGTCGCAGCGCGTTGTCGACCGACTCGAGCATGTAGGTCGGCTTGCGGATGATGCCCATCGGCTTGTTCTGCATAGCAGAACTTTATTGCATCGGCGGATGGCGCGCGCCCACCGTTGAGGAATGCATCTCCCCAACGAGGCTTCACCGACGCGAGCCGGAGACCACATCACCCTCCCCCGGGCCCACGTCATCGCGGTGATCGTCTGCTGGCTGTTCGTCGTCTTCGACGGATACGACCTCATCGTCTACGGCAACGTCATATCCAGCCTCCAGGGCGAGTGGGGCATCAGCGCCTCCACCGCCGGCACCCTCGGAAGCCTGGCGTTCGTGGGCATGATGATCGGCGCGGTCCTCGCCGGCCGGCTCTCCGACGCGATCGGACGCAAGAACGCCGTCATCGGCTGCGTCGTCGTCCTCTCCGTCTTCACCGCCCTGTGCGCGGTGGCGCCCGGGCCCGTGATCTTCGGTCTCCTGCGCCTCGTCGCCGGCATCGGGCTCGGCGGACTCGTGCCGACCTCGAACGCCCTTGCCGCCGAACTGGTGCCGGACAAGTGGCGCGCCGCGGTCGCGACGATGATGATGTCGGGCGTCCCGATCGGCGGCTCGATCGCCGCTCTCGTCGGCATCCCGGTGATCCCCAACTGGGGCTGGCGTCCGATGTTCGCGTTCGCGCTGATCCCCCTGCTCGTCCTCGTCCCGCTGGCGATCAAGGTGCTGCCGAAGCACGCCGTCTCGAAGGCGCATCCGGACAATTCTGCAGGTGGTTTCAAGGAACTGCTCGGTTCCCGTTTCCGCACCATCAGCATCATGTTCGCGGCCGTCACCGTCGTGACACTGCTCGCCTGGTACGGCCTCGGCACGTGGCTGCCCAAGCTCATGCAGGGCGAGGGCACCGATCTCGGCAACGCCCTCACGTTCTCCCTGGCCCTGAATCTCGGCGCGGTCGCCGGTTCGTTCATCACCGCCTGGGGCGGCGTCCGCTGGGGTTCGGTCCCCACCAGCATCATCGCCGCGCTCATCGCCGGCGTCGCTCTGCTGACCCTGCTGCTCGACCCACCGGTCGCCGCGGTCTACCTGATCTTCGTCCTCGCCGGTGTGGGCACCCACGGCACGCAGGCACTGATCATCGCCGCGGTCGCGTCCTACTATCCCGACCACCTGCGCGGTACCGCCCTCGGCTGGGCCCTCGGTGTCGGACGCATCGGTGCCGTCGCGGCCCCGCAGATCGGTGGCTGGCTGCTCGCCGCCGGCCTCGGTGCCCACTCGAACTTCGTCCTCTTCGGTGTCAGCGCCCTGATCTCGTCGCTGCTGCTGACGGTGATCTGGAAGAAGTTCCCCGCACGCCACGAATCGCTCCGCCCGGTCTCCGCTCACTGATCGCACTGCGGCCGATACCTACTGATCGCACCGCGATCGACCGCACCCTCGTTCCCCTCTGCTTCACACGATCCGAAGGAGTGTCATGTCCGATCTGAAGGACGCTCGAGTTCTCATTGCCGGTGGCGGCATCGGCGGTGTCGCCAATGCCCTCGCCCTCGCGCAGAAGGGCGCCCAGGTCACGCTGTTCGAGCGTGCCCCCGAGTTCGGTGAGGTGGGCGCAGGACTCCAGATCGGCCCCCACGGCTCGCGCATTCTGCAGTCGCTCGGTGTCTACGACGAGGTGATCGCGAAGGGCGTGCTGCCCAAGAACCTCGTCTTCCGTGACGCCGTGACCGCGGAGATCCTCACCAAGGTCGATCTCGGACGCGACTACCAGCAGCACTACGGCGGTGTGTACTTCGTCGTGCACCGCTCGGATCTGCACTCGGCGCTCGTCGAGGCGGCCCGCGAGGCCGGAGCGGATCTGCGGACGAACTCCACGGTGACCGACGTGATCACCGAGGGCGACACCGTGCGGGTCATCCTGGAGAACGGTGAGGAGCACGTCGGCGACGTCGCCCTCGGCATGGACGGCCTGCACTCGCACCTGCGTCCGAAGCTGTCCGACGACAAGCCCGTCGGCTCGGGTTACGTCGCCTTCCGCGGCACCTTCCCGATGAACGAGGTTCCGCTCGAGGAGGAGATCGAGGACGTCGTGGGCTACATCGGCCCGCGTTGCCACTTCATCCAGTACCCGCTGCGCCAGGGCGAGATGCTCAACCAGGTGGCGGTCTTCCAGTCGCCGGCATTCCTCCGCGGCGAGGAGAAGTGGGGCAGCCCCGAAGAACTCGCGCACGCCTACGACCACTGCCACGAGAGCGTGCAGAGCGCACTGAAGTACCTGTGGACCGATCGTTGGTGGCCGATGTTCGACCGCAACCCGATCGACAACTGGGTCGACGGCCGGATGATCCTGCTCGGCGACGCCGCGCACCCGCCGCTGCAGTACCTCGCCTCCGGTGCCGTCATGGCACTCGAGGATGCGAAGTGCTTCGCCGACTACGCCGCCGAGGACCTGCAGGGCGACAGCGCGAACTGGCCGAAGATCCTGAAGGACGTCAACGCCGAACGCGCACCGCGCTGCAACCGCATCCTCACCACCGGACGCATGTGGGGCGACCTGTGGCACCTCGACGGTGCCGGTCGCGAGGCCCGCAACGAGCTGTTCCGCACGCGCGACACCTCGAGCTACAAGTACACCGACTGGCTCTGGGGCTACAGCTCCGACCGCAACCGCTGAGCACTCACACAGCGCCGCAGAGCAACTCGTCCCGTTCCGGACAATGCCGTCCCCGATCCGCCGATCGGGGGCGGCATTCGCCGTATATACGTCGTTCGTCCCGCACCGAAAGGTACCGGAGCGACCGTGACCAGCACATACTGAAAATATGACCGCGTCACGGCAGGCGTCGGCGCTCCGCAGCGAGGTTCGGGACATCGCACTCGGAACCGCCGACCCGGTCGAGTTCCGGCACGCCGTCCTCGACACGATCCGGCGGCGTATCCACTACGACATCGGATGCATCGCTCTCGTCGACCCGGCGAGCATGTTGTTCACGTCCGTGACCATGCTCGACGCCGACGCCCCGGCCGGTCGTGCCGCGAAGACGGTGGCACACATCGAGTACGGCACGTCGCACTTCGCGAACACCTACCGCAAGCTCGCCCGGACGCGCACCGGTGTCCAGACGATCCGCGAGGCGATCGACTGCGACATCCGCGATTCCCTGCCCTACAGCGAGATCCTCGAACCGCAGGGAATGGACGACGAGGTGCGCCTCGTCTTCCGGGGCCGTGACGGGCGCGTTTGGGGCGGCGGCACTCTCATGCGCGCCCCCGGCCGACGCTTCGACGCCGACGATGTGGCGGCACTCGCAGGATGCGTGGGCGAGATCGGCGACGGACTGCGGTTGTCGTTGCTCCGCGAATCCCCTCGACTCGCGGCGGACGCATCACCCGGCGGTTCCGGTCCCGCGGTCGTGGTGGTGGGCGCGGACAACGAGATCGAATCGGCTACTCCGCAGGCGGTGGAGTATCTCGAGCGACTCGGTGCCGAAGGCGCCTTCATGCTCCCGGCCGTAGTGGTCGCCGTCCGTTTCCGCTACGAAGGGGCCGCCGCGCGCGTCGTCCGTGTCCGTACGGAGGACGGTCAGTGGCTCGTCCTGCGGGCCGGGTCGCTGGACGGCCGAGGAGAATCGGCCCGGATCGTCGTCGCGATCGAACCCGCGCAGCCCGGTCAGCTCGTGGCTCTGACCGCCGCCCTTCACGGTCTCACCGAACGGGAGACCGATGTCCTCGCCCGCGTTCTTGCGGGAGAGACACGCACCGAGATCGCCCGTGGACTGTTCATCAGCCCGTACACCGTGCAGGACCACCTGAAGAGCATCTATGCGAAGACGGGCGTGAACAGTCGGCAGGAACTCGTCGCACGACTGTTCTTCACGCACTGCCTCCCCCGGGTCGGTACGGAGATCGGGCCGGACGGGTGGTTCGTCGAGAAACCGGCGCCGACGAGCGTCCCGGTCGGTGCACATCGGAAGAGGTGAGCCGTGGCACGCATCCTGGTCGTCACCCTGGAAGGCGGCGGGAACTACCCGCCCGAAGCAGCGCTCGGATGCGAGTTGCACCGCCGCGGACATCACGTTCGGGTTCTCGGTCACGAATCGCAACGGAAGGTCGCGGAGGATGCCGGCCTCGTCTTCTGCGGCTACCGGCACTCGCCGACCTGGACCCCGCACGTAGAACTGAGCACCCCGAAAGTGCTGACCATGGCCTACGCCATGATGACCGACCCCGCCGTCGCGCGGGATGTGGAGGACGAGATCACCAGGGAGTCGACCGACCTGGTGATCGTCGATTGCATGCTGTTCAACGCCCAGGACGCTGCGGCGCGCACCGGGGTGCCGCACGTGGTGCTGTTCCATTCCTTCTTCGCCGCATTCGACGGCGCCTTCCGGCACGGACCGTTCGGGATCGGTTCGCGACTACGCGGCCTGGGTCCGAAGCGACTGTGGGAACAGGCCGACATGCGACTCGTGTGCTCGGACCGAGTGCTCGACCCGGGCGCGCGACGGCGCACGGACGGCTCGCTGACCTGGACCGGTGCGATCCACGACGCGAAGGCCGCGGCGGTCTGTCGAACACCGCCGCGCGTGCTGGTCAGTCTGAGCACCGCCGGCTTCCCGGGTCAGCGCCGCACTTACCAGAACATCTTCGACGCCGCGGCGGAGATGAACGCGGAGTTCGTCGTCACGACCGGGCCGGCGATCGACCCTACCGGGTTGCGCGTACCACCCAATGCGACCGTCCACCGGTACGTTCCGCACCACGAACTGATGCCGACCTGCTCGGCGGTGGTCGGGCACGGCGGGCACGCGACAGCCTTCCGGGCTCTCGCACACGGACTTCCGATACTGATCATGCCCATGTCGGCGGTCACGGATCAGGCGATCATCGGTCGCGAGGTCGCGAAGGCGGGTGCGGGCATCCGTCTGCGGAAGACCACTTCGCCCGAGCAGATACGCGCGGCCGTGGAGAGTCTGCTGACCGACGACGGTTATCGAACGGCGGCAGCAGAACTCGGCGCCCGTCTCCGAACCGTCGACGG
>NZ_JBKFBA010000002.1:31145-86166 GCF_053345925.1 Rhodococcus sp. C26F
ACCGGCACCCCCGGTGGGTGCCGGTCGATCCTCCGCATCACCCTTCGACCGCATCTCCCTCCTCCAGAAGCTGTTTCGCGTGTTCGAGGTTGTTCCGCACATCACGCGCGTACAGTTTCTCCACGACCGGCTGGGTGAACTTGCCGAAGAAGTTCCCGACGTCCTCGGTGTCCTGGTGGAAGGTGACGCGGGTTCCCGTCTCCACCGGCTCGAAGCGATAGACGGTCTCGTACCGGATCGGGCTCTTCACGCTGCGGCGGTGCTGGGCTCTGCCGGGCTCGACGCGGGCCAGTTCCTCGGTGAGTTCGATTCGCCGTCCGGCAACCTTGACGGTGGCGCGCGAGACGGATCCCTCCTTGCCGCCCTCACCCGAGACCAGCTCGTAGTCCATGACGTTCGTCATGTACACCGGGGCGTTCTCCGGGTCGGCGAAGAAGGCGAAGACCTCGTCGACCGGCTTGTCGATGACGACGGATTCCTCGGTTACGGGCATGACTTTCCTCCGTTCGGATCGGTGTCGTAGGTACTGTTCATGCTGTACTGCAATGGTTTTCGGTGACATATGTCAGGATGCCCGGCGCGGGACCATCCCTCCGAGGGCGATGTCGTATTCCTGCGCCTGCTCGTCGAATCCGACGCTGTAGACGGTGGGATACCAGGCCGAGTGCTGATAGGCGGCCGGCAACTTGATCTGTTCGCGGATGGTGGGACGGGTCAGCAGCCACTCCCGCGTGATCATGGGCTCCATGAAGGTGTAGTCGCCGTCCCACGAACCGTTGACGAACGTCTCGGTGAAGTCGTAGACGCCCGGAACCATTCCTTCCGTCATGTCGAGCCAGTGCACACCCATGAACGGCACCGCGAGTTGGGACGCGAGCATCCCCGGCGGGGTCACGTAGTCGCCGGGCATGTACTTCGGGTCCGGGAGTCGTTCCGCGCGAGCGGCGTAATCCGGTGCGGCCGGGTCGATCGCCTCGATCGCCGCCATGTCGGTCATATAGAAGTGCATGTCGAAATGGGGCTTCCCGAACAGCACGGTCGGATCGTGTCCGCGCGGGTTCCAGTTCAGCATGACGTGGTCGAACACCGTGTCGGATGCCTGAACGGGCAGGTGCAGCATGTACATCCCGTCGACATCGGGCAGTCCGTCGAGGGCCGCCGGCGAGAAGCGGATACCGACGGAGGTCGGGGCGCCGTTCTCGTCGACCGTGGCATACGCACGCGCAGTTCCGTCACCGACGCTCACGGCCTGACCGAAGTGCAGGTGGGCAGGTGTGGGTACTGCCGACGCCACGCCACCGACCGCCACGGCAATACAGGCGGCGAGGAGCACTGCGATGGAACGAGATGATCGATGTTTCTTCATGGTGATATCCGATCGACGAGGGTTCTCGGTGAACCTCTCCATTCCGTGGGTCCAGTCTCGACCGATGTTCGTCACCCCGGCCATCCCTCACTCGGGGGATTTCGCCGAGCGATCCGACAGAAGAGCCCGTCGTCACAGCGTCGCGGCATATACTCGCCGGACTGCAGACAGACGTCACGATCCGCGGAGAACAGGGAGCGGCCCTTGAGTATTCGCAACCTTCGCGTCGCGGTGGTCGGTGGGGGCATCATCGGTGCCGCGACCGCCCGGCAACTCGCCCTCACGGACGCCGACGTCACGCTGTTCGAGAAGGAGGACCGGCTCGCCGCGCATCAGACGGGGCACAACAGCGGTGTCGTCCACGCCGGCCTCTACTACACACCCGGCAGCCTCAAGGCCCGGTTGTGCAGGCGTGGGGTGGAGTTGTTGCAGACGTTCACCACGGACAAGGGCCTGCCCTACCACGAGTGCGGCAAGGTCGTCGTCGCCCTCGACGAATCGGAACTCGGCCGGCTCGACGCGATCTTCTCGCGGGCCACGGCGAACGGGGTCCCCGGCATCAGGCGCATCGGCGCCGACGAGATCACCGCGATCGAGCCGCACGCCGTCGGGATCGCAGCCCTTCATTCCCCGCACACGGCGATCATCGATTTCGTCGCCGTCACCCGCGCGCTCGCGGACGACGTCGTCGCCGCGGGCGGCACGGTGCGGACCGGTACCGCCGTGACGGCGATCCGTGAGGCGGGCGAGCAGGTCGTCGTCGACATCCCGGGCGATCAACTGGCCTTCGACCTGGTGATCACGTGCGCGGGACTGCAGTCCGACCGCCTCGCCCACACCTCGGGTGACACCCGCGACCCGCGGATCGTCCCGTTCCTCGGCGACTATCTGCTGCTCGAACCCGACGCGGCGGCGAAGGTGCGCGGGTTGATCTATCCGGTGCCCGATCCCCGCTATCCGTTCCTCGGTGTGCATCTCACCCGGCGGATCGACGGTGAGGTGATGGTGGGACCCAACGCCTTCCTCTCCCCCGGCCGCGAGGCCTATCGCGGCGGGCGCGGATCGTGGCGGGATCTGCGCGATGCCGTCGCCTGGCCCGGTTTCTGGCGGTTCGCCGCCCACAACCTGCCCGCAGCGGGCCGGGAACTGCGCACCGCGAGCAGCACTCGGCGGTTCGTCGCCGATGCGGCCGCGTACATGCCCGGGCTGACCGTCGACGACGTGCGGCCGGGTCCGCGCGGCATCCGCGCCCAGGCGATGAACTCCGACGGAGGTCTCGAGGACGACTTCGTCGTCACCGGGCACGGACGGGTCGTGCACCTGCGCAACGCCCCGTCGCCCGGGGCCACCTCGTCGATGGCGATCGCGGAGTATCTCGTCGACCGCGCACTCGAACGCATCGCCTGATCGGGTCACCCGGCGGCGGACGTCACGGTTCGCGGTGACCGGTTCCGGGCATGCTGCACGGGAACCACTTCATCGTAAGGAGGTCTCCATGGCACGAATCGCACTCTTCGGAGGACACGGCAAGGTCGCGTTGCATCTCGAGCGGCTGCTGGCCGATGCCGGTCACGAGACCAGTGCATTCATCCGCAATCCCGATCACGCCGACGATGTGCGCGCTGCCGGTGGCACGCCCGTCGTCGCCGACGTCGAGAAGATGGACATCGCCGAGATCACCGAGCTGCTGCGCGGCCACGACGCGGTGGTCTGGTCTGCAGGCGCGGGCGGAGGGAATCCCGAACGCACCTACGCGGTGGACCGCGACGCGGCGATCGCCTCGATGACCGCCGCGCAGGAGGCCGGGGTCCGCCGGTACGTGATGGTGTCGTACTTCGGGGCCCGCCCCGACCACGGCGTCCCCGAGGACAACAGCTTCTACGCCTATGCCGAGGCCAAGTCGGCGGCGGACACCCATCTGCGGGGCACCGACCTCGACTGGACGATCCTCGGTCCGAGCGCGCTGACCCTCGACCCGCCCACCGGCCGCATCGAGATCGAGGGGCACGGGGCGAGCGACAAGGGGCAGGTCTCGCGCGCCGACGTCGCGGCCGTCGCCGCAGCGGTGCTCGAGCGACCGGAGACGGTGGGACGCACCATCGAGTTCAACAACGGTGACGTCCCGATCGACGAGGCACTCGACGCGCTGCGGTAATCCCCGTACGTCGGAAGTCGTACGCGGATCACGATCACGGGTGGACGCTTGCGGAGCCCACCGCTCCTAACGTCGATCCCATGACCGCACTCCGAGTCACGAACTCCCGAAGCGACACCCTTCGAACCGTGGTGAGCGCGGCCTATTCCTGGGTCGCGCTCATCGCGTTCGGGGGCATCCTCGCCGAAACGATCATTCTGTATCCCAACATCTTCCACGCTCCGCCGGACTCTCTCGATCTGGCCGTCCGGTTCTTCTCGCAGACCGGTCCCGCCGATTTCTTCCCGCCGATGGGAGCACTCACGGTCGCTCTCGGTCTCGCCGCCCTCATCGTCGTACGCCGGGACCGGGCGGCGCGCAGGTGGGTTCTCGCGAGCCTGACCGTCCTGCTCCTGGGCGAGTTCGCGTTCTCCGCGCTGTACTTCTGGCCGCGCAACACCATCATGTTCGACGAGGGCATCGCGGTGCACTCGGCGGAGACACTGCGTCGCGTGGCCACGGAGTTCGTGACCGGCCACCGTGTGCGGCTCGCGATGAGTGCACTCACCGCGACACTCGCGTTCGGCGCCCTGCGTCGCGTGCTGATCTCGTCTGCACTCGCTCGTGCCGCACGGGAGCAGGCCGCACACGATGTTCGAATGCCGCCCGCGCCGTCCGCGCGGTAACGTCGCCGACGTGTGGTGGTCCGCTCGCGGCCCCGGCGGCACCGGAAGCCGGGCCCGCGCGATCGACGTGCTCCTCGCGGCTGTGGTCCTTGCCGTTCTCGTCGGGGCGATCGTCGCGGATCTCGGGAGCGACAGCTCGGGACCGACGGCACTCGCCTACGTCTTTGCTGCACTCGTCGCCGGCGCGGTCCTCGTACGCCGGACTCACCCGGTGGGCGTATTGCTCTTCACGGCCGTCGCGCTCGTCGTGTACTACAGCCTGTCGCTGCCGCCGATCGGTCTCGCCGTTCCGCTGGCGGTGGCGTTGTACTCGGCTGCCGAGCGGGCACATCTGCGCTGGGCTGTGACCGTGGCCGTCACGTTGGCGGTGTTGTCGACCGGGGTGCGCTGGGCGCAGGGCGACGATCTCGCGTACCTCTTCGGCTTCGAGGTGGGAGGGCAGATCGGACTGATGGCCGCGGTCATCGCACTGGGCGACAGTGTCCGGTCGCGACGCGCTCTGCGAGCGGAGATGGTCCGGCGGGAACGGGCAGCACAGCTCGAACGCGAGCACGAAACCGCCCGGCGGGTCGAGCGGGAACGGGTGCAGATCGCCCGCGACCTCCACGACCTGCTCGCGCACACCGTCTCGGTCATCTCGTTGCACGCCGGCGTCGCGACGGAAGCGATCGAGGACGATCCGCCGCTCGCTCGCCGGTCGCTCGCCGCGGTACGCACCGGTTGTTCGCGTGCGGTGGAGGAACTCCACGCCACGGTCGAGGCCCTCCGCTCCCCTGACGATTCCCGCCGCGCCCCGACACCGTCGCTCGCGCAGCTGCCCCGTCTCGTCGACACGGTGCGCGCCGCGGGACTCGACGTGCGCATCGACCGCGACGGAACGACCGACGACCTTCCATCGGTTGTGGCCGCGACCGCCTATCGGGTGGTGCAGGAGGCGCTGAGCAACGTCCTACGACATGCCGATGCCTCGAAAGCGGTTGTGAGAATGACACTTCGGGACGATGTCCTCGTCGTGGCCGTAGAGGACGACGGTCGGGGTCCGAGCCAGGGCGCCTCGGCCGGCTGGGGGCTCGCCGGCATGCGCGAACGCGTCGGTCTGCTCGGCGGAACGATCGAGACGGGACGATCGGACGGTGGGGGTTTCCTCGTGTCGGCCCGGATCCCCACGGGAAGTCGATCGTGACAGGAGGTCGATCGTGATCAGGGTGGTGATCGTCGACGACCAGGCCCTCGTCCGGGAGGGGCTGCGGGCACTGCTCGGTCGCGCCGACGACATCGAGGTGGTGGGCGAAGCCGCCGACGGCAACGACGCCGTGAGAGTGGTCGAGCGTACGGAACCCGATGTGGTGCTCATGGACATCCGGATGCCGGGGACGGACGGGATCACCGCGACCCGCCGGATCCTCGGCGCCTCGCCGTCGACCCGGATACGGGTGGTGGTGCTGACGACCTTCGACAGCGACGACAACATTCTCGACGCGATCGGTGCAGGTGCGACCGGCTTTCTCGTGAAGGACTCGGCCCCCGAGGAACTGCGTACCGCCGTCCGCACCGTCGCGGCCGGCGAGGCGATGCTCTCGCCGACGGTGACGCGCCGTGTCATGCAGGCGGCGGCGCGCAGTCCCCGGGTGCGAGGGACGGAGATGCTGAGTGTGCTCACCGAGCGCGAACGCGAGATCCTCGCCGAGGTCGGTCGGGGGCTGTCGAACGACGAGATCGGACGCGAGCTGTTCATCAGTCCCACGACAGTGCGTACCCATGTCACCCGTATTCTCGCGAAGCTCCAGGCGCGGGACCGGGCGAATCTCGTCGCGATCGCCTTCCGCACGGGATTGGTCCCGCCGACCGATCCCTGACAGGGGTCCGCCCCCGGTAGCAGGGGGCTACCGGGGACGGATGGTCGAGCGGTATCGGCGGTCAGGCCTGCGGGGCGAGTTCCTCCACGCGCAGCGGCGAGGTGTCCGCGGCGGCCGCGATGGCCTCCTCGAACTGCCGGCGGTCGACCTGCGAGCCGAGCACCAGCGCGAGTCGTGTCAGGAAGCCCTCGCGGTCGTCCTCGGCGGCCTGATCCAGGGCAGTCGACAGGCCGAGCCAGACGTTCTCGCGACGCTGGTCGTCCTCGGTGACCTGCTCGGCAGGCCGGGCCGGGAGTTCCGCGCCCGCCGGAGCGGCACCGGAGCGCAGGGACGCCGCGACACCGTCCAGGTCGGCGACCGGCACACGGCACAGCAGCAGACCGTCGGGGCGGATCACGAAGGCCTCACCGGCCGTCGCGCCGAGTACCTCGACGAGATCGGGCGCATCGAGGAGCGTCACACCGTCCACCTCTGCGCTGTCGACGGCCAGGGCCGCGACGCTCTCGGGTGCGAGCGCCTGCGCCAGGCCGGCTGCAGCGTTCGCGAGGGCGGCCGAGCCCGCCGCATCGAGACCGACTCCGAGCACGGCGAATCCGGTTCCGCGCGCGTCGTTCAGCGACGTCTCGCGACCGGCGATGCGGATCCGGCGGTCCTCGACGGGATCGCCCGGGAGCACACCTTCGGTGCCGGGGGCGACCGACCAGGTCAGCGGCGACAGTCGAGCGTGCGTGGCGCTGGACTGACGCGGGTTGATCAGGTGCCCGAACTCGGGGCGTCCCACGGCGAGCGCGAGGATCGCGTCACGCGTGGTGCGGTAGCCGTGGCTGCCGGGGCTCATGATGAGCGTGGACTTGCCGGCGTTGGCGACGTTCTGCTCCCACGCGTTGTGGCGTTCGAACGAGTACGCCTTCAGCAGGGCGGGTTCGGCGTTGCCGTTCACGACCGCGGCGAGTTGCCACGCGAGGGTCTCGGCGTCCTCCATGCCCGAGTTGAGCCCGCGTACACCGAAGATCGGCACGAGATGGGCCGCGTCACCGGCGAAGAGGAGACGGTCGTGGGTGAACTCGTCGAGGGCGAGTGCGCGGGCGCTGTAGAAGCCCTTCCACTCGAGGGTCCACGGCAGGTCGTTGCGCAGCCAGTCGAGGTGCTTGGCGATGCGGGCGCGGATCGCCTCCTCCTGCGTCTCGATCTCGGCGTCCTCGGACGGATCGAGCTGGTAGTCGATGCGCCAGATGTTGCCGGGCTGCTTGTGCATGATGATCGTCGATCCGGGGTTGCTCGGCGGGTCGAACCAGACCATGCGCTCGGCGGGGAGATCGGACTCCCAGTGGATGTCGGCGATGACGTAGCGGCCCTCGTAGCTGGTGCCCTGCAGACGCAGGCCGGCGAGTTCGCGCATGCGGCTGCGGCCACCGTCGGCGGCGACGACCCAGCGTGCGCGCAGGTGCCGCTTGCCGGCGGCGGTGTCGACCTCGAGGGTGACCTCGTCCTCGCCGCGCAGGATCCCGGCGATCGGTGCCTGCCAGTGCAGGGTGATGAGCGGGTTCTGCTCGATGGTGTCGACCATGATCTGTTCGAACTCCGACTGGGAGACGTTGATCATGGGCGGGCGGACGTCGAAGTCACGCTGCGGCATCTGGAAGTGCAGGACCTGCTGGTCGCGGTAGAAGCTGCGACCACCGACCCACGGCAGCACGATCTTCTCGAGTTCCTCGCCGAAGCCGAGGCGGGCGGCGGCCTCGAGGCTGTGGCGCGAGATGCAGATGGCGCGCGAGCCGAAGGACACTTGATCGGCGGCTTCGAGGATGGTGACGGGCACACCGCGCTGGGCCAGTCCGAGGGCGACGGCCATGCCGACCGGTCCGGCACCGACCACGACGACGGGCAGCGTCTCGTCGGCGGGAGTCATCGACTCGAACTCCGACGCGGGGTACTTGGGCGGCTGGTAGTAGGTCGACATGATCAGGCACCTTCCTCGGGAGAACGGCGGGAGTCGGTGGTGTTCGCGTGTCCGGCGGACGGCACGCGCAGCAGCAGGATGCTCATGAGGCTGATCAGCGCGATCAGCACGAAGTAGCCGGTGATGGACATCGAGGTGCCCGTCGCGGCGAACAGTGAGGTCGCCACCATCGGTGCGAGACCGCCGCCGAGGATCGCGCCGACCTGGTAGCCGAGCGACGCACCGCTGTAGCGGATCTTGGCAGGGAACAGTTCGGCGAACAGCGCCGACTGCGGACCGGCGCAGCAGCCGAGGGTGAAGCCGAGGCCGACCATCGCGAGGAGCATGACCGGCAGGAGCGCCGTGTCCATCAGGGGGAAGAACAGGGCGGCGGCGACGACCAGGCCGGCCGAGGACCGGATGTAGACGGTGCGGCGTCCGACGAGATCCGAGCGCCAGGCCGCGAAGGCCATACCGGCCATCCAGAACGGGCACGAGGCGATGAGCAGCGCGAGCATCGTGGTCTTGCTGAACCCGAGCGTGGCCTCGCCGTACTTGAGGACGTAGACCATGTAGGCGTAGGCGATGCCGTTGGTGGCGATGAAGGTGCCACCGGCGAGCAGCACGGTCTTCCAGTGCTGGGTGAGCACCTCGAGGATCGGCAGCTTCTCCTCGGCCGCGGGGGCGTCCTTGGCGGCCTTGAACTCCGCGCTCTCCTCGAGACCCAGGCGGATCCACATGGCGACGAAGACGAGCACCGCCGAGGCGAGGAACGGGATGCGCCAACCCCACGCGTTGAACGTCTCCTCGCTGAGCAAGGCGGTCAGCGGCAGGTAGACGAGGTTCGCGAGGAGCACACCCGCCGGCACACCGATCTGCGGTGCCGCGCCGTAGAGGCCGCGCTTGCCGGCCGGGGCGTTCTCGGTGGCGACGAGCACCGCTCCGCCCCACTCACCGCCGACGCCGAGACCCTGGATGAACCGCAGGGCGACGAGCAGGATGGGAGCCGCGACGCCGATGGCCGCGTAGTTCGGGAGCACGCCGATCGCCACGGTCGCGAAGCCCATGAGTAGCAGCGAGACGACGAGCATGGACTTGCGGCCGATGCGGTCGCCGAAGTGACCCATCACGACGCCGCCGATGGGACGGGCGATGAAGCCGACGGCGAGCGTGGCGAAGGCGGCCAGGGTCCCGGCGACCTCGGACGAGCCGGGGAAGAACTGCGGGCCGAGCACGAGCGCCGCGGCGGTGCCGTAGATGAAGAAGTCGTACCACTCGATGGCGGTACCGACGAAGCTGCCGAGCGCGGCTTTGCGTGCGGCTCTTGCCGACGTCTGCGGCGTCGAGTCAAGGACTGTCATGTTCAGTGCCCTCTCCGGCGGTCGATCCGAGGCATCCGATTAACGAGCGTTCGGACGCAGTGGGACCAATCATGAGAGCGGTCACATCGTTTGCAAAGCGCACAAAGTCGGTGAATATCCCCGGAAATTCCGTGGATGGGGCCGTTCGGCCACGTCAGAGTGCCTGCGAGGTCCTCGCGACGTCGACGACGAAGTCCGCGAAAGTTTGGGCAACACGGCTCGGAAGGGCGTCCTTGCGCCACGCGAGCACGACCGGCACGGGTTCCGGAGTCGGATCGACGACGGGTAGCAGGACGAGTTTCCGGCCCTCGTAGGTGACGTCGACGGCGGGTCGCTGCACGAGCAGGGTCCAGCCCAGTCCGCGCCCCACGAACGACCGCGCCGTCTCGAAGGTCTGCGTCCGGTACGCGATGGACGGGGTGAAGCCGGCCTCCGCGCACACCCGCAGGGCGTGCCCCGAACTCGGCGGGGCGTCGAGGAGCACCATCGGCTCGTCGGCGAGGTCGCGCAGGCGTACCTGCGAGGCCCCGGCGAGCGGATGATCGGCCGAGACGAGCACCATCGGCTCACGCACGTCGAGGGTGACCGTCTCGAGTCCCGGTTCGAGATCGAGGTCGTACAGGAAGGCCACGTCGAGCTCGTGCGAGTCGAGCAGCATCCGCAGACGGTTCTGGGTGTCCTCGCGGAAGTCGACGTCGGCACGCGGGTGGGCGCGGGTGAACTCGGCGATGAGGGCGGGCAACAGCGTCGGCGCGAGGGAGAGATAACACCCCACCGCCACCGGACCGACGATGTCGCCCGCCTCCGACCGCGCGTCGCTCTCGAGTTCGCTCGCGTGGTGCAGCAGCATCTTCGCCCGCTCGAGCACCGCGTGACCGGTCGGTGTGAGCTTGACGCCCCGTGCGCGTTGCCGGACGAGGAGCTTGACCGCGAGGGCCTTCTCCAGGTCGGTGATCGCGGACGAGAGCGCCGAGTGGGACATGTGCATCGCGTCGGCGGCCGCGGTGATGGTGCCCCACTCGGCGACGGCGACGAACGCCGCGAGTTGCCTCATCGTGTACGTGGGCACCGCGTCCGTCCTGGGCATGGTCCTACCGTAGTCCCGCGTCGAGAGCGCTCACACGAACCGGAAGAGCGGCGGGATCGCGACGACCGCCAGTGCCGCCCACCCGCAGTAGACGGGCAGGTAGCGCATCTGCCACCGCTCGACGGCCGCGAAACCGGAACGGCCCCGCAGGAACGAGATGCCGAGCCACGCCGCCCACACCAGGTTCACCAGGAGGACGAGGTTCAGACCGAGGGCGGTGACCTTGTTGGCGGTGAAGCCGAACTCGGCGATGCGGGTGGCCATCGCGGTGAGCATCAGCAGGTCGACGGCGAGCGCCGCGGCGATCAGCACGACCTGCAGCAGATCGAAGACGTCCGGCGCGGCGTGCGGGTCGCGGGCGGAGATCGAGTAGAGCAGGAGCCCCAGGACGAGCACGAGGATCAGGTCCATGAGGATCAGCAGGCCCCGGTCGACGTCGACGACGCTGTGGGACGCGATCACCGCGACGAACAGCGCGACCAGCATGAGGATCGTGATGGGCGTGAAGACCCGGGTGAGAACGGGAGCGATGTTCTCCACGACCTGCTGCTTCGCCTCGACGAGCCAGGCCGCGACGACGATCGCTCCGGCCGGCCCGAACGGGACGATCCACTGTTCGAAGAACGGTTCGATATCGATCCCCAGGGCGCTGAAGGCACCCGCGGTCAGCCCCATGAGCACGCCGCCGCCGAGCGCGAGCAGCGCCAGGTACACGGCGAACTCCCCGGTGAAGCGCACGAAGTCCATGCGACGGCGATGGGATCGCCACTGCCCTGCGACATAGGCCGCACCGACGACGAACCACAGGACCACCGGGGCGTGGATCGCCGCGATGATCTCGGTGGCGCCGCCCGGTTCGAACGGGAAGACGTTGAGCACGATCGCCACGAGGACGAACGGAACGGCAAGGAGCGCACTGCTCTTCGGGCTCATCTCCCGCTTCCACGCGAAATACAGCGTGAGGAAGGGCAGCACGAGCACGGCGGCGTTGCGCACCAGTGCGTTTTCGGAGAGCCACTCGAATCCGGCCCGGACGGCCAGACCGGCACCGAGCGCGCAAGCGAGGACGACCGCGAGTTCCCTACGGCGACGCGGGGTTCCGGATTCCTCACCGCGACCGCCACCGGTGAGGACGAGCTGCTTCCACAGCCGGTCGGAGTGTTCCTGGGCGAACTCGCGGGAGACCTCGTCGAGACCACCCATCCGGCCGACCGCGACGAGGAATGCCTCGTCGGCCGTCAGTCCGACCGACACGAGGTCCGAGATCTGTTCCCGCAGATGATCTTCCATCTCGTCGATGTCCGAGGACGAGATGACCCGATGGTCGGCGACGTAGTTGCGCCAGCCGGCGATCCGGTCCTCGAGATGTGCGTCGAGTGTCATCACGACCACCCCGGCGCGACGGCGGGAGGCAACTGGGCCGACTGCCAGACCTGGTGCAGGGCCTCGGCGACGACCGTCCACTGCGCCGCCCGTTCGGCGAGGACCTCGCGGCCCGCGTCGGTGATGGCGTAGTGCTTGCGGCGTCGCCCGTTGTCGGCGACACGCCAGGTGGCGGACACGTGCCCGGCCCGCTCGAGACGGTGCAGGAGGGGATAGAGCATCCCGTCGGTCCACTGCATCCGGCCCTGCGACAGCTCGTTGACGCGCTTGATGATCGCGTACCCGTACGACTCGCCCTCGGCGAGGATGCCGAGGGCGAGCGGGGTGGCGGACGCGGCCACCAGATCCTTCTCGATGAACATGTCGTCCTCATACCTAGAAGTTCTATGGGTAACGGTGACCCTAGCAGATCTAGGTATGAGGACCGAGCGCTCTCCGCGAAGTGGTGCGGTGGCGTCTACTGCCGGTCGTCGGATCCGGCGGTTGTGGATTCGTCGGAGCCGGAGTCGGTCGATCCGGAATCCGCAGATCCCGAAGCGGCAGATTCCGAAGCGTCGGTGCGACTCCACGTCTCCGTCACCCGCGCCCGGCCGCGTTCGAACACGTCGCCGAGGACTCCCCCGACCGCCTTGAGCGGACTGCTCATCGAGTCCAGGGCCTCGGCGATCACCGGGTTCTCGTCGTCGAGCCAACCCGCCTCGTCGGCACGGCACGCCCACCGGAAGTCGTCGAAGTCCTGACGCAGACCCGCGAGCACCTTCGTCGTCCGTCCCGACGACAGGCGTCGGACGACCTCGATCGGGGTGCCCTCCGCGAACCGGGCGAGCGCGGCACGGGCGCGGCGCAACAGTTCGGCGTCCTGCGTGAAGTGGTCGGCCAGGACCTGGCGGGCAGAGGCCAGCGCGTCGCGCAGTTCGTCGTCGGGTGTGCGCGCCAGATGCACGCGATGCCACAGGAACAGGCAGTCCTCGACGATCACGAGCAACTGCAGCGCCTCCCCCAGCGCCTCCTCCACCGCGACCTTCTGCAGCAGTTCGACGTGCTCACCCACCGCCGCGTCGAGTCCGAGATCGTCGAGCGACGACGAGACGTGCCCGCGCAGACGCGTCACCGTCCGGGCGAGGACCTCACCGAGGTCGGCGATCGACTGCCAGTCCCGGTCGGGCAGACCGCCCGTGTGGTCGACGATCGATGCCGCCCTGGTCAGAGCATTGTGGGTCGCGACGATGTCGCCGGCCGGCTCCGCCCCGGCCAAGTCGAGCACGCGGTCGACGGTTCCGGGCGCCGCATCGTCGCCTTCGAGACGCACGACGGCGGCCTCCACCGACGCGACTGCTCCCCGCAACGCCTCGAGGACCGCGTCGGGGGCGGTGGGGACTGCAGCGGTGGGTTTCGACGTGTCGGCCATTCCCCAATCGTGCTACGTCCGAGGGCCGGATGCATCACGTCCTCCGGCTCAGTTCGGGACGCGCACCCACGCCTGTTCGAGCAGGGCCACCACTTCGGTCTCCCTGCGGGCCCGGTAGGCCGACAGGATCCGGCGCGGGCGCGACTCCCCGTCGAGGCCGAGAGCGGACGCCAACGCCGACGCGATCCGCTCCTCGGGGACGGTCTCCGGTTCGGTGTGGCCGATGAGCGAGAGCGCCTTGCGCAGCGGTTCGGCGTTGTCGGCGACGGTGCGCAGCGGCAGGACGTCGAACCGGCCGTCGGTGCGGACCTCGAGCAGCAGCTCGTTGTCCTCCTCCACCCCGACGTCCTCGAGGAACCGGCGGATCGAGGACAGACGCGGCACCGGTCCCGTCCAGCGCAGGGTCTGGCCGCCCAGACGGGACGGGAGCACCACGTGCCCACCCGGCGCGCACCCGGCGATCGCGGCGACGGCGGACGGAACCGTGAACTCGGCTCCCCGCAGGTGGTCGCGGGTCGCGGGGATGCGCAGACGCCAGGCCTCGCCCAGCCGGTAGAGGCGGCGCGTGCGCTCGGGCACGGCGATCGGGACGTGCGAGCGGTGACGACGCCGGACACGGCCGTCGACGACCTCGAAATCTCCTCCGGCCGTGAACGTCCGGGCGGAATCCTCGGAGATGCCGAACCGGTCGACGAGCGCGGAGACCACCATGTCGCGATCGGCACTTCCGCCGCGGGAATCGACCAGCCGTGCGATGCGGGTGCGGATGGCGGTGACCACGTCGACGTCCCACTCGGCCAGCGCCCAGCGTTCACCGTCGGACGTGAAGCGCTCGTCGTCGGCGAGTTCGGAGACGAGGGTGTGGACGTCGGCGTTGACCCCCATGCGCGCGACGAGCGTGTCGGCGGTCAACGGGTCGCCGAGCACCTCGAGGACCTGAGCGGCGCGGCCAGCGAGCCCGTCCGGCGGGGACAGCAGACGGCCTTCGAAGGTCGTCGTGCCGCAGTACCGGGTCCACGCCTCGAACTCGTCGTCGGGAAGCGACCACACGGCCTTCACCGCGGCGGGCTCGACCACACCGTTCGGTGATTCGAACTCCGAGAGCAGTCCGCGGGTCTGCTTCTCGGCGTCGGGCAGATCCGGTACCGCGATCCACCCGTCCGCGACCTCGAAACGGTCGTCGAGACGATGCAACACCCGCCACAAGGGCACGTCGAAGCCCGGGACGGTCCGGCCCAGCACCGGGTGGGTGCGCACCATCCGGTCGAAGGCCGCCACCGGCCGCACGTCGACGCGCAGCGCCGCGAGCAGGTCGCCGACCGCCGTGCCGAACGGGAAGGTGGACGGCGCGGCCGGGTCGTCGACGTCGTCGTGGACGCGGCGCCGCAGGGCCGTGCGTTCCGCGTCGGGCAATCCCTTCAGGTAGTCGGTGAGCTCGGCGATCGGGTCGGCCGGCGCCGCCACCGGCAGGTCGCGGGCGGTGAGTGCCCGCAGCCGGGCCGCGGCGTCCTGGATCTCCTCCGGCGCGCCGTCGTCGATCACGGCCTGCAGGAGAGGCGCATCATCCCGGCCGCACACGCGACTCCACCGCGCCAGCGCCGCCAGGTCGTCGAGGAGCAGTGCCGCGGCGGGCACCCGCGCGGCACGCGGATCGGCTTCGAGGGTGGCCGGTTCGCGGAGCGCCGTCGTGACGAGCGCGGCGCAGACGATCTCCTCCACCGCGTCGCGGTCGGCGCCGCGGATCCCGAGCAGGTCGGCCGGACTGCGACTGAACAGCTCGGCGGTGGTGGGTGCGTGCGGGAGGCGCGCGACGAGGGTCGCGGCGGCCGGACCGAGATCGAGTGCGGCCACGGGCACTTCGTCCTCACGCAGCAGACCGTCCGCGAAGCGCAGCTCCGGGTGGTCGGTGACGTAGATGTGGGCGAGTTCGGCGCACAGTTCGGGGATCTCGGTGTGCTCGCAGGTCTCGGCGGGCGACTCGTTCTCCCACCAGCGGGACGACGACACGAGTGCCCCGAGGGCGGCGGTGCGGGCCGATCCGTAGCGGTCGATCCACGGCATCAGATCCACCCAGCGACGACTGTCGAGTTCGTCCGACGACAAGGCACGAGACCACAGCGACACTGACCGTTGCTCCTCTTCCACGCCCGGCGGAGGCCGCGGGCCCCCTCTCCGGCGTCGACGCCGCGCTCGTGCAGCGCGTCCACGCGAGGCGCCCTCGACCCGGACGCCGGTTCTCACCCTACAGTCCGAACGTCCTGTTTCCCGTCAGGTGAGGGCGGTGTCGACCGCTCAGGTGATCGCGATGTCGACCGCTCAGGTGATCGCGATGTCGACCGCTCAGGTGAGCGCAATGTCGACCGCTCAGGTGAGCGCAATGTCGGAGTCGGAGTCGTCACGCGCCTCCGGACGCAGCCGCAGCAGGACGAGTCCCGTCACCGACGCGACGATGAGCGAGGCCACCAGCCCGTTCACGTGCAGCGCCCACACGGCGATCACTGCCCCGGCCAGTCCCCCCAGCAGAGCGATCCAGAGCAGTACTTTTCCCAGGACCGAAGCCATTTCCCGCACCTTCCGGCAAGTCACGATCAGAACGGTGAGGATAGTGTCATCTGTCACAGTCCTCGCGAAAGTCCATCGGTGTGTCGACGGATCGTGCCCGCACGGTGACCGGGGCATACTGGTGCGGTTCGAGACGGTGGGGGCGGCAGGAACACGACGGGGAGGCGGAAACAGTGGCGGGACCGACGAGTGACCGAGCACGCACGGACGTGATCCTGCGCGACGTGACGCTGCGCGACGGACTGCAACTGACCGGCAAGCTGCTCCCCACCGAACGCAAGGTGGAGATCGTCCGGGCGCTGCTGGCAGCGGGCGTGCCCGAACTCGAGATCGGGTCCCTGGCGCGCGCCGACCTCGTGCCGCCGATGGCGAACACCCTCGACGTCGTGGCGGCGCTGACCGAGGAGGAACTCGACCGCTGCTGGATCTGGGTCGCCACGCCGCGCCACGTCGAGAAGGCGATCGCGGCCGGTGCCCGCCGGTTCCAGTACTGCTTCTCCGTCTCCGACGCCCACAACCGCGCCAACATCGGCCGCGACACCGAGGACAGCATCGCCGCGATGCCGGCGGCGATCGAACGCACCCACGCCGCCGGCGGCAGCATCCAGTTGTGCCTGGCCACGTCGTTCACGTGCCCGTTCGACGGGCCGGTCGACCCCGACCGGGTCGTGGAGATCGCGTGCGACCCGCGCACGGACGGGGCCGCCGACATCGTCGTCGCCGACACCCTGGGTCAGGCCGTGCCCGGCCAGGTGTCGTCGCTGGTCGCGAGGCTGGCCGCCGAATCCGCCGACCGGCGGATCGTCTACCACGGTCACGACACGTGGGGTCTCGGCGTCGCCAACAGCCTCGCCGCAATCGACGCCGGGGCGACCGTCGTCGACGGCGCGCTCGCCGGCCTGGGCGGATGCCCGTTCGCACCGGGCGCGAGCGGCAACACCGCGAGCGAGGACCTGCTGTTCGCGACCCGTCCGTCGTGGCTGGATCCGGAGGTCTTCGGCTCTCTGGTCCGCCTCGGCGAGGACATCGTCGCCGAACTGGACGAACCGAACCGGTCGCGCGCCCGGCAGGGCGCCCGCTCCGAGGCCGAGGCCTTCGACTGGGTGCTCCGGTGACCCACATCCTGATCGCCCCCGACAGCTTCAAGGGCACCTACACCGCCGACGAGGTCGCCGACGCGATCGCCTCCGGGGTGGAGAGCGCCGGGCACACCGCGATCCGGATGCCCGTCGCGGACGGTGGCGAGGGCACCCTCGACGCGCTCGCCGGGCCGCTCGGTCTCGCCCGGATCGAGGTCGAGGCCGTGAACCCGTGGCGGGCACCGTGCCGCGGGCTGCTGGGGATGTCGGCGGACGGCACTGCGGTCGTCGAACTCGCGACGGCGAGCGGCATCACCACTCCGCACGACGGTCCGCGCGACGCCGTCACCGCCGACACCTACGGCACCGGGATGGTCATGGCCGAAGCCGTCCGGCGCGGAGCACGGCACATCGTCGTCGCGGCCGGTGGGTCGGCGACGACCGACGGTGGTGCGGGTGCGATCGCCGCGATCGACGAGCGGGGTGGCCTCGGCGACGCCCGCGTCACCGTGCTGTCCGACGTGACGACCCGCTACACCGATGCGGCACGGATCTTCGGGCCGCAGAAGGGCGCCGACGCGGCGGCCGTCGCGCTGCTCACGCGCCGCCTCGAAGAGACGGCGCTGACACTCCCCCGCGACCCGCGGGAGGTCGACGGCTCTGGAGCGGCCGGGGGTTTCTCCGGTGGGATGTGGTCGCGGTTCGGTGCAGAACTGCGGTCGGGAGCCGACTTCGTGCTCGACGCAGTGGGATTCGACGACGCCGTGCGCACCGCCGATCTCGTGGTGGTCGGCGAGGGACGGCTCGACGGCCAGTCGCGGGCGGGCAAGATCGTCTCGGCGATCCTCGCGCGCTGCGGCGACGTTCCGGTGGTCGCGGTGGTCGGTTCGGTCGGCGACGACCTCGGCGATTACCGCGAGCGGTTCGCCGATGTCGTCGTCGCATCCGATGCGGAAGCGCTGACGCGCGCCGGTCGGGCACTGCGCACCTGAGAAATGCGTCCGATCACCGGCCGATCACGGAGCGGTGGGAGGTGCGCTGCCGCAGGGAATCTCGGTGGGCGTCTCGGGCGTCGGCACGGGGTCGACCGGATCGGACGCGTGGGCCGGCCACGATGCCGGTCGCGCCTCGGAGCACGGGTCGGCGACGGGTGTGCGGTCGGGCGACGGCACCGGCGACGGCGGGGGCGCCACGGCGGTCTGCAGTCCGGGCGCGGAGCGTTCCGCTTGCACGCCGCTGCTCACCGCGACGGCCAGTCCCCCACCCAGCAGGGCGACGAGCGCGACGAGCGTGGCCAGCAGGACGGTGCCGCGACGACGGTTCGTGGGCGCGGCGACGACCGTCGGGGTACGGCGGGCGGCTGCGACGAGCGCGGCGCCGGTCGCGCGGTGCCAGGGCACCCCGTGCGGAGTCACGAAGGGAACACCGAGGACGGTGGCGAGTTCTCGAGCCGGACGGGCGTCGCCGGGACGCAGATCGAGGAACACCACGGCGTCGGGCGAGGTGCCGGCGCGGGCGACCGCTTCGTCCATCGCCTCGGGCAGGGACTGTGTGTAGGGACCGAACTCGTCGCCGTCGGGACTCACCGTGGACAGCACCGTGCGCGAGGGGACGTCGACCATCGATGCGGATTCGACGCCGTAGGTGCGGGTGTGCAGGGCCAGGACTGGCAGTTCCGCGAGTTCGGGTGCGCCGGCGAGGAAGGCCAGTCGCGCTTCGTCGAGCAGGACCGAGTCGACGTCGATACCGAGTACGGCCCGTACGGCCTCGGTGACCGGTTCGGCGTCATCGTCGTTCTCGGGACCGGTCACCACCGCGGCTGCGGACAAAGTCAGCGACGCCGCGGCGGCACGTTCCGCCATGGCGGAGGCGGCAGCGGCGGCGGCCTCGGCCGGTGTGTCCCCGGGTGCGCCGAAGCCCCGCTGGGAGTCGAACGGACCGAGACTCGGAACGTCGGCATCGACAAGGACCGCGCACACTTCACCGTCGTCGACGGAGATGCCGAGCATCGGGCGCATCTGTTCGTCCCTCCACGGCTGCCAGCACGAATCACGACGGCCCGAGCGGCCGTCGCTCGGACGAGCCTAACCGACATCCGGGCCTACTCCCGGTAACAACCGACGGTGAGTCCGACGGTCGCGGCGACGTAACTGCCGAAGGTGATGTACGAGCCGTCGGACGCGAACATCCGGACGGCGAAACCGGTGTCCGGAGGCAGCACATGACGACCGTGGAAGCCCGCCCGCGCGGCGGTGTCCTCGAAGACCCTGGCCGCGCGGTCGAGTTCGTCGACCGGCACCGGCCGTCCCGAGCCGTGGATCGGAAGATGCACCGTCAGGCCCGAGGTGCCGTCGGGCAGCGTGCATCCCGCCGTGGTGCTCGCGTACTTCGGTTCGAAGCGCACGCCGGGGAACTCGGCGGACAGTGCGGTGAGGACGTCGCGCTGCACGGCGGTGTAGAACTCGACCGCGCCCGCGCTGGTCGTGGCGACCGGTTCGGGCATCGCGACCGGTGTCACCATGGTGGTGCACGCGGCGAGCAGTGATGCCGGCAGGACGACGCACGCCCCGAGCCGGGAACTCCACGCAGAGGTCACGGCGTACTCCGTTCTGCGGTGCCCGCGACGACACCGGCGATGTGGTGGGAACTCGACGTTCCGGGGGTGAGATACGAACTGTGGCCGGTGATGCCCACGAGCGGGACTCCGGCGGTGGTGGTGCCGGGACCGGCGGGAAGATGCGTCACGCCGTCGAGGAAGCTCGGGTCGCCACCGAAGGTTCCGACGTCGGCGACGATGTCGCATTCGGCTTCGACGAGATAGGCGGAGCCGGGTGGGATCCGCAGGTCGGTCACGTCGCCGGTCCCGATCCCCGGAGCCCCGACGAACACCGCGGCATCGACCGCACCGGTCTCCCTCAGCGCCAGACCGGAGACGACGGCCCCGTAGGAATGCCCGACCGTGGTGATACGCGGGTCGTCGGGGCGCGAGGCCGCGATGCCGTCGAGGAAGTCGACCAGGCGAGGCGCGGCGATCCGGGCGGCGAGGTCGGAGACCGGACTGCGCTCGGTGAACGCGAGACCCCATCCCCAGTGGGGCGCCTGGTAGTTCAGCCAGGTGACCGCCGCGACGGAGGGATCGCCGCCGGTGAGGTGGAGCCGAGCGGCGTCGCGCAGCGCCGCGACCTGCGTGTCGTAGCCCTGCAGATTGCCCTGCACGGTGGAACCTGCGCCGGGGACGAAGACGGCCAGGTGGTCGGCGGTGTCGACGTCCCCGACGGCCACCGCCGCCATCGCTTCGCGTCCGGACAGGTCGAGGGCGATCAGTTGCCGGTCGCCGTGGGCGAGGGTCGCGTCGATCGCGTCGAGGGCCTCGATCTTCCGCTCTGTCTGTTCGAGCCCGGCATCGGCGTCGGTGAACAGTCCGGTGACGCCGAGACGGTCGATCACGCTGCCACCGAGGAAGATTGCGTCGAGCTCGGCCCGCAGTTGCGTCGCCACGGATTGGAGGCGGCGACGTTCGTCGTCGAGCAGGGCACGATTGGCGAGATCGCGAGCCGCAGCGGGTAGTCCGTCGAGGGCGCCGATCCGTTCGGGATGTTCGGCGACCAGCGCGGTGCGTGCCGTGTCGTCGAGCCCGTTCCACCACTGCGCGACCTGCACGGGATCGGTGGCCGGATCCGGCAGGGCCGGCAGCGTCGTCGATCCGGACCGCGCGATCGCGGTGTGTAGGCGATCCTGTTCGCCGAGAACCGTTCCCGGCGGCTCGGATTCGACACTCAGGCGAGCGGCGGCCTCGCGGTCGAGCCCATCGGCACGGACGAGCAGCGATCGCAGCGACGCCGCGAGCAGTTCGTCGGCGTCGAGCGGGAAACCCCGCGCGGCGGCCCTGGTCTGCAGCTCGCCCAGTTCGGCGTGCAGTGCCCGCAGTCGCGGCACGACGAACCGCGCACACGCGGACACGCGCCGATACGACTCGGCCTGTGCCGCGAGATCCCGCCCGTACGAGGCGAATGCGGACGTCGCTCCGTCATGCGCCGCACCGCTCCAGGCGTCGCCGAAGGACGCCGACCGCGCGACGTCGCCGGCCACGGCGTCGACGGCGTCGGCACATGCCGCGAGCTCGGTCGCCGTGCGCTCGAGCGCATCCGGATCCCACCCCGCCAGATCGTCCACCTGCACACCCCCACCCCCTGCCGCGGAAGCATAAGGGGCACCGACGACGANGTCGCTGTGGACAACTCCACTGCCTGTGGACAACTCGTGTCCCACAGGCACTTTCTGCCTACATGTCGCTGATCGCCTCGAGCGGCGGCGTCTTCGCCGCACGCTGGCCGGGCCACAGCGCCGCGAGGACACCGATGATGCCGGACGCGACGAGCATGCCGACGACCTGCGACCACGGCACCGAGATGATGTCGAGTCCCTGATCGGCGAGGGTGCGCACGAACGCCCAGCCGAATGCGAGACCGAGCACGACACCCACGACAGCACCGAAGACCGCGATGAGCAGCGACTCCAGGTAGATCGTGCGACGTACCTGGGCGCGTTGCATACCGACGGCGCGGAGCATGCCGATCTCCCGTCGCCGTTCCACCACCGACAGCGCGAGGGTGTTGACGATGCCGAGGATGGCGATGACCACGGCGAGGGCGAGCAGGCCGTAGAGGATCGCGAGGAGCATGTCGATCTGCTGCGCCTGCTGCCCCTTGAACTGCTCACGGTCGAGGACCTGCACGATCACGTAGTCCTTGACGGCCTCCTCGATCGACGCGCGCACGGTCTCCGGATCGGCACCGTCGACGGTGTTCATGAGGACGACGAGCGCCGACCGGTTGTTCGGCGGCGTGAACTGCTCGAACAGCTCCTGCGAGACGACCCACGGACCGATCAGCTGGTTGTCGGTGAAGATGCCGGCGACCGTGGTGTCGACGGTGTCGCCGTCGCGGCTGGTGAGCGGAACGGTGGAGCCCACTTCCCAGCCGTGGTCGTCCGCCGAGGTCTGCGAGACGAGGATCTCGTTCCCGGTCACCTCGAAGGCTCCCGCGACCATGTCCAGGTCGAGAACGTCCTGGAGGGGTCCGCCCGCTCCGGTGCCGAACTCGAAGTCCTCGTCGATCTTAGCCTGCACGCCGTAGGCGGGCACGACCTCCTCGATGCCGTCCACCCCGCGGACCGCCTCGGCGGCGGGGGCCGGGACACCGAACATCTGCGGTCCAGTGAGCATGAAGTCCGCCTCGACCCCGTTGTCGACGAGCGCGTCGACACTGGCCTTCGCCGACGACCCGAACACCCCGATGACGGAGACGAGCATCAGCCCCAGGGTGAGGGCGAACGCGGTCGCGGCGGTGCGACGCGGATTGCGGGTCGCATTGGTGCGCGCGAGCCGGCCGATCGCCCCGAAGGGCCGAGCGAAGACCGCACCGAGCGCGTTCACGACGGGCCGGGACAACGCCGGCGCCGCGAACAGCACCGACAGGATCAGCAGGAAGGCGCCGATACCGACGGTCGTGGCCGCGCCGCCACCGACCTGCTGTGCGCCCACCACGACGAGCGCCGCACCGACGATCGCGCAGAGCACACCGATGATCGTGCGGATGCGCAGCGACTCGACGGTCGCTGTGGATTCCTCGCGCATCGCGGCGACGGGCGGAACGTGGGTCGCGCGCCGCGCCGGGGCGTAGGCGCTGACCATCGTCACGACCACGCCGACGAGCAGCGCGACGATCACGGTGCGCGGGGACAACTGCAGCGGGCCCGACGGCAGTCCGAGATCCGCGGCGTTCAGTGCCGCGCGCAGACCGTAGGCGAGCGCGACGCCCGCGGCGATACCGATGATGCTGCCGATCAGGCCGACGACGAAGGCCTCGAGGGTGACCGACCGGCCGACCTGCTTGCGGCTCGCGCCGATCGCGCGGAGCAGGGCGAGTTCGCGCAGTCGCTGGGCGACGATCATCGAGAAGGTGTTGTAGATGATGAACGTGCCGACGAGCAGTGCGATCGCACCGAACGCGAGCAGGAAGTAGTTGAGGAAGTTCAGGGCCTCGGCGACCTGCGACTTGGTCTCCTCGGTGACCTCGGCTCCGGTCTGCACCTTCAGGTCGGGCAGCGCCGCGGCGATCTCGTCGCGCAGCTGCTCGCGCGAGAGCGAACCGTCGCCCGCGACATCGAGGAAGCCGACGTGCCGGCCGTCGGTGAACAGCTGCGAGGCCTGTTCCTCGGTGAACAACGCACCGATGTAGCCGCCGGTGTCGGTCTCGAGTTCGTAGATGCCGCTGACGGTTACCGGCACCATGCCCTGCGAGATGGTGAGCACGGTCGTGCTGTCGCCGATCGAGAGATCACCACGTTCGGCCGCGCTCTCGTTGAGCGCGATCCGACCGCTCTCCGCGGGCGGTCCACCGGCCACGAAGGTCTCCGGTTCGCCGACGAGACGGTCGGGCGGGATGTAGGCGTAGCCCTCGGCGGGTGCGCCTCCGGTCTGGATCGCGGCGCCCTCGGAGTCGAGGACGATGATGCCGCCACCGATCGACGGGGACGTGCGCTCGACGCCGGGGAGGGCGGCGACCTGGTCGACGGCCTCGATCGGGACACCGCTGGTGCCGTACTGCTCGGTGCTGACGCGGACGTCGACGCCCTGGGCGACGTCGCCGAAGATGCCGTCGAAGGTGCGCTGCAGTGTGTCGGTGAAGACGAACGAACCGGTGATGAAGGCCGTGCCGAGCACCACGGAGAGCACGGTCAGGGCGAGTCGCACCTTGTGTGCGGCGAGGTTGCGCAGGGCAACCCTGCGGATGGGATTCCCACTCATCGCGGTGTCTCCTATTCCGCCACGGGAGCCGCGGAGGCGGGATCGAACTGCTTCATCCGGTCGAGCACTCGCTCGGCCGTCGGTTCGCGCATCTCGTCGACGATGCGTCCGTCGGCGAGGAACACCACGCGGTCGGCGTAGCCGGCGGCGCGCGGGTCGTGGGTGACGATCACGACGGTCTGGTCGAACTCGTCGACGGCCGCCCGCAGGATGGACAGCACCTCACCGGACGAGCGGGAGTCGAGGTTGCCGGTCGGCTCGTCGCCGAAGATGATCTCGGGCCGGCCCGCGAGGGCACGCGCGCACGCGACACGCTGCTGCTGGCCACCGGACAGTTCGCCGGGGCGGTGCCCGAGACGGTCGGTGAGACCGAGACGGGTGACGACGGTGTCGAGCCATTCCTGATCGATCTTGCGGCCCGCGATGTCCACCGGGAGGGTGATGTTCTCGAGCGCGGTGAGGGTGGGGACGAGGTTGAACGCCTGGAAGACGAAGCCGATGCGGTCGCGCCGCAGCTGGGTCATCCCCTTGTCGGACAGGGTCGTCAGATCGGTGTCGCCGATGAAGACCGCTCCGGAGGTCGCGCTGTCGAGACCTGCGAGGCAGTGCATGAGGGTCGACTTGCCCGATCCGGAGGGACCCATGATCGCGGTGAACTCACCGGCGGCGAAATCCGCGGTCACACCGTCGAGGGCGTGTACCGCGGTTTCTCCGGTTCCGTAGATCTTCTTCAGGTCCTGGGCGCGGGCTGCTGGGGCCGAGTGCAGTGGCATGCACCCATCTTCCCGGTGCCGGGACCACTGCACCATCGGGGAGGACCCCGATCTTCGATTCGGGGATACGGGTGTATGCCGGGGCGGTGGCTCAGGCCCAGCGTGCCTGGCCTCCGTCCAGCGGGATCGTCGCGCCGGTGAGATAGCGTGCGTCGTCGCTCACAATCCACGCCACGGCGCGCCCGATGTCCTCCTCGGGGTCGCCGATTCGGCGGAGCGGGATGGTTTGCACGAACTCGGCGGCCTCCTCCGGGTTCGTCTCCGTCCACCATTTCAGGCCCGGCGAAAGGGCGTGTGGGGCGATGGCATTGACTCGGATGCCGTCGACTCCCCATTCGGACGCCGCGGTGCGGGTCAGCGACCGCAGTGCCTCCTTGGTCGAGGCGTAACCGCCGTAACCACTCGCGTCCCAGCGCACCGCCGCGGAGGTGACCATGTTGACGACCGACCCGCCGCCGCGTTCCTTCATGATCGGGTGGACGAGCTGCATGGCGTGCAGCGCCGCGAGCGGACCCGAGCGGTACGCCTTCTCCAGCACGGCCGGCTTCAGGTCGAGCAGCGGCCCGAGCGGATTGAAGCTCGCGTTGTTGACGAGGACGTCGACACCTCCGAAGGCCCTGACCGTGCGGTCCACCGCGGCGGCGATCGCATCCGGATCGGCGATGTCGCACACGACCGGCTCGGCGGTGCCACCGAAGGCGCGGATCTGCTCGGCGGTGTCGATCAGCTTCGACTCGGTCCGGCCGGCGACCGCGATGGCTACGCCTTCGCGGGCCAGCGCGAACGCAACCCCCTGACCGATCCCCTGACCTGCGCCGGTGATCAGCGCGACCCTGCCGTCGAGTTTCCTGCCGTCGAGTTTGCCGCCTTCGAGTGTGCCCATGCGAGGAGTCGAGCAGATTCCGGGCACGTCCGGGTATTGCGGTCCCGGTCGGCGGGACACTGGCCTAACCTGTGGCACATGCGGATAGGTGCGCACGTCCGGCAGGACGACGATCCCATCGGTCAGGGCGAGCATCTCGGTGCCGATCTGGTGCAGGTGTTCCTGTCGGACCCGCAGAAGTGGACGAAGCCCGGTGAGCATCCGCGCACCGAGGAGATCCTCGCGTCGGACGTCGACGTGGTGGTGCACTCGCCGTACGTCATCAACGTGGCGAGCCTGAACAACAGGGTGCGGATGCCGTCGCGCAAGGCCGTCGCCGACCACGCCGAGGCGGCCGCGCGGATCGGCGCGCTCGGGCTGGTGGTCCACGGCGGGCACGTGCGCGCGGGTGAGGACGTCGCCGCCGGGGTCGAGAACTGGCGCAAGCTGTTCGAACGGCAGGAGGACAAGGGCGGGTTCGGGGTGCCGATCCTCGTCGAGAACACCGCGGGCGGCGATTTCGCGATGGCCCGCTACATCGACGCGATCGGGCGTCTGTGGGACGCCATCGGCGACTACGGTCCCGGCTTCTGCCTCGACACCTGCCACGCCTGGGCGGCCGGGGAGGATCTCGTCGGTGTCGTCGAACGGGTGCGTGCGGTCACCGGCCGGATCGATCTGGTGCACCTGAACAATTCGCGTGACGAGTTCGATTCGGCCCGCGACCGGCACGCCAATCTCGCCGACGGGCAGATCGACCCGCAGTTGCTCGCGGAGATCGCGGTGCAGGCCGACGCACCGATCGTGCTCGAGACCCCGGCGGAGGGACTCGCCGAGGACATCGCCTTCCTGCGGGAGCACTCGACCTGACGACGCACTCCGTTCTACGTTTGCGTCGTGCGCGGACCGATGCACCGTGTCGACGGCGCGCCTCTGTCTCCGACCGAAGCGCACGCCCCCGAAGCTGCGGTCACATGCCGGGCAGGTCGCCGGTCAGATAGTGTTGCACGGTGGGGGCGACGATCCCGACGAGCTGCTCCGACGGCATCGACGCGAGCGGTTCGAGTCCGATGATGTAGCGCACCAGCATGATCCCGGTCATCTGGGTGGCCACCAGTTCGGCCCGCAGCCAGCCGGTGCCGACGGGACGGTCGATACGCTCGAACAGCGGTGCGAGCGCGACTTCCAGCAGGAACGAGCGGATCAGACCGCTGTCGCCCCCGGCGATCTGCGCACGGAACATCGCCACGGCCGCGTCGCGGTGCGGGGAGTCCCACACACCGAGAAGTGCGGTCACGAGGGCACGGCCGAGATCCTCGGGTGCGGCCGCGTAGACGGGGGCGAGGACGTCGCGCGGATCGACCGGCAGCGCGATGGACGCGGTGAACAGCTGCAGCTTGGTGCCGAAGTAGTGGTGCACGAGCGCCGGGTCCACCCCGGCACCGGCTGCGACAGCACGCACCGTCGTCTTGTCGAATCCGTTGGCGGCGAACAGTTCCCGGGCGCTCGCGAGGATGTCGTCGCGCGCACCCGAGTTCCCGGGACGGCGGCCGGGGCGCCGCGTCCCGGCCTCGCTCGTCACGGGGTGCGACGGCGCAGCGTCGCCGCACCGAGCGTGAGGGCCGCGGCGGCGAACGCCGCGACGACGATCAGATCCCGCACCATGACGCCGGTGACCCCCGGGTTCACAGTGATCTCCTGCAGCGCCTCCACCGCGTAGCTCAACGGCAGTGCGTTGCTGATCCAGCGCAGCCAGTCGGGCAGATCGTCCCGGGCGACGAGCAACCCGCACAGCAGGAACTGCGGAATGACGATCACCGGCATGAACTGCACGGCCTGGAACTCGGTGCGGGCGAAGGCGCTGCACAGCAGCCCCAGGGAGACCCCGAGGACGGCGACGAGAACCGCGACGACCAGCACCCACAGCACCGATCCGGCGCTGGTGACGTCCAGCAGCCAGAAGGCCACCACGCATGCGAGACCGGCCTGGACGGCCGCCGCGAGCGAGAAAGCGCTGCCGTAACCGGCGAGCAGGTCGAGTTTCGTCAGCGGTGTCGTGAGTAGCCGTTCGAGGGTGCCCGAACTGCGCTCGCGTTGCATCGCGATGGAGGTGACCAGGAACATCACGACGAACGGGAGGATCCCGAGCATCGTGACGGCGATCCGGTCGAACAGCGAGACTCCGCCCGGACCGGTGGGGGCGTTCTGGTACATGAAGTACAGCAGCGTCATCAGCAGGCTCGGGACGAGCACGATCATCGCGACGGTGCGATGGTCGGCCCGCAGTTGACGCAGGATGCGGGTGGTCGTGGTGGCATAGATGACGGCGCTCACGGTCGTGCTCCCGTCCGGTTCCGGATGAGTCGGAGAAAAGCGTTCTCGAGGCCCGTCTCCCCTGTCTGTTCGCGCAGTTCGACCGGGGTCAGCTGGGCCACCAGTCGGCCTTCGCGCAGGAGGACGAGCTCGTCGCAGTGGTCGGCCTCGTCCATGACGTGGCTCGACACGAGCAGGGTGGTGCCGCGGTCGGCGAGCGCGCGGAAGTGCTCCCACAGCTCGGCGCGCAGCAGTGGATCGAGTCCGACGGTGGGTTCGTCGAGCACGAGCAGTTCGGGATCGCCCACCAGCGCACACGCGAGCGACACCCGGCCGAGCTGGCCGCCGGAGAGGGCCGCCGTCCGGTTGCCGGCGTGGTCGGTGAGCCCGACCGCCGCGAGGGTGTCGGCGACCGCGGCACCCTTCCGCCCGTAGAGGGAGGCGAAATAGGAGACGTTCTCGGTGACGGTCAGGTCGGGGTAGACGCTCGGCGACTGGGTGACGTAACCGATGCGGCGGCGCAGTTCGGCGCTGCCCGCGCGCAGGCCCAGCACCGTGACCGTGCCGGATTCGACGATCTGGGTGCCGACGATCGTGCGCATCAGGGTGGTCTTCCCGCAGCCCGAGGGGCCTAGCAGTCCGGTGATCGACCCGCGCGGGACGCGCACGCTCACGTCCTCGAGAGCTCGGTGGGTGCCACGCCGGACGTGCAGGTCGCGGATGTCGACGGCGTCGGAGATGTGGTCGATGTTCATGGTCCACTCAATTCATTGAGTGTTGAAATCATCCTCGGATGAATTGTGCGCCTCACGTCTCGATCCGGTCAACCCCCGCGAGCGTCGCCAGGGGCCGCCGGCAGCTCCGACGTACCATGAGCCCCATGAAGCACACGCGTCTCGCCCTGGCCGTCACCGCAACAGCACTGGTCCTGGCGGGATGCTCCGCCGGCGGCGACGAGCCCGCGCCCTCCCCCGCCGTCTCGGTCGACACGTCGACGTCCTCGGCTCCCGAGACCACCACCTCCGACGAGGTCCCGCGCGACGCGCGCGAGAAGGTCTCCCCGGCCGGAGAGGGCGCGAAGCTCACCGTCGTCGACATCCGTACCGGACGTCACGAGGGCTTCGATCGCGTGGTCTACGAACTCGGCGGCGAGGGCACACCGGGATGGCGGGTCGGCTATGTCGACGAGCCGCTCCAGCAGGGCAGCGGCAACGAGGTCCCCGTCGCCGGCGACGCCGTGCTGCAGGTGCTCATCGACGGTTCGGCCTATCCGTTCGACAGCGGTGTCGAGCAGTACGCCGGCCCGGATCCCGTGCTCGCCGATGCCGGCGGATCCGTGGTGGAGGTCAGCGGGTCCGGTGTCTTCGAAGGTGTCACCCAGTCGTTCATCGGCGTCGCCGCGCACGGCACGCCGTTCTCGGTGTACTCCCTCACCGGACCGACCCGCGTGGTGATCGACGTGGCTCGCTGACGCCTCGTTCTGTCGTGGTGCGAGCCTAGGCTTGACCTCGAGCGCACTCGAGGTCCTAGCCTCGGCTGCGACCCGAGGAGGCCGACACCATGAGCATGGAAGTCACCGCGTGGAACGCGATGTACAACGCGATGCACGCCGAGAGCGACCGCAGGCCGTTCTCCCGAGCGAGCCTGCGGCGGATCGCCGAGTTCGCCCGGCCGCACCGCCGCAACATCACCTTCTATCTCGTCCTGAGCGTGACCATCGCGGCGCTCGGCGTCGCGACACCGGTACTCGCGGGGCGGGTGATCGACGCGATCGTCGACGGCGCCGCGGTCTCGGTCGTGGTGCTGCTCGCGGTGATCATCGCCGCGATCGCACTGATCGAGGCCGGCCTCGGGATCGCGAACCGCTGGTTGTCGGCGAGCATCGGCGAGGATCTCATCCTCGATCTGCGCACCACGGTCTTCGACCACGTGCAGCGCATGCCGGTCGCCTTCTTCACGAGAACCCGTACGGGCGCGCTCGTCTCGCGCCTGAACAACGACGTCATCGGTGCGCAGCGCGCCTTCAGCGACACCCTGTCCGGCGTGGTCGGCAACATCGTCACCCTCGCGATCACCCTGGTGGTGATGATCGGGATATCCTGGCAGATCACACTTCTCGCACTGCTACTGCTCCCGATCTTCGTGATTCCCGCCCGGCACATGGGCGCCCGGCTCGCGCAGCTCAGCCGGGAGGCCGCCAACCACAACTCGGTGATGAACACGCAGATGACCGAACGGTTCTCGGCTCCGGGCGCCACCCTGGTCAAGCTGTTCGGCCGTCCGGCGCAGGAGTCGAGGGAGTTCGCCGTCCGGGCGAAGCGGGTCCGCGACATCGGCGTGCGCACCGCGATGCTGCAGAGCGTGTTCGTCACGGCCCTGACACTGGTGTCCGCGCTCGCACTCGCACTCGTCTACGGCCTCGGCGGTTTCTATGCCCTGCGCGACCAGCTCGATCCCGGTTCGGTGGTCGCGATGGCGATGCTCCTCACGCGCCTGTACTCGCCGCTGACGGCGCTGGCCAGTGCTCGCATGGACGTCATGAGTGCGATGGTGAGCTTCGAGCGGGTCTTCGAGATCCTCAATCTGAAGCCGCTGATCGAGCAGTCGCCCGACGCCCGGCCGGTGCCCGACGGTCCGGTCTCGGTGGAACTCCGGGATGTCGCCTTCGCGTATCCGTCCGCCGACAAGGTCTCGCTCGCTTCCCTCGAGGAGGTCGCGGTCCTCGATTCCCGGGGCGGCGAAGAGGTGCTGCACGACGTGTCGTTCCGCGTGGAACCGGGCCGGATGGTCGCACTGGTCGGATCGTCCGGTGCGGGGAAATCGACCATCGCCCAACTGATCCCGCGACTGTACGATGTCGATTCCGGTGCCGTGCTGCTCGGCGGAGCGGACGTCCGCGAGCTGACCGCCGATTCGATCCGCGCGACGGTCGGGCTGGTCACCCAGGACGGTCACCTGTTCCACGACACGGTCCGCAACAACCTGCTGCTCGCCCGCCCCGAAGCCGGCGAGGACGAACTGTGGGACGCCCTGCGTCGCGCACGCCTCGAGCCCCTGATCGCGTCGTTGCCGAACGGACTCGACACGGTCGTCGGCGAACGCGGCTACCGGCTCTCGGGTGGTGAGCGTCAGCGGCTGACGATCGCGCGACTGCTGCTCGCCCATCCGCGGGTGGTAATCCTGGACGAGGCCACCGCCCATCTCGATTCGACCTCGGAGGCCGCTGTGCAGGAGGCGTTGACCGAGGCGCTCGAGGGTCGCACGTCGGTGGTCATCGCGCACCGCCTGTCGACCATCCGCGCCGCCGACGAGATCCTGGTCGTCGAGGCCGGGCGCATCGTCGAACGCGGCAACCACGACGATCTCCTGGCGGCGGGCGGCCGCTACGCCGAGCTCTATCGCACGCAGTTCGCCGATTCGGGACCGAAGGTGTCGGCGGGCGCCCCCATACTCGACGCATGAGCGCCCGAGAACACGACCTGTTGCTGAAGCTGCTCTCCAACCAGTTCGACGCCCTGCGCAACGCGCTGTCGGGCCTGACCGAGGATCAGGCCCGCAGCGCGCCGAGCGCATCGTCGATGAGCCTGGCGTCGCTGGTCAACCATCTCGTCGACGGTCTCGTCGCCACGGACGGCCGGATCCGCGGCGACAACCCTCGCGACGCCGACCCGGTCGCGGCATGGCAGGCCGGGTGGCGGGTCGAGGAGAGCGAGACGGTCGCCGACCAGCTCGCCCGCCTCGACGCCGAGGCCGAACGGTTCGCCGCGACGGTTCGCGCCGAAGCCGACCTCGGCCGGGTCGTCGAGATCTCCCCCGACGTCGCGCAGTGGCTCGATCAGGGCGAACCGTTCACCGTCCGGTTCCTGATCCTGCATCAGATCGAGGAGTGGGCCCGCCACGCCGGGCACGCCGACATCATCCGCGAATCGATCGACGGTGCCACTGCCGACGTCCTGGCGCAGCGGACGAGCTGACGGGCGTCAGTCGCGGTATCCGCCGCGACCACCACGATCGTTGCGGTCGCTGCGGTGCGTGAAGTCGCCGGAGCGGCCGCCACGGCTGTCGCCGTACTCGCGCTTGCCGCCACGATCGCGCTTGCCGTGATCGCGACGGTCTCCCCCGCGTCGATCGTCGCCGCGACGGTCGTCGCGTCCGCGATACGAGCTGGGACGTCCGGACGGTGCGCCGGAGTCGGGCTGCAGCTGGATGAGCACGCCCGAGATGCGGGTGGAGCGCAGCGCGTCGAGGGTCTGCGGCGACAGGTCCTTCGGCAGCTCGACGAGGCTGTGATCGGCACGGATGCTGATGTGCCCGAAATCGCCGCGGCGCAGTCCGCCCTCGTTGGCGATGGCACCGACGATCGCACCGGGCTGCACGCGGTGACGCTTGCCCACGGCGATGCGGTAGGTGGTCATCTCCTGGCCGTCGCGACCGACCTTCGGCCCGTCGTCGAAGCGGCGCGGCGNNNACGCTCGCGCGGTTCGCGCTCGCGGCGCGGCGGTGCGACCGGCTCGGGTTCGGCCTCCATGAGGAACGACTCGCCGTCGCGAGACAGCACCGCCAGCGCGGCCGCGATGTCGGCGAGCGGCACGTCGTGCTCACGCTCGTAGTCCTCGATGAAGGTGCGGAACAGCTGCAGGTGATCGGAGGCGAGCGCCTCGGTGATCGAGTCGTTGAACTTCGACACGCGCTGGGCGTTGACGTCCTCGACGGTGGGCAGCTGCATCTCGGCGAGCGGCTGGCGGGTGGCCCGCTCGATCGCCTTGAGCAGGTGCCGCTCGCGCGGTGCGACGAACAGCAGCGCGTCGCCGGTGCGGCCGGCGCGGCCCGTGCGGCCGATGCGGTGCACGTACGACTCGGTGTCGTGAGGGATGTCGTAGTTGACGACGTGGCTGATGCGCTCGACGTCGAGACCACGCGCGGCGACGTCGGTGGCGACGAGGATGTCGAGCGTGCCGTTCTTGAGCTGGTTGATCGTGCGCTCGCGTTGGGCCTGCACGATGTCGCCGTTGATGGCGGCGGCGGAGAAACCGCGGGCCCGCAGGCGCTCGGCCAGGTCCTCGGTGGCCTGCTTCGTGCGCACGAAGATGATCATGGCCTCGAAGGTCTCGACCTCGAGGATTCGGGTCAGCGCGTCGAGCTTGCGCTGATGGGAGACGAGAACCCAGCGCTGGGAGATGTTCGCCGACGTCGTCGTCTTCGACTTGACGGTGATCTCCTGCGGATCCTTCAGGTACTGCTTCGACAGCCGGCGGATCGCGCCCGGCATGGTCGCGGAGAACAGCGCGACCTGCTTGGTGTCGGGGGTGTCGGCGAGGATGCGCTCGACGTCCTCCTGGAAGCCCATGGTGAGCATCTCGTCGGCCTCGTCGAGGACGAGGAACTCGAGTTCGGAGATGTCGAGGGTGCCCTTGGCGAGGTGATCGATCACACGTCCGGGGGTACCGACGATGACCTGGGCCCCGCGGCGGAGGCCGGACAGCTGTACACCGTATGCCTGACCGCCGTAGATGGGCAGGACGGACAGGCCCGGGATATGGACGGAATACTTACCGAAAGCCTCCGCGACCTGCAGCGCGAGCTCTCGGGTGGGCGCCAGCACCAGCGCCTGGGGCCGCTTCACGGAGGTGTCGATACGCGAGAGGATCGGCACCGCGAAGGCGGCGGTCTTGCCGGTGCCGGTCTGAGCGAGACCGACGACGTCCCGTCCCTCCAGCAGCGGTGGGATGGTCGCCGCCTGGATCGGCGACGGGGACTCGTAACCCACATCCGAAAGAGCTTGCAGCACACGTGCATCGATGTCGAGATCGGCAAACGTGAGAGCTGCGGTCTCCTGGTCGGGGGCGTCTTGAATATCACTCATTTGACCAGCAGTTTATCGGATGAACCCACCTCTTCGCGCCCGGACCCGGCCGCGACCTGGGCTCGAGCGCGCGAATAATGACTCACCCCACCCCGTCGCCGGCACCCGGGGCGCGTCACACTGGGCAGGTTCATCGTCCCCGACCGAAGGATTCCACAGTGACGGTTTCCCCCTCCGCGCACGCGTCCGCGACACCCCCGTCCGTCGCCGATTCGGGCATTCCGACGCACTGGTACAACATCGTCGGCGACCTCGAGGTGGCCCCGCCGCCGCACCTGCACCCCGGCACCCGCGAACCGATCACCGCCGACGATCTCGCGCCTCTGTTCGCCTCGGGACTGATCGAGCAGGAACTGTCGACCGAGACCGACATCGAGATCCCGGAGGCCGTGCGCGAGGTCTACGCCGGTTACCGCTCCACTCCCCTTTTCCGCGCCCGCTCGTTCGAGAAGGCACTCGGCACCCCGGCCCGCATCTACGTCAAGTACGAGGGCGTGAGCCCGGTGGGCAGCCACAAGGTGAACTCGGCGGTCGCACAGGCCTACTACAACTCGCTCGACGGCGTCACCCGGCTCACGACGGAAACCGGTGCCGGACAGTGGGGTTCGGCCCTGTCGTTCGCGTGCGCGAAGTTCGGTATCGATCTCGAGGTGTGGCAGGTCCGCGCCTCCTACGACTCGAAGCCCTACCGCCGCTTCCTCATCGAGACCTACGGCGGCACAGTACATCCCAGCCCGTCCGAACTGACGGAGGCCGGTCGCGCCGTCCTTGCCGAGCACCCGGACACACCCGGCTCGCTCGGCATCGCGGTCTCGGAGGCCGTGGAGGTCGCGGTGAAGGACGCCGCCGCCCGCTACACCCTCGGCAGCGTGCTCAACCACGTGGTGCTGCACCAGACCGTCATCGGCCTCGAGGCCGTGGAGCAACTGCGGGCCGCGGGTGAGGACCAGGCCGACGTGGTCTTCGGTTGCGCAGGCGGCGGTTCGAACCTCGCCGGCCTGTCGTTCCCGTTCCTGCGCGAGGTCATCCACGAGCGGGCGACGACNTCGCCGTCGAACCCACGGCGTGCCCGTCGATCACCCGCGGCGAGTACCGCTACGACCACGGTGACATCGCGGGTCTGACGCCGCTGCTGAAGATGCACACCCTCGGCCAGGACTTCATCCCGGATCCGATCCACGCCGGCGGGCTGCGATACCACGGCATGGCGCCGTTGCTCAGCCACACCGTCGAGCTCGGCTACGTGCAGGGACAGTCCGTGGCACAGACCGATGCCTTCTCCGCGGCGGTGCTCTTCGCCCGGAACGAGGGCATCGTGCCGGCGCCGGAGTCGTCGCACGCGATCGCAGCGGCCGCGGAGTACGCGCGCGGCCTCACCGAGCCCGAGGTGATCGTGATCGGCCTGTCCGGCCACGGTCAGCTCGATCTGCCCGCGTACCACTCCTACCTGTCGGGCGAGCTCGACTGAGATCCCATCGGTCCGTCCGGGCGGCGAATGCTCGCCCCGCCCGGGCGGACCGTCCCATACTGGAGGCGTGCGGTACGCCACGCGCGAGGAGGCGGGCCGGCGACTCGCCCGGTCGGCCGGGCACCTGCGCGACGCCGACCCGGTGGTTCTCGCACTTCCCCGTGGCGGCATCCCCGTCGCCCGCGAACTCGCCGCCGCCCTCGACGCACCGCTGGATGTCCTCGTCGTCCGCAAACTGGGCGTGCCGTGGCATCCGGAACTCGCGATGGGCGCGATCGCCGAAGGCCCGACCACCGAGTCCGGGGAGTCGGTAGGCGAGGGCGTCTTCCGCGTCCTCAACGAGGACGTGATCCGGCGCGGACGGATAGCCCCCGAATCCGTCGACAACATCGAGAGGCGCGAACTCGCCGAACTGGCCCGCCGCGCCGATTTCCTGCGCGCCGGTCGCACCCGCGTACCACTGGAGGGCCGCACGGCGGTCATCGTCGACGACGGGGTGGCCACGGGCGCGACCGCGGCGGTGGCCTGTCTCGCCGCCCGCGCATCCGGCGCCTCCCGCGTGATCCTCGCGGTGCCGGTGGCCTCCCCGGAGGCGTTGCGTCGCGTGGGTCGGGCGGCCGACGAGGTGATCTGCCCCTGGACACCGGTGGACACCGACAGCGTCGGCGCTGCCTACAAGGATTTCCACCAGCTCGGCGACGACGAGGCCGTCCGCCTCCTCCGCGATACTGGTACTTCGGGTACCGGGAAAACGGACGAGACTATCCGATAGTGGTAATCCTCGTTACCGGCGGGTAGCATTGTTACGTAGATCACTGCTTATCGGACTGTAAAAAAAGGGCAAATCAGTCCGAGGGGTAATGCATTTCCCAATGACATGTGATGCAATGCACACCGACAGTATCTAACGATGGAGGGGTCACAGTGAGTGAGATTGCCGTGCCACAGTCGTTCTCGATCCCCGAGAACACGTCGATGGCCGACAGCGTCTTCCGCCACGAGAAGGAGTCGCCGGAGTTCGTGCCGTTCGAGCGGCTGGTCGACGGCAGGTGGGTTCCCGTCACCGCGCGCCAGTTCGCCTCCGAGGTACGCGCCGTGGCGAAGGGCCTGATGGCGTCGGGCATCGAGCTCGGCGACCGCGTCGCGGTGCTGGCGGCGACCCGCTACGAGTGGGTGCTCCTCGACTACGCGATCTGGACCGCGGGCGGTGCCACCGTCGCGATCTACGAGACGTCGTCGGCCGACCAGGCCCAGTGGATCCTCGAGGACTCCGGGACCAAGCTGCTCATCGTCGAGAACTCCGGTCACGTCGACACCGTCCGCGAGGTCGCCGAGAACGCCTCGACCGTGCGCGAGGTCCTGCAGATCGAGCCGGCGCCGGGCGACAAGAGCGCGGTCGACGAGCTCATCGCACGTGGCGCGGCGGTCACCGACGAGCAGGTCGAGGAACGGCGCAACTCGGTCTCGGCCGAATCCGCGGCGACCCTCATCTACACCTCCGGCACCACGGGCCGGCCGAAGGGCGTGCAGCTCAAGCACCGTCACTTCGCCTCCGAGTCCGCCGCCTGCGGTCTCGCCCTGCCCGATTCGATGCACGAGGGTCAGCGCACCCTGCTGTTCATCCCGATGGCGCACGTCTTCGCCCGCCTGATCTCCTTCGCTGCCTTCGACAGCAAGGTCACCGTGGGCCACACCTCCGACCTGTCGACGCTGCTCGACCAGTTCGCGGTCTTCAAGCCGAACTTCATCCTGTCGGTGCCCCGCGTGTTCGAGAAGGTCTACAACTCGGCCAAGCAGAAGGCCTACGACGGCGGCAAGGGCAAGATCTTCGAGAAGGCCTCCGACGTCGCGATCGAGTACAGCAAGGCACTCGAGAACGGCGGCCCCGGCCTCGGCCTGAAGATCCAGCACTTCGTCTTCGACAAGCTGGTCTACGGCAAGCTCAAGGCCGCGCTCGGCGGCAACGTCACGCGTGCCGTCTCGGGCGGTGCCGCACTCGGCGCACGTCTCGGCCACTTCTTCCGCGGTGTCGGCGTCACCATCTACGAGGGTTACGGCCTGACGGAGACCACCGGCGGCATCATCATGAACACCCCGGCCGCCCAGAAGATCGGCACCGTCGGCAAGCCGTTCAACGGCTGCGCCGCGAAGATCGCCGAGGACGGCGAGCTCCTCCTCAAGGGCCCCCAGGTGTTCGACGGCTACTGGCAGAACGACAAGGCCACCGACGAAGCCATCCGCGACGGCTGGTTCCACACCGGCGACATCGGTGCGATCGACGAGGACGGCTTCATCTCGATCACCGGCCGCAAGAAGGAACTCATCGTCACCGCGGGCGGCAAGAACGTCGCACCGGCGGTCCTCGAGGATTCGCTGCGCGCCCACCCACTGATCAGCCAGGTCATCGTGGTCGGTGATTCCAAGCCGTTCGTCGGCGCGCTGATCACCCTCGACCCGGAGGCACTGCCGGGCTGGCTCGAGCGCCACAACCTGCCGGCGGGCACGACGGTCGCGGAACTGATCAAGAACCCCGACCTGATCGCCGAGATCGACGAGGCCGTCGCCGAGACCAACAAGAAGGTCTCGAAAGCCGAGTCGATCCGCAAGTACCGCATCCTCGAGACCGACTTCAGCATCGAGAGCGGTGAGCTCACCCCGACGCTCAAGCTCAAGCGGAACATCATCCACGACAAGCACGGCGCCGAGATCGCAGCGATCTACAACTGACGCTCCGGGCCCCTCGCAACCGCCCCACCGCGAGGGGCCCGGTCGTCTTCCGGGGACTGCGGTGTCAGACGGCCAGGCCGCCCACGAACCCGGCGACGTCCGAGGTCACCCTGCGATGGACGGGCTCGTGGAGCAGGTCGTGCCCGGCATCGGGATAGTCGAGCAGCTGCGCCCGCGGCACCGTCGACGCCCAGTCGCGCACCGGATCGATCGGGGCGAGCCGGTCGTCGACGCCGTGGACCAGCAGGACCGGCAGGTCGCTCGCGCGAAGGGCTTCGGCCGTCGCCGGCAGCGCCGCGGTGCGCGGCGTACCGCACAGGACGACGCCCGCGAAACGGGTGCCGCTGGACGCGCCTTCACTCAGTGCCGTCAGGACGGTTGCCGCACCGAGCGAATGTCCCATCGCCACCAGGGGCAGACCCGACTCGGCGGCGATCCCGGCGAGCACGCCGAAGTCCTCGGCGTGGAGCCCGACGTCGCCGGGTGAGCCGGGTTCTCCTTCCGAGAGTCCGTGTCCGGCGAGGTCGAGTCCCCACAGTGCGATGCCGTGAGCCGCGAGACCGGACGCGAAACGGTGGTAGTGCCCGGTGTGCTGCCCGAAGCCGTGGGCGAACACGACAGCGGCACGCGCATCCTCGACCGGCCAGGACCGCCAGTGGACCCGGCCGACCGCTCCGGGGAAGAACGTCAACGGCATGGACTCATTCTCGCCGGAGGCGAGAGATCACCAGCAGCCGCCCTCACCGCGGTAGGTGGGCACCTCGGTGCGTCCGTGCTCGTCGACGAGATACACCCGGTCGAATCTCTCGCACAGTTCGCCGGCCTTCGCGTGGCGGAACCACACCCGTCCCCCGATGGGGATCGACGCGGCCACGCGACCGCGGACCGGGGTCTGCACCTCCCCCGCGCCCTCCGTACCCAGCAGTTTCAGTCCCGCCGGCCGGACCGGACTCGGGACCCGCGAGGCCCCGGCAGGGCCGGATGCGATGTATCCGCCGCCGAACAACGTCGTGATCGACGGCGCCGGTTTCCGCACGGCGGGCAGCGCGAAGAACATCGACGGTTTCGGAGTGAACGCGCGGTAGCCGTCGAACAGGGTGGGAACGTACAGTCCCGATCCCGCCGTGGCCTCGGTGACGACCCGGTCGGCGGTGGTCACCTCGAGCGACCCGGTGCCGCCACCGTTGACCAGTTCGAGTTCGCCCACGACCGCGCGGACCGCGTCCACCACGGCGCGGCGGCGCGAAGCGAGCTCCCGCGCCGACAGGCCCTTGACGAGCCGGACCGGCAGCGACGAGTCGGGCAGGCCCGCGATCTGGGCCTCGTAGAACATCACGCCGACGACGTCGAACCCGGCGGCCTCGGCGCGACGGGCCAGCTCGGCCGCGGTCTCTGGGGTGCGTATCGGCGAACGCCGCACCCCGAGGTGGACCGGACCCACCCGCAGCGACGCATCGATGTCCAGGCAGACTCGTGGCCGGAATCCGTTCTCCCCCACAGCATCGCGAGCTGCCTCGCAGATGATGCGGAGGTGCTCCGCCGAATCGATCATGAGTGTGATCGCCTGTGCCGCTTCGGGCAACGCCGCGAGTCTGCCGAGCGCCGTCCGGTCGACCGTCGGATATCCCATCAGGATGTCGCGGGCGCCGTGCTCGACGAGCCACAGGGCCTCGCGCAGCGAGTACGCCATGATGCCGCGAAAACCGCCGTGGGCGGTCAGTTCCGGGCCCAGGACCTCGGACAGGACGGCGCGGCAGCGCACCGATTTGCTCGCGACCCGCACGGGCACACCGTTCGCGCGGCGGATCAGGTCGTCGGCGTTGCGCCGCAGGGTGGGCAGATCGACGGCGGCGAACGGCGGGTCGAGGTCGGCCGTCGCCGCCTGCACCCGGTCGAGGGCGTCGTCGTGAACGGAAGCAGCACGGAGCACGGGCGATCCCTTCGAAAAAGGTCGGGTCGGGTCAGGAACGTTCTACGGCACGGGTCGCGATGATGTCGGCGACGACTCCCAGTTCGGCCGTGGCCGCCTCGCCGTCGCGATCGACGAGCCACCGGAGCACGACGCCGTCGAGCACGGACAACGACAGTCGTGCGAGCGTCGAAGTGGGCAGCGACCATTCGACGCCGCACCGCTCGGCGCAGGTGTCGAGGAACAACCGGGCCTGCTCGTCCATCAGGCGGTACTGCTCCACGGCGATGTCGCCGCCGGCGGGACTGCCATCGGTGCGCTGCCGGAGCGAGTAGGCGGTGATCTCGTAGGTGAGGGTCTGCAGCCCCGGCGTGGACTCGATCGCCGACCACATGGAGCGAAGGCCGGTGTGGAGCATCGAGCGGAGACAGTCGACGCCGCCGGTCTGCTGCGTGTCCTCGGGCACGTCGAAGGCCGCGTGCATGGCCCTGGCGAGTTCGCCGACGACGGCGTTCGCCATGGCGACGACGAGGGCTTCCTTGCTGTCGAAACAGTAGTGGACAACGCCCAGTGACACTCCGGCCTTCTCGGCGACGGCGCGGACCGTGACGGCTCCGACTCCCCCACCTTCCGCCAGTTCCAGTGCCGCACCCACGAGTTGGGCGCGGCGCTCGTCAGCAGGCAACCGATTCGACATGACCCTGATGGTAGAGGTCGGGAAAGGTTCACGAGCAGGTGTTGACTTGGACGCTCGTCCAGGTCGAAGATGAGGCATGGCCACCTGGCACAACTGGGCTCGCACCGAGAGTGCGACACCCCGCCGTTTCGAGACCCCCGGCAGCACCGACGACCTCGCGCGCGTCGTCGTCCGCGCCTCCGAGCAGGGCGAACATGTCAAGGCCGTGGGCGCCGGGCACTCGTTCACCGGCGCGGCCGTCACCGACGGCACGCTCATCTCGCTCGACCGGATGTCCGGTCTCGTCGCGGTGGAACCGTCGGCCACCGGCGCGCGCGTCACCGTGCGGGCGGGGACGCGACTGCGCGATCTGAGCGACCTGCTGTGGGCACAGGGCCTCGCCGTACCGAATCTCGGCGACATCGACGTGCAGTCCGTCGCCGGCGCGATCTCGACCGGCACCCACGGCACCGGTGCAACCTTCCGCGGACTGGCGGCAGCCGTGTGCGGCGCGACGATCGTGCTCGCCGACGGCCGGATCGTCGACTGCTCCCCCGAGCACGAACCCGACCTGTTCGAGGCCGCCCGGCTCGGCCTCGGCGCCCTCGGCGTGCTCGCCACCGTGACTCTCGACTGTGTCCCCGCATTCCGCCTGCGCGCGGAGGAAGCACCCTCGTCGCTCCGCACGACACTCGATGCCCTCGACGAACTGCGAAGCGGTGGCGACCATTTCGAGTTCTACTGGTTCCCGCACACCGATGGCGTGCTCGTCAAACGCAACACCCGACTCCCCGGTGAGGCACCGGTGCAGCCGGTCGGGCGGGTACGCACCCTCCTCGACGACGAACTGCTCTCCAACGGTGCCTTCGCACTCTTCCAGCAGGTCGGGACGCGGGTTCCCGCCACCATCCCGGCGCTGAACCGGATCGCGTCACGGGCGTTGTCCCCGCGCACCTTCGTCGACCGCAGCTACCGGGTGTTCACCTCCACCCGCCGGGTGCGGTTCCGGGAGATGGAGTACGCGCTCCCCGCCGAGCACCTTCCAGCGGTTCTGCGCGAGATCGATGCGTGGCTGCAGCGCAAGAACGTTCGCGTCGGTTTTCCGGTGGAGGTGCGGTTCTCGCAGGGCGACGACGTGTGGTTGTCCACGGCGCACGGCCGCGACACCGCCTATGTGGCCGTGCACCAGTACCATCGGCGCGACCACGCGGTCTACTTCGACGGTGTCGAGCCGATCCTGCGTGCCGCGCAGGGACGCCCGCACTGGGGCAAGCTCCATTCCATGACCGCGGACGATCTGCGCGAGCTCTACCCTCGGTTCGACGACTTCCTCGCCGTGCGCGACCGCGTGGATCCGCACCGCACCTTCACGAACCCGTATCTGCGCCGCGTCCTGGGCGAATGACGCCCGAGCAGACTCACCCGGACGGACTCAGAGGAAGGCGGCGTCCCACGAATTGCGCCGGAGCACATCCCGTTCGGTATCGGTGAGACCGAGCTGATCCTTCAGCCCTGCGAGGTTGTCGTCGACGTAACCACCGAAATAGGCGGGATCGTCCGAGTGCACGCTCACCGACAGGCCCGCCTCGAGCATGCGGCGCAGCGGATGGTCGGCGAGCGTATCCACCACGCGGAGGCGGACATTCGAGAACGGGCAGACGGTGAGGGGAATGCTCTCGTCGAGCAGGCGCGCGACGAGTTCGGGATCCTCGAGCGAGCGGATGCCGTGGTCGATGCGCTCGGCGCCGAGCAGATCGAGCGCCTGCCAGACATATTCCGGAGGTCCCTCCTCCCCCGCGTGCGCCGTGATGTGCAGCCCTTCGGCCCGCGCCCGCGCGAAGACGTCCTCGAACAGTGACGGCGGGTGGCCGACCTCCGCCGAGTCCAGGCCGAGGGCGATGATCGGCGCACCGAGGCGCAGCAGTTCGCCGAACACCTCATGCGCTTCGGGCACGGGGCGATCGCGCACGATCGACGCGATCATCGCCGCATCGACCCCGAACTCCCGGTGTGCACCGGCGACCGCATCGGAGAGCCCGGCCACGACCTCGGGCAGCGGAACACCACGCGAGGTGTGGGCCTGCGGATCGAAGAAGAACTCCGCGCGGGTGACGCCCGCCCGCGCCGCACGAGCGAAATAGGCGCGGGCGAGGTCGGCGAAGTCCTGCGCGGTGCGCAGGACCTCCATGTTCGCGTAGTACAGGTCGAGGAACGACTGCAGATCGGTGAACTCGTAGCGGCTGCGCAGATCGTCGAGATCGCGATAGGGCAACTCGACGCGGTTCCGCTCGGCGAGGGCGAGGATCAGCTCGGGTTCGAGCGTGCCCTCGATGTGCACGTGCAGTTCTGCGAATCCGTCGGTCACCTGATCCTCGCCATCTCTCGTTCGGTCTTTCAGCGACCCTTCCACACCGGAGCTCAGCGCCCCTTCCACACCGGAGCTCAGCGACCCTTCCACACAGGGGGTCGCTTCTCGGCGAAGGCGGTGGCGCCTTCACGCGCGTCCTCCGAGGTGAACACCGGCGCCATGATCTCCATCTGCTTCACGAACGCCTCCTCGCTCGACCAGTCGGCCGAGCGGACGATGATCTCCTTGGTCGCCGCCACGGCGAGCGGTCCGTTCGCCGTGATGCGCTCGGCCAGTTCGAATGCACCCTCGAGTGCCCCACCGGGTTCGGTGAGGCGATTGACGAAACCGTATCCGTAGCCTTCCTCGGCGGTGAACGCGTCCCCGGTGAGGGCAAGTTCGAGAGCCTTCTGGTAGGGGATGCGCGACGGCAGGCGCAGCAGGCCACCGCCACCGGCGACGAGGCCGCGCTTGACCTCCGGGATGCCGAACTTCGCGTCCTTCGCGGCGACGACGAGGTCGGTGGCCAGGACGAGTTCGGTTCCGCCGGCGAGGGCGAATCCTTCGACGGCGGAGATGAGCGGCTTGCGCGGCGGCGCCTCCGTGAAGCCGAGACCCTTACCGGGCACGACCACGTTCTCGCCGGCGACGAACGCCTTGAGGTCCATGCCCGCGCAGAAGTTGCCGCCGGCGCCGGTGAGCACACCGACCGACAGGGAGTCGTCGCTGTCGAGCTGGTCGACCGCCTCGGCGAGCGCGTGGCTCACGGCGGCGTTGACGGCGTTGCGCGCCTCGGGCCGGTTGATGGTGATGACGAGAACGCGATCGCGTCGTTCGAGCAGGACTACGTCGGACATGGACACACCTCTCCACTACGGAAAATGCCGGTTCATCCGGTTACAGGCTGTATACCCGACGAGAACCTGTTGCAGGGTTCACGACACCCGGACGGCGATCTGATCGACGAAGCCCTCGTCGTCGATGCGCACCTGATCGCCCGTGCGGAACCAGCCGTCGTCCGTGAACGCCTCGTCCGTGGCGCACTGATCGCGCCAGTAGCGGCGGGCCACGCTCGGTCCGCGACAGAGCAGTTCGCCGACACCGTGTTCGGCATCGGGCCCGAGCAGCGCGATCTCGATCCCTCCGAACGGCACTCCGACACTGCGGGGATGGCGGGAGCGGTGTTCCGAGGGCAGCAGCAGACCGATCCCTCCCGTCTCGGCGACTCCCCAGCCCCGCACACACCGCGAGGTGGGGAAGGCTGCGCGGAGGTGCCGCCACGGTGCGCGGATCACGCGGGATCCCGAGACCACGACGGTTCCCCCGAAGGCGAGGGTGGGCAGCAACTGGACGCTGCATCCGACCGCCGTGGACAGCGGCGCCGTCAGCACGGTCCGTACGCCATCGCCGACGAGATCCATCGCGTGGGCGACGGCCTCGATCGTCGACAGCACGTTGGTGTTGGTCAGTTCGACGCCGCGCAGTCCACCACCGGCGACGCGCACGTAGTAGAGCACCGCGAGCTCGTCCGGTGACGCACCTCCGTCGAGGAAGGCGACACCGTCGGGCAGATCGGAGTCCAGGGTGAGTACCGCACCGCTGTGGACCTCGATCTCCGCCGCTTCCTCGGGGCTGCAGCTCGGGTCGGGGAGCACCGGAACACCTCCGGCAAGGACCACGCCCAGGAACCCGATCAGCCAGCGGACCCCGTTCGGCTGACAGACGACCACCCGGTCGGTGGGGCCGACCCCCTGATCGAGGAGACCACCGGCGACGCGGGCGGCGGCGGCCCACAGTTCGCGGTAGGTGAGTGCGCGGCCGCATCGGTCGACCACCGCGACGCGGTTCGCGAAACGCAACGCACTCCGATCGAGCAGCTCGGCGATGCACGGCTCCAGGCAGTCGTACTGGAGGATGCCGCTGTCGCGGCGAGTGACCCGATCGTCCCGGAGCCAACGACTCCCTGCAGGAATTTCCACTACGGCCACCGACATGCCACCTCCCACCCGGCGTGCGTGCCTGCACTATATGGCGTGGATCACAGCCATGTGAGGAAACGGCGGGTCACGGACAACCGGAAAGGTGCCGCAGGGTGGTCGCTGGAACGTCCGTCAGGCGCTCGCTGCCGCCGGACGCTCCTCGGCGGCACGCTGTTCCTTCTGGCTCGCGGGACGGTCGAAGGCGAGCGCGGCCACGAGCCCGATGAGCAGGATGCCGGCGGGAAGCCACAACGATTCGGCCATCGCCGCGGCGAACGGTTCGTGCAGGGGCTCCGGCAGGACGGAGCCGGACGTCTCCATCTCCGGCGCCCCTCCTCCCCCGCCGACACCGTTGGCGCTCAACCGCGCCGCCATGATCGCGCCGAGAGCGGCACTCCCCATCACCGCGCCCACCTGACGCGTCGTGTTGTACACACCGGAACCCGCCCCGGCCCGGCTCGGTGCGAGACCGTTCGTCGCGGTGGCCGAGAGCGGCGACCAGATGCCCGCGTTCGCCACCCCGATCAGGGCGATCGGCAGCAGCAACTGCCAGATCTCCGCGTCGGGGGTCATCACCAGCGCGAGCCAACCCAGCCCGATCGTGAGCAGCGAGAAGCCGGTGCCGGCGATCAGCCGCGGATGGACCCGGTCGACGAGCCTGCCCACGAGCGGCGCGAGCACACCACTGAAGACCGCCATCGGCACCATGAGCATCGCGGCGCCGGTCGGGCTCAGACCGCGCACCGACTGGGCGTAGAACATGATCGGCAGCATGACGCCGGTGATGGCGAAACCCATCGTCGCGATGCCGATGTTCGCCAGCCCGAAGTTGCGGTCCCGGAACAACGACAGCGGTACGAGCGGTTCACCGCGGTTGCGCGACTGCTGGACGACGAACACGACGAGCAACACGATGCCCAGCCCGATCAGCACCCACACGCGGGCGGTCCACTCGAACGAGTTGCCCTCCTGGATCCCGAACACGAGGCAGAACAGGCCGGCGCCGCTGAGCAGCATGCCGAGCACGTCGAACCGGTGCGGGCTCGTGGGCAGCACCGGCACGTACCGCACTGCGAGCGCGAACCCGACGATCCCGACGGGCACGTTCACGAAGAAGATCCATTCCCAGCCCAGTCCGTCGACCAGGACACCGCCGGCCAGCGGCCCGACGAGCGTCGCGACCCCGGCCACGGCGCCCCACAGGCCCATCGCGGTCCCGCGCCGCTCACGCGGGAAGATCCGGGTCACCACGGCCATGGTCTGCGGCGACATGAGCGCCGCGCCGAATCCCTGGAACACGCGGGCGACGATGAGCATCTCGATCGTGGACGAGAAACCGCACCACAACGACGCGATCGTGAACAGCACCAGCCCGCAGAGGTAGACCCGGCGCTGACCGAAGCGGTCGCCGAGGCGGCCCGTCACGAGCAGCGGCACCGCGTAGGCGAGCAGATAGGCGCTCGTGACCCACACGACGGCGGCGATGTCGGCCCCGAAGGTCCGCATGATCGCCGGGTTGGCGACGGCGACGATCGTGCTGTCCACCAGGATCATGAAGAAGCCCAGGCACAGAGCGCCCAACGCCGCCCAGCGGGCACCATCGGACATCTCCACCGCCACATCGGACCCGCGTTCGCGCGTGTCCACCCCGCTGTCGCCGCTCACCGGACCTCTCCCCTCGTCGGCGGTCTACGGTAGCGGGGTGGACCCGCACATCTCGAGCATCGCCGCCCTCGCGTGGTGTCGTGCACTGGGCCTACCCGACGGCGCCCTCGTCGAACCCGGGTGCGTGACGCGTGTCGACGACTCGTTCCGCGACGTCCGGCTGCTCACCGTGGGGCGCACCACCGCGATCGTCGGACCCGGCACCGCCGTCTTCCGCCTCGCGGCCGAACCCGACCCGGCCGAGATCGACGCCCCGAACGCCGAGCTCGTCGTCGCAGGCCACGCGGGTCGCACGGAGATCCTCGCCCTGTGCACCGACTGGATCGACGGGACACGCGTCGAGAACCCGCTCATCTCCGACGACCCCGAGGACCTCGCCGAGCTGCTGCGGTGCTGCCCGCCCGACGACGTCACCGAGGCCGAATTGTCGCCCACGGGACCGTCGCGGGTGTTCGTGTTGCTCGACGACGATCACCGGCCCCTCGCCGGCGCGGCCTACAGCGAACTCGGGTCGTTGCTGGCCGATGTGCGGGTGGTGACGACACCGCCGGCGCGCCGTCTCGGGCTCGCTTCGACGGTCGCGACGCTGGCGACCCACGACGCGCTCGATGCCGGACTCGTCCCGCTGGCCCGCATGCGCCGCGACAACCGCGGTGCCCGGACGGTCGCGGCGGTGTCGGGATACGACATCTGGGGAACCCTCGTGACGGTTCGGGTTCCACCCGGGAAGTGACGAGTGTGCGCGGAAGGATGCGTAGGTGACCGAGAACAAGTACGTCGAGCCGGGTGCGGAGTTCACCCGCGACACCAACTACATCCAAACCCGCATCACCGCGGACGGGCGCGACGGCTATCCCGTCGAGTCGGGGCGGTACCGGCTCGTCGCTGCCCGGGCGTGCCCGTGGGCCAACCGCACCCTCATCGTGCGGCGGCTGCTCGGTCTCGAGGACGCTCTGTCGCTGGGACTGTGCGGCCCGACGCACGACGAGCGCAGCTGGACGTTCGATCTCGACCCGGGCGGGGTCGACCCCGTCCTCGGCATCCCGCGACTGCAGGACGCGTACTTCGCGCGCTTCCCCGGATACGACCGCGGCATCACCGTCCCGGCCGTCGTTGACGTGCCCACCGGGCAGGTCGTGACGAACGACTACCCGCAGATCACCCTCGACTTCTCCACCGAGTGGACGCAGTTCCACCGCGAGGGCGCCCCGGATCTGTATCCGGAGGAGCTGCGGGACGAGATCGACGAGGTGGCCGAGCTCGTCTACCAGGACGTCAACAACGGCGTGTACCGGTGCGGATTCGCCGGTTCGCAGGAGTCCTACGACAAGGCCTTCGACCGGCTCTTCGCCCGCCTCGACTGGCTCGAGGAACGCCTCGGGGCGCAGCGCTATCTCGTGGGCGAGACCATCACCGAGGCCGACGTGCGCCTGTTCACCACGCTCGTCCGGTTCGATCCCGTCTACCACGGGCACTTCAAGTGCAACCGGAACCGGCTGGCGGACTTCCCGGCGCTGTGGGCCTATGCGCGCGATCTGTTCCAGACACCCGGCTTCGGCGACACCATCGACTTCGTGCAGATCAAGCAGCACTACTACCTCGTGCACACCGACGTCAATCCCACGGGCATCGTGCCGAAGGGACCGGATCTGTCGAACTGGCTCGATCCGCACGGCCGTGAGGCGCTCGACGGGCGGCCGTTCGGGGACGGCACGCCGCCGCCCCCGCCGCGTCCGAGCGAGGTGGTCCCCGAAGGGCACGGCACGGTCGCCCGCTGATCCCCTGCGACGCTGAGCCCCGGCGACGGTTCCTACGGCCGACGGGGTCGGTAGGTGCCGATCGCCCAGTACACACCGTGTGGGTCGCGGCAGGTGAACCCGTGCGATCCGTAGTCCTCGTCGCGGAGTTCGACGGTCACGGTCGCGCGGACCGCCGGGTCCTCCGCCTGCGCCGACGCGAGCACCCTCTCGTACAGGGCATCGACGGTGACGTCGTCGGGAAGCACGAGATAGGCGGTGCCCCTGTCGGCGTGCTGGTCGAGCGGCGACCCGCGACCGGTCGAGCCGAGCATGACCCCTCCGCCGTGCGGCCAGAGCAGGGCTGCGTGGTCGACGCGGTCCCCCTCCCCGTAGACCTCCGCTTCGGCGAACCCGAGGGTGTCCACGAGGAAACGGATCGCGCCCCGGGCGTCGGTGTAGGCGAAGCACGGCCACACCGTGTCGACGGTGGGTGTGACGGTGGTCGACTGCTGCGTGGAATTCGTTGTGTTCGTCATGTCTCCGAGTGTCGGCCCGGAACCCCTCGGTCGTCTTGGACGAATGGGAACACCTCGTCCTCGAGCCACCGCGACGGCGGGACGCCCGCCAGATCGCGCCAGTCGCGGGCGAGATGCGCCTGGTCGTAGAAGCCGCACTCGGCGGCGACATCGGCGAGGCGGCGGCCGGGGTCGGCCCGCAGCATCCGTCGCGACCGGTCGAAGCGCGCCACCCGGGCCACGTCCTTCGGGGACAGTCCGAACTCGGCGGCGCACCGGTTCGCGAGGTGTCGCCTGCTCCATCCGAGTTCGTCTGCGACAGCGCGGACCGGGCGAGCCGGGTCCGTCACGAGCAGGTGCCAGGCGTGGACGAGGTGCCCGTCCGGGCTCGTCGACCGTGCGGCGACCAGGCGGCGGGTGAGAATCCGGTCGAGGACGGCGAACCGCTCGCCCCACGATTCGGCCGCGGAGATCCGGTCGAACAACTCCCGGCCGTCGGCGCCGATGACGTCCTCGAGATCGACGGCCCACGGCCCGAGCGCGGCGGCGGGCACACCCAGCAGGGCGCGCGCACCCGCGGGGGTGAGCGCGAGTTGGATCCCGTGCTGCCGTCCGTGGTGGACGATGGGCACCGGTTGCGTCGACAACCCTCCGGCGAGCGCGTCGAAACGTTCCGGGCACCGTCCGTCGCCCCGCGAGAGTTCGACGGGTTCGGAGATCGTGAGGATTACGGTGACCTCCGGAGAGGGCATACCCAGATGGGTCCCCGGCGGGAAACCGTCGAGCCGATACCCCTCGTACGACCGTACGTAGGGTGTCAGCAGGGGTGTCGGACGCCGCCTGGCGCCGTCCGACACACCGACTGCGGACCCGGTCATGGCACCAGCGTAGTGAGAGCAGTCCGGAAGACAAGAGCACCGGAGAACAGGGGCACGATGAGCAACAAGGCAGGCGTCGCAGAGGCCTTTATCGTCAAGATGCTGGACAACGGCGCGAGGCTGCAGGGCCCTGCGGTGGCCAAGTACGTCGATCTCATGCGGCGCTCGCACCCCGACGAGTCCCCGGCGCAGATCATCGAGCGGCTCGAGAAGCAGTTCCTGCTGACCGTCACCGGCAGCGGGTCCGCGGCGGGCGCGACCGCAGCCTTCCCCGGCATCGGGACACTCGCGGCCATCGGCGCGGTCGGCGCCGAGACGGCCTTCTTCTTCGAGGCGTCCGCGCTGCTCACCCTGGCCATCGCATCGGTGCACGGGATCGAACCCCACAACCACGAGCAGCGCCGCGCGCTGGTGCTCGCCGTCTCCCTCGGTGACGCCGGCCGGGAGATCGTCGCGACCGCGACCGGCGCGTCGCTGCGCAACTGGCCCAAGGCGCTGACCACCGGCGCGGGCGGCACCCAGCTGAAGACGCTGAACAATTCCCTGGTCAAGAAATTCATCCGCCGGTACTTCGCCAAGCGCAGTCCGCTGCTGATCGGCAAGCTCGTCCCCGCTGGTATCGGCGCCGCGATCGGTGGCGTCGGCAACCGTGCGCTGGGCAAGCGCACGATCCAGAACGCCCGCGACGCCTTCGGTCCACCGCCGGCCGCATGGCCCGCCGCACGTCCCCTCCTCCCCGCGAGCGGAGAAGCACCGGCGCTCGACGCCGGTGTTCCGGTCCCGAAGGACTGACCGTGCCGGCCGACGGGAAGGTGTTCGTACGGGAGTCCGGTGCGGGCCCGCGCACCGTCGTCCTGCTGCACGGCTTCTCCGATCACGGCGGTACGTGGTGCAAGGTCGCGCCGGCGATCGCCGAACGGCACCGGGTGCTCACGGTCGACCTGCCCGGTTTCGGGCGCAGCGCGCAGCACTGGGAGACCCCCGTGCTCGACCACTACGTCGACGTCCTGGCCGACCTCGTCGACGACGTTCCCGAGCCCGTGTCGCTGGTCGGGAACTCGCTCGGTGCCGTCACCGCACTGGTGTTCGCGTCGGTCCACCCGTCCCGGGTCGACCGCGTGGTGCTCGCCGACATGCCGGGTCTCGCCGGGATCCCCCGGTGGTGGACGCAGGGTGCACGCATGCCGGTCGAACTGTCGCGTCTACTGTTGCGTCCGCTGCCCGCGCCGGTGATGCAGCAGGCCATGGGTGCCCTGTACGCGCGGGCCGCCGTGCACCGGCGCGGCACCTTCGACCGGGCGGCGCGCACGGCGTTCGCGGCGAACTACGCGACCCGCGAGCAGGTCGACACGCTGCTGACCGTGGGCCGGCACGCGATCGGTGAGCTCGGCCGACTGCCGATCCCGGAGATGGTGCACGCCCTCGACATGCCGGCCCTGCTGGTGTGGGGTGCACGAGACCGGTTGACGCCCGCTCACGCCGCGCGACGGGTGCAGGCCGGCGGCCGGAGACGGGTGGTGATCATCCCCGATGCCGGGCACTGTCCTCAGCTCGACGCGCCCCGCGAATTCCTCGACGCCGTCCTGCCCTTCCTCGACTGACCCGTAAGCTCACGGCGACCGCGGCACGAGCCGCACCCACATCTCGACGACGCGGGGGTCCGAATCCGTGACAGCACCGTCAGCGCAACCGCCGTACGGCACACCCGATCCCCGGGTGCCCTCGGGGGCACCGGGCGCGGGGATCGCCGTCCACGGCCTGAGCAGGACGTTCGGTGACCACACGGCCGTATCGAATCTGTGGTTCACGGTGCCGCCGGGCTCGATCACCGGTTTCCTGGGCCCCAACGGATCGGGCAAGACCACCACGCTCGGCATGATGCTCGGCCTCGTCCGGCCGAGCGCCGGGCACGCCTTCGTCGACAGCGTGCCGTTCACCTCCCTGCAGCAGCCCGCGCAGGTCGTCGGAGCGGTGCTCGACGCGCGCAGCGCCCACCCGAAGCACCGGGCGTTGACGCACCTGCAGGTCTACTGCGCCGCGATCGGCGTGCCCGACGAGCGGGCGAGGCAGATGCTCGATCTCGTCGGCCTGGGGTCGGTCGCGCGGCGTCGTATCGGCGAGTTCTCCCTCGGCATGCGGCAGCGACTCGCCCTGGCGACGGCCCTGCTCGGACAACCGCGTTATCTCGTGCTCGACGAACCGGCGAACGGACTCGACCCCGAGGGCATGGCCTGGCTGCGCGACTTTCTCCGGGCATTCGCCGCCAACGGCGGGACCGTGCTGATCTCGAGCCACATCCTGCGGGAGATCGAGCAGATGGCCGACCGCCTCGTGATCATCGCGAACGGTCACCTGGTCGCGGAGACCTCGATGACCGACCTGCGCGACGCCTACCGCTCGCGGGTGTTCGTCGCGGCCTCCGACCCGGCCCGCCTCGCGACCGCACTCGCCGCGGCCGGGCACACCGACGCGCAGGTGCAGCAGGACGGACGACTTGCGGTCGTCGGCGTGACTCCCGACCGCATCGCCGAGATCGCCGCGACCGCGGAGGTGACGCTGTTCGGGACGAGTGTCGAGCACGTCGATCTCGAGCAGGTCTACCTCTCGATGACGGTCGGTCGCTACGCGGCCGCGCCGGTCGCGCAGTATCCGGGGCACGGAACCCACCATCCGCCGGGCGGGCAGTATCCGCAGGGCCCGCAGTACCCGAGTGCCCAGCAGCACCCGCAGGCCCAGCCGTATCCGAACGGCCAGCAGTATCAGCAGTACCCGAACGCACAGCAGTACCCGACCGCACAGCAGTACCCGCAGTCGCAGTGGGGACAGCCGAACCGACCGCCGACCGGGCAAGGAGGTCCCACCGCATGACTGCGCTTCTCACCGCCGAGTTCCGCAAGGTCCTGAGCCTGCGCTACTGGTGGACCCTCGGCATCGCACCGCTGCTGGTGGGTCTGTTCTGCGGGGCGCTGACGCTGCCGGTCGCGCGGCAACTCGAACTCGGGTTCGGTGACGGTTTCGCGGAGGCCGTCGCTGTCGCGGTCGGCATCTCCCTGTCGCTGTCGCTGGTGTTCCTGTTCGCCGCGATCTTCGGTGCAGTGGCGACGGGCAGCGAGTTCCCGCACCGCACGATCGTAACGACCTTCCTCACCGCGCGGGGACGCGACCGGGTCGTCGGCGTGAAGTTCGCGACCGTCGCCGTGATCGGGCTGCTGTACTGCATCGTCACGGAAGTCGCGGCGGCCGCGACGCTCGTGTTGTTCGGTGGGGGCTTCGACGGTGCCGACCTCGGATCGGTCGCCAAGGTGATGGGCATCGGTCTGTTCTGCGCGCTGATGTGGTCGCTCATCGGAGCGGGGCTGGGTCTGCTCACACGGTCGACGACGGGCAGTGTGCTCGCGATCTGCGCGTGGGTGCCGTTCGGGGAGCTGATGGTCTCGGTCGTCCTGCACGGACTCGGTCTCGGCGCGATCGCGTCGTACCTGCCGGCGCAGGTCACCTGGTACGTGCTGTTCTCCGCGGTGTCGATGCCCGAGGACGTGACACTCGAGATGACGTGGCCGGCGGCCCCGCTGCTCCTGCTCCTCTGGACCGTGGTGCTGGGCGGCCTCGGCTGGTGGCGCGCCCGCACCGCCGACGTCGTCTGACACGTTCGATCACCTGCGTCTCCGGCCCTCCCCGGGTGGCTCCGACGTGCCCTGTCGTCACTCGGCGCTAATGTCGGTTCGATGGCACACGACCCGATTCCGCGCTCGCCGGGATGGATTTCCCGGCTCGTCGCCGAATGCCTGAAACACCGCAGAACAGCCGTCGGGGCGCTGGCCGTCACCGTCGTCGCCGCCCTGATCGACATCACCTTCCCACTGCTGACGAAGGTCGCGGTCGACAGCGCGACCGGGCAGGGCGACGTGCCCGCCGACGACCTGCGCCTGATCGGGCTGGCCGCGGCTGCGATCGCGGCCGGTGCGGTGATCCGGTTCGGCTGCCAGTACGGGCGTCGCATGCTCGCCGGACGCCTGTCGCTCGACGTGCAGCACGACCTGCGGTTGCGTCTGCTCGGCTCGCTCCAACGTCTCGACGGCCACGGTCAGGACCGCATCCGCACGGGTCAGGTGGTCTCGCGGTCCATCACCGACCTGCAACTCGTGCAGGGCCTGCTCGCGATGGTGCCGATGTCGGCGGGTGCGCTGCTGCAATTCGTGCTCGCGCTGGTGATCATGACGACCCTCTCGCCGCTGCTCACGCTGGTCGCGGTGGTCATCGTCCCGATCATCGCGGGTCTCGTCCGGGTCGTGCGCCCGAAGCTGTTCGCCGCGACCTGGTCGGCGCAGCAGCGCGCGGCCGACCTCGCCCAGCACGTCGAGGAGACGGTCACGGGCGTGCGGGTCGTGAAGGGCTTCGGGCAGGAATCGCACGCGGTCGACCAGCTCGAGGAGCACGGTCGCAGGTTGTATGCCGAGCGTCTGCGCGCCGCCCGGATCAATGCGTGGTTCTCGGCGCCGATGGGTGCGATCCCGCAGTTCGGGCTCGTCGCCACCATCGCGCTCGGCGGCTGGCTCGCCCTCGAGGGCGGGATCACCGTGGGCACCTTCGTGGCGTTCACCGCCTATGTGGCGACGATGACGGGGACGACACGCACCCTCTCGCAGGTCGTGATCATGGCGCAGCTGTCCCGCGCCGCCGCCGAGCGGGTGTACGAGGTGATCGACACCGAACCCGACGTCGCCGATCCCCCGCATCCCGTCGAGCTGCCCGACGGTCCGCTCGGGGTGCACCTGGAGGACGTGATGTTCGGCTTCGACGACGACCGGGACGTACTGCGCGGCCTCGACCTGGAGATCGCGCCCGGCGAGACCGTCGCGATCGTCGGCCCGGCCGGGTCGGGCAAGACCGTGCTGTCGCTGCTGCTCCCCCGCTTCTACGCGCCACACCGCGGGTCGGTGTGCCTGACCGCGGACGGCCGCGACATCGACGTCGCCACCCTCCGCGCCGACGATCTGCGCGGGGCGGTCGGCCTCGTCTTCGACGAGCCGTTCCTGTTCTCCGACACGGTCGCGTCCAACATCGCGCTCGGCCGGCCCGACGCGTCGGACGACGAGATCCGCACCGCGGCCGCGGCGGCACGCGCCGACGACTTCGTCGAGGCCCTCCCCGAGGGTTACGACACGGTCGTCGGTGAACGCGGCCTGACACTGTCCGGCGGGCAGCGGCAGCGGGTCGCGCTGGCGCGGGCACTGCTCGTCGATCCGCGGGTGCTGATCCTCGACGACGCGACCTCTGCGGTCGACGCCGAGACCGAGGCCGCGATCTACGGCGCGTTGCGAGCGGGTCGGCGCCGCACGACCCTCGTGCTCGCCCATCGGCGGTCGACGCTCGCACTCGCCGACCGGGTCGCCGTGCTCGACGAGGGACGCATCGTCGACATCGGGACGGTCGACGAACTCGAGGAGCGCAGTCCCGTCTTCCGGCGTCTGCTCTCGACCGACGACGACGCCGCACCGGCACCGGAACGCCCGGTTCCCGCCGGTGAGTTGTGGCCCGAGGAACCGGACGACGACGAGCCGTCCGCGACCGTCCGGAATCCTCCGGCCGTCGGTGGCGGTCGCGGCGGACCGGCGGGCGGTGGTGGCCGCGGCGGGCC
>NZ_JBKFBA010000002.1:86198-92856 GCF_053345925.1 Rhodococcus sp. C26F
CGCCCCGACCCCGGAACTGCGCGCGGCCGTCGACGCGCTTCCCCCGGCCACCGAGACCCCCGGACGCGATCCGGCCCTACGGTCCGAGGCCCTGCGCCTGCCCGACCCGCAGTTCCGGTTGTGGACGACGCTGCGCCCGGTGCGCGCACTGCTGGCGGTCGTCGTGCTGTGCCTGGCGGTGGAGTCGCTGACGAGCATCGCGTTCCCGTCGCTGGTGCGGTACGCCGTCGACCGCGGAGTGACCCCGGGCGATCCGTCCCGGCTGTGGCAGGCGACCGCCGCGGGTGTGGTGCTCGCGCTGCTCGGCTGGTTCGTGGTCGCGATCCTCACGGTGCTCACCGCGCGGGCGGGCGAACGGGTGTTGTTCGGGCTGCGCGTGCGCTCGTACGCGCACCTGCAACGGCTCGGGCTCGACTACTACGAACGCGAACTGTCGGGCCGGATCATGACGCGGATGACGACCGATGTGGACGCGCTGTCGCAGTTCATCCAGACCGGCCTGTCCACCGCGGTCGTGGCGGTGCTGACGCTCACCGGTATCTCGATCGCGCTGATCGCCACCGATCTGTCGCTGGCCCTGGTGGTGCTGGCGGTGCTGCCCGTGCTGGTCGGCGCGACCCTGTGGTTCCGGAAGGTCTCCGGGACGGCGTACGCGCAGTCCCGCGAACGCATCTCCCTGGTGAACGCGGATTTCCAGGAGAACGTCACGGGTCTGCGCGCCGCCCAGGCCTACCGCAGGGAGGAAACCGCGGCGCGGCGGTTCGCCGAGCGCGCGGAGGCCTATCGGCGCAGTCGCCTGCGGTCGCAGCGGGCGATCTCGCTGTACTTCCCGTTCATCACCTTCCTGTCCGATCTGGCGCTCGCGGCGGTCGTCTTCGTCGGCGCCCGCGAGGTGGCGTCGGGCGCGGTCGGCCCCGGTGTGCTGATCGCGTTCGTGCTGTATCTGAACCTGTTGTTCGCGCCCATCCAACAGTTGTCGCAGGTCTTCGACGGTTACCAGCAGGCGCGGGTCGGTCTGCGCCGGATCGGCGACCTGCTGCGGACCGAGAGCTCGCTCGAGTCGGCCGAGGAGGGCACGGTCGCCATCACCGGGCACCTCCGCGGCGACGTCGACCTGCGGCAGGTGGGCTTCCGGTACAGCGAGGCCGATCGTGAGGCGCTGAGCGACGTGGACCTGTCGATCCCGGCCGGATCGACGGTCGCCCTGGTGGGCCGCACCGGCGCCGGGAAGTCGACGGTCGTCAAACTGCTCGCCCGGTTCTACGACCCGACCTCCGGTTCGGTGCGGGTGGACGACACCGATCTGCGCCGTTACCGCCTGCGCGACTATCGGGGCCGGCTCGGTGTGGTGCCGCAGGAGGCGCACCTCTTCACGGGCACGGTGGCGACCAACATCGCCTACGGCCGGCCCGACGCGACGCGCGAGGAGATCGAATCGGCCGCGCGCGCCGTGGGGGCGCTGGACATGATCGCGGGACTCGCCGGCGGCATGAACCATCCGGTCGGTGAGCGCGGTCAGGGTCTGTCGGCGGGCCAGCGTCAGCTCATCGCGCTCGCGCGCGCCGAACTCGTGGACCCCGATCTGCTGTTGCTCGACGAGGCCACCGCGACCCTCGATCCCGCCACCGAGAAGGCGGTGCTCGAGGCGGGTGCGCGGGTGGCCCGCTCGCGGACGGCCGTGGTCGTGGCGCACCGTCTCGCGACCGCCGCACGCGCCGATCTCGTGGTGGTCGTCGACGACGGCCGTATCGTCGAGTGCGGGCCCCACGACGAGCTCCGCCGAGCAGGAGGTCTGTACACCACTTTGTGGCAACTCGCTACCGGTGGTCTCGTTCCGGAGGAGCCCGAAGTCCTGCTCACTTCGACGACGGAAGGGTCGAACATGAGATCGTCCTCACGTTTGTAACGGGGTGCGCGCTGCGCCGATGCACCTTAGAGGGAATAATCGGCTCTCGAGAACCGTCATCGATGGAGACCCCATCGCACCAGATTGTGAGGTAGCCCACCGACATGCGCGGTCAGTTCGGATCGTCACATGCCACGGGCTAGCCTCATATTCACAGGCGCTCCGATCGGGTACCGAAGAAAGAAACGAGGCGAACAACTGCCGTGAGCAGCAGCTCTACATCACAGTTCGGACAGAACCAGTGGTTGGTTGACGAGATGTACCAGCGCTTCCAGGACGACCCTTCGTCCGTGGACGCGAGTTGGCACGAATTCCTCACCGACTATTCGCCGGAAGCCGCGGTGGCCGGAGGCACCAACGGCTCCGACACCGCCACGACCGAGAAGCCCGCGCCGAGCACAGCATCTGCGCCGAGTTCCTCCGCTTCGGCCCCCACCAAGCCTGCACCGAAGGCCGAGACCGCGTCGGCGAAGCCCGCACCGCAGGCCGAGGCCGCGCCGGCCAAGCCTGCACCGAAGGCGGAGACCAAGCCTGCGACGCAGCCGAAGGCCCAGGCCGCGCCCGCGAAGCCGGCTCCCAAGCCCGCCGCGGCCCCGTCGGGCCAGGCCACCGAGGAGAAGAAGGTTCTGCGCGGCGCCGCTGCTGCCGTTGCGAAGAACATGAACGCCTCGCTGTCGATCCCGACGGCCACCAGTGTTCGCGCGGTGCCCGCGAAGTTGATGTTCGACAACCGCATCGTCATCAACAACCACCTCGCCCGCACCCGGGGCGGCAAGGTCTCGTTCACCCACATCCTCGGTTACGCGATCGTCCAGGCGGTCAAGGCGTTCCCGAACATGAACAACCACTTCGCCGAGGTCGACGGCAAGCCGAACCTCGTCGTGCCCGCGCACACGAACCTCGGTCTCGCGATCGACCTTCCCGGCAAGAACGGCCAGCGTTCGCTGGTCGTGGCGGCCATCAAGAACTGCGAGACGATGAACTTCGCGCAGTTCTACTCGGCCTACGAGGACATCGTGCGCCGCGCCCGCGACGGCAAGCTCACCGGCGACGACTTCTCCGGCGTCACGATCTCGCTGACCAACCCGGGCGGTATCGGCACCGTGCACTCGGTCCCGCGTCTGATGCAGGGCCAGGGCGCGATCATCGGCGCCGGCGCCATGGAGTACCCGGCCGAGTTCCAGGGTGCGTCCGACGCGCGGATCGCCGAGATGGGCATCGGCAAGCTGCTGACGCTCACCTCCACCTACGACCACCGCGTGATCCAGGGCGCGGAGTCGGGTGAGTTCCTGAAGAAGATCCACGAGCTGCTCATCAGCGACGACTTCTACGACGGCATCTTCCACACCCTGCACATCCCCTACGAGCCGGTCCGCTGGCGCAAGGACGTGCCGGAAGGTCTCGTCGACAAGCACACCCGTGTGCTCGAGCTCATCGCCGCCTACCGCAGCCGCGGCCACCTCATGGCCGACACCGATCCGCTGCAGTTCGTGCGCGACAAGTTCCGGTCGCATCCCGACCTCGACGTCACGACCCACGACCTGACGCTGTGGGATCTCGATCGCGAGTTCAACGTCGGTGGCTTCCACGGCCGCCAGAAGATGAAGCTGCGCGACGTGCTGTCGGTGCTGCGCGACGCGTACTGCCGCCACGTCGGTGTCGAGTACACGCACATCCTCGAGCCCGAGCAGCAGCAGTGGCTGCAGGAGCGGGTCGAGGCGCACCACGTCAAGCCGACGGTCGCCCAGCAGAAGTACATCCTGAGCCGCCTCAACGCCGCCGAGGCGTTCGAGACGTTCCTGCAGACCAAGTACGTCGGTCAGAAGCGCTTCTCGCTCGAGGGCGCCGAGTCCGTCATCCCGATGATGGACGCGATCATCGACCAGGCCGCCGAGCACACGCTCGACGAGGTCGCCATCGCGATGCCGCACCGCGGTCGCCTGAACGTGCTCGCGAACATCGTCGGCAAGCCGTACTCGCAAATCTTCTCGGAGTTCGAGGGCAACCTGAACCCGGCCGCTGCGCACGGTTCCGGCGACGTGAAGTACCACCTCGGCGCCGAGGGCACCTACATCCAGATGTTCGGCGACAACGACATCAAGGTCTCGCTCACCGCGAACCCCTCGCACCTCGAGGCGGTCAACCCGGTGCTCGAGGGCCTCGTCCGCGCCAAGCAGGACATCCTCGACAAGGGTGAGGACGGCTTCACCGTCCTGCCGCTGCTCCTGCACGGCGACGCTGCGTTCGCCGGTCAGGGCGTCGTCGCGGAGACCCTCAACCTCGCGCTGCTGCGCGGCTACCGCACCGGCGGCACCGTGCACATCGTCGTCAACAACCAGGTCGGCTTCACCACCGCGCCGGAGCACTCGCGTTCGTCCGAGTACTGCACCGACGTGGCGAAGATGATCGGCGCGCCGATCTTCCACGTCAACGGCGACGACCCCGAGGCCTGCGTGTGGGTCGCGAAGCTCGCCGTGGACTTCCGCGAGAAGTTCCACAAGGACGTCGTCATCGACATGATCTGCTACCGCCGCCGCGGTCACAACGAGGGCGACGACCCGTCGATGACCCAGCCGGCGATGTACGACGTGATCGACACCAAGCGCAGCGTCCGCAAGAGCTACACCGAGGCCCTGATCGGCCGCGGCGACATCTCGCTCAAGGAAGCGGAAGACGCCCTGCGCGACTACCAGGGACAGCTCGAACGGGTCTTCAACGAGGTCCGCGAACTCGAGAAGTACCCGCCGGAGCCGTCGGAGTCGGTCGAGCTCGACCAGACCCCGCCGAAGCGTCTCGACACCTCCGTCGACCGGTCGGTGCTCGAGCGGATCGGCGACGCCTTCGCCGAGGCGCCCGAGGGCTTCACCGTCCACCCGCGCGTCAAGCCGGTGCTCGAGAAGCGTCGTGAGATGTCGCGCAACGGCAAGATCGACTGGGCGTTCGCCGAGCTGCTCGCGTTCGGTTCGCTGGCCGAGGAAGGTGCCCTGGTGCGCCTGGCCGGTCAGGACTCGCGTCGCGGCACGTTCACGCAGCGCCACTCGGTCATCATCGACCGCAAGACGGGCGACGAGTACAGCCCGCTCGCCTCGCTGGCCAACCAGGCCGGCAACGGCGGCCGCTTCATGGTCTACGACTCGGCGCTGACCGAGTTCGCGGGTCTGGGCTTCGAGTACGGCTACTCGGTGGGCAACCCCGACGCGCTCGTGCTGTGGGAGGCGCAGTTCGGCGACTTCGTCAACGGCGCGCAGTCCATCATCGACGAGTTCATCTCGTCCGGTGAGGCCAAGTGGGGTCAGCTCTCCGACGTCGTGCTGCTGCTGCCGCACGGCCACGAGGGCCAGGGTCCCGACCACACCTCGGGCCGTATCGAGCGCTGGCTGCAGCTGTGCGCCGAGGGTTCGATGACGGTCGCGGTTCCGTCGACCCCGGCGAGCTACTTCCACCTGCTGCGTCGCCATCACCTCGACGGCATCCGCCGCCCGCTGGTGGTGTTCACGCCGAAGTCGATGCTGCGCAACAAGGCCGCGGTCAGCAACGTCGAGGACTTCACGCAGGGCAAGTTCCGCTCGCTGCTCGAAGAGGTTCCTTACGAGGAGGGCACGGCCGACCGGTCGAAGGCCACTCGTGTGCTGCTCACCTCCGGCAAGATCTACTGGGAACTGCTGGCGAAGAAGCAGAAGGAAGGTCGTGACGACGTCGCGATCGTGCGCATCGAGCAGCTGTACCCGGTGCCGCGTCGCCGCATCGCCGAGACGCTCGAGCAGTACCCGAACGCCACCGAGTTCTTCTGGGTCCAGGAGGAGCCGGCGAACCAGGGTGCCTGGCCGTTCCTCGGCCTCGCGCTGCCGGAACTGCTGCCCGAGAAGCTCAGCGGTATCAAGCGCGTGTCGCGTCGCGCGATGTCGGCACCGTCGTCCGGCTCGAGCAAGGTCCACGCTGTCGAGCAGCAGGAGATCATCGAGAAGGCCTTCGGTCGCTAGAAGCTCCGTTTCGGATCCTTCGGGTCCTTGACGGTTCTCATGTGAGCCGGGTCGGTTCGTCCCCGCGAGGGGCGATCGACCCGGCTCACGCCTTTTCCGGTGTGTTTCGGACCGGGCACGACGGGCACCCTCCGGAGGACCCCCGATCGTGTCCTGCGAGGAGCTACCGATGGCGAATCCGACCGTGGCCGACTACCTGTTGCACCGCCTGCGCGCGTGGGGGGTGGACCACGTCTTCGGATATCCCGGCGACGGCATCAACGGGATCCTCGCCGCCTGGACGCGCACCGGCAACGATCCGGTCTTCGTGCAGTCCCGGCACGAGGAGATGAGCGCCTTCGAAGCCGTGGGCTATGCGAAGTTCACCGGCCGGCCCGGGGTGTGCATGGCGACCTCCGGCCCGGGCGCGATCCATCTGCTCAACGGCCTGTACGACGCGAAACTCGACCACGTTCCGGTGGTGGCGATCGTGGGCCAGACCGACCGTTCAGCGATGGGCGGGTCGTACCAGCAGGAAGTGGACCTGCACACGCTGTACAAGGATGTGGCGTCGGCGTTCGTGGAGACGGTGACGGTGCCCGAGCAGTTGCCGAACGTCCTCGACCGGGCGATGCGCACCGCCATCGCGTACCGCACTCCCACGGCCGTCATCATCCACGGCGACGTGCAGGAACTCGAGTACTCCCCGCCCGGCCACGAGTTCAAGATGGTGCCGTCGAGCGTCGGCTTCGACCGTCCCCGGATCGCACCGGACGACGACGCGATCCGGCGG
>NZ_JBKFBA010000002.1:92911-99110 GCF_053345925.1 Rhodococcus sp. C26F
GGTGCGCGGGCGCAACTCGAGCAGGTCGCGGATCTGCTCGGCGCCGGGGTGGCGAAGGCCCTGCTGGGCAAGGACGTGCTGTCGGACGAGTTGCCGTGGGTCACCGGATCGATCGGGTTGCTGGGCACGCGGCCCACCCACGAGATGATGACCGGCTGCGACACGCTGCTCATCGTCGGTTCGTCCCTCCCCTACAGCCAGTTCCTGCCCGAATACGGCCAGGCCCGCTGCGTGCAGATCGACATCGACCCGAACATGATCGGGATGCGCTATCCGAACGAGGTCAACCTCGTCGCGGATGCCGCCGCCGCGCTCGACGCGCTCGTCCCGCTGCTGCAGCGCAAGGAGGACCGGTCGTGGCGTGAGGGCATCGAGCAGAACGTGCAGCGCTGGTGGCAGACCATGGCACAGCAGGCGGAGGTCGAGACGGAGTTCGTCAATCCGCTGCGGATGTTCGCCGAGGCCTCACCGCGACTGCCGGACGATGCGATCGTCACCGCCGACTCGGGTTCGGCCGCCAATTGGTATGCGCGCCAATTGCAGTTCCGCGGTGACATGCGCGGTTCGCTGTCGGGCACCCTCGCGACGATGGGTCCGGCGGTGCCGTACGGGATCGGCGCGAAGTTCGCGCATCCGGGTCGTCCGGTGGTCGCGTTCGCCGGCGACGGGGCGATGCAGATGAACGGCATGGCCGAGCTGATCACCATCCAGCGGTACTGGCAGCAGTGGACCGATCCGCGGCTCGTCGTCGCGATCATCCACAACAACGATCTGAACCAGGTCACCTGGGAGATGCGTGCGATGGGTGGGGCACCGAAATTCGCGGAGTCCCAGTCGCTTCCGGACGTCGACTACGCTGCGTTCGCGCGCAGTCTCGGGCTGGGCGGCGAAACCGTGAAGTCCTCGGACGAGATGGGCTCGGCCTGGGATCGCGCGCTGGCCGCGGACCGTCCGACGGTGCTCGACGTGTACACCGATCCGGACATGCCGCCGATCCCGCCGCATGCGACGTGGGAGCAGTTCACCGATGTCGCCAAGGCCGTGCTCGCCGGTGACGAGAACCGTTGGGGCTTCGTGAAACAGGGCGTCAAGACGAAGCTGCAGGAGTACCTTCCCGGAAGCGATCGCTGAGAACCCCACCGGCCGGAACAGCGTCACCGGCCGGAGAGTGGAGCGAATGTGCCGCCAGCGCAACGCCGGACAGCGCCGCGATGGCCAGTTCGACGAACTCGTCGCGGGTGAGTTCGGGATCGCGTAGCCACGCGATGGTCGTGTCCTCGACGAAGGCCACCCAGCCGCGCACGGCGAGCCGCACGGCGGGCGTCGGCTCGATCCCGATGGCGGGCAGGTGCGCGACGGTCCGGTCGACGAGCGCCGTGCGGGTGTCCTCGAAGGCCGCCCGCATGTCGGGGTCGCCGCTGGTGGCGCCGCGCAGGATCGAGACGTACATGTCGCGGCGCCGGGTGACGTAGTCGACGTACGCGACGAGCGTGCCGCGCAGCATCTCGATCGGTTCGAGACCTTCGTCCGGTGCGGTGTACTCGACGAGATCCCGGCCGACGCATCGCACGAGTTCGACGTGGTAGTCGTGCTTCGAGGCGAAGTAGTGGAACAGCAGCCCCTTCGAGACCCCGGCCCGTTCGGCGACCTCGTCGACGGAAATCTGTTCGAGGGGCCGGTCGGCGAGCAGCTCGAGACCCTGTTCGATCAGCTGGGCCCGGCGTTGGGCGGGACCGAGGCGGGTCCGGCGGGGTCCGGGACTGTCGTCTGTCACGTCCACCATGCAAACACCGTTATTGAATTATGGTCAACAAGTGTTGACCAGGTCACTGGAACGCTCTAGCCTCAAGTACATGAGTCTTCCGGTTACAGATACCGTCGCCGACGCGGAGATCCGTCAGGTCGACACGCTGATCATCGGCAGCGGGTTCGCCGGGCTCGGTGCGGCCATCCGACTGTCGCAGGCGGGCAAGGACTTCCTCGTGCTCGAACGCGCCTCCGAGGTGGGCGGCACCTGGCGCGACAACACCTACCCCGGCGCGGCGTGCGACGTGCCGTCGAACCTGTACTCCTACTCGTTCGCCCTCAACCCCGGCTGGACGCGCTCGTTCTCGCCGCAGCCGGAGATCCAGGAGTACATCCGCTCGGTCGCCGACCGGCACGACGTGCGGCGACGCACCGTCTTCGGGTGCGACGTGCAGACGGCCCGCTGGAACACCGCGACGCACCGCTGGGACGTGGCCACCACGCGCGGGAAGTACAGCGCCAAGGTCGTGATCTCCGCGGTCGGCGCCCTGTGCGAGCCGTCGCTGCCCGACATCGAGGGCATCGCCGGTTTCGAGGGCGAGATCTTCCACTCGGCGCGGTGGAACCACGACGCCGACCTCGCCGGCAAGCGCGTCGCGGTCATCGGCACGGGAGCGTCCGCCATCCAGATCGTGCCGGCCATCGCAGGCACCGTCGGTCGTCTCGACGTGTACCAGCGCACGGCACCGTGGATCCTCCCCCGCTTCGACCGCGAGTACACCGCACCCGAGCGGTTCGCCTTCCGCTACATCCCCGGCTTCCAGCGTCTCTCGCGCGCCCTGCAGTACACCGCCCGCGAGACGCAGGTCGTGGGTCTGGCCAAGGCCCAGGCCTTCATGAAGCCGCTCGAACTCGCCGCGCGCATCCAGGTCCGCCGGCAGATCCGCGACAAGGAACTGCGCCGTAAGGTCACGCCGAACTACGGCATCGGTTGCAAGCGCATGCTGATCTCGAACAACTACTACCCCGCGCTCGACCGGCCGAACGTCGACCTCGTCACCGACGGCATCGCCCGCGTCACCCCGCGTGGCATCGTCACGAAGGACGGCACCGAACGCGAGGTCGACGCGATCGTCGTCGCGACCGGCTTCCACGTCACCGACTCCCCGACCTTCGCCGGCATCTTCGGCAAGGACGGCCGCTCGCTCGCCGAGGTCTTCGACGAGACCGGCATGCAGGGGTACAAGGGCAGCTCGGTCGCCGGCTTCCCGAACCTGTTCTTCCTCGTCGGACCGAACACCGGACTCGGCCACACCTCGATGGTGTACATGATCGAATCGCAGCTCGAATACGTCGTCGACGCGATCCGCACGATCGACCGCAACCGCATCGGCACGGTCGAGGTCCGCGAGGACGTGCAGGACGAGTACAACCGCGACCTGCAACGCGCGCTGCGATCGAGCGTGTGGAACAACGGCGGGTGCGCGAGCTGGTATCTCGACAAGCACGGCAACAACACCACGTTGTGGCCGGGATTCACCTTCGAATTCCGCCGTATCACCCGCAGATTCGACCTCGAGGCGTACCGTAGCGTCGCCGAATCGGATCTCCCCGTCGCTACCGACCGTCCCGCGCAGGAGCACACGTCCCGAGAGGCAGCAGTTCGATGAGTGATTTCGCAGGCCGGGTCGTCGTCGTCACGGGCGCGGGTTCCGGGATCGGACGGGCCCTCGTCCTCGCCCTCGCGGCCCAAGGTGCCCGCCTGGCGATCTCGGACGTCGACACCACAGGGCTCGAGGAGACCGCGCGTCGCGCACGGGAACTCGGCGCCGAGGTGAAGGCCGACCATCTCGACGTCACCCAACGCGAGAAGGTCCTCGAGTACGCCGAGCAGGTCGCCGCCCACTTCGGCGCGGTCCACCAGGTGTACAACAACGCGGGCATCGCCTATCACGGCGACCTCGAGCGCACCGAGTTCAAGGACATCGAGCGCGTGATGGACGTCGACTTCTGGGGAGTCGTCAACGGCACCAAGGCTTTCCTGCCGTATCTCATCGCGTCGGGCGACGGCCACCTGATCAACGTCTCGAGCCTGTTCGGCTTGCTGAGCATCCCGGGCCAGGCGGCGTACAACTCGGCGAAGTTCGCCGTGCGCGGCTTCACCGAGGCGGTGCGGCAGGAGATGCTCGTCGCGCGGCATCCCGTACAGGTCACGTGCGTGCATCCCGGTGGTATCAAGACCGCGATCGCGCGCAACGCCGCCGTCCCCGACGGCGACGACCAGGCGACCTTCGCGGAGTTCTTCGACCGCAAGCTCGCACGCACGACCCCCGAGGACGCGGCGAAGACCATCCTCACCGGTGTGCGGAAGAACAAGGCGCGCGTGCTGATCGGCGCCGATGCGAAGCTGCTGGACGCCTTCGTCCGCGTTGCCGGACCGGCCTATCAGCGTGTCGTCGCCACCGTGACCTCCCGGGTCGTGCCGAGGGGATAGGCTGCGGCATGCCTCCGACACCGCAGTTGTCACCGCGGGTGGCGCGTACCGCCCTGCGTCCTCTCTTCCGTGCCCTGCTGTCGCCGCGCTGGTCGTTCTCGACGCAGCGCCGGTTGCTCGATCTCGCGGCGCCGTTGCAGTTCCTCCCGAAGGACACCGTGGTGCGCCCGATCCGTCTGGCGGGACGCCCCGCCGAGCGGATCACGGTGGGTGCCACCGAGCGGACCACGGCGATCCTGTACCTGCACGGCGGGGCGTACACCGGCGGGTCGCTCGCCACGCACCGCTCGCTCGCGGCGCATCTCGCCGCCGCGTCCGGATCGGCCGTGTACGTCCTCGACTACCGGCTCGCTCCCGAGCATCCCTATCCGGCGGCGTTGAACGACGCCGAGGCGGCCTATCTCGAACTCGTCAGCGAGCACGGCTTCGAGGTGTCGGACACCGCGATCGCCGGCGACTCGGCCGGCGGTGGCCTCGCCGCGGCCACTACACACCGGCTCATCGACCGTCACGGGATCACCCCGCCGGCGCTCGGATTGTTGTCGCCGTGGACCGATCCGGCCGCCCGCGACCTGCCCGACGTGAACGACGTCGTTCTGAACAAGGGCTGGGTGTATTCCTCGGCCGAGGCGTATCTCGCCGGAGGCGATCCCACCGATCCCGGTTACGCGCCCATCCACGCCGATCCCACGGGTCTGCCGCCGACGCTCATCCAGGTGGGCACCGCGGAGATGTTCCACCCACAGGTGCGGCAGTACGCCGAGAAGCTCCGGGCGGCGGGCGTCGACGTCACCCTCGTCGAACAACCCGAGCTGTGGCACGTCGCGCCGTTGCAGGCGTCGCTCGTTCCCGAGGCCGCCGCGGCGATCTCCGACTTCGGTGTGTTCCTCCGCGACCGGATGGGCACCCGCGCGGGCTGAGTACTCGCGGGGTGCCGTTCACGCTCCGGCGTGTTCGTCGATCCATTCGCGGGCCACGGTCTCGGGATCGTCTCCCTCCTCGACACGCGCACGCAGTTCGGTGAGATCGCTCGTGGTCAGTTCACCCGCGATGGTCCGCAACGCGTCGAGTTGTGCCTCGTCGAGGGTGCCCTTGCGGAAGACCGGGACGACGTTCTGGGCCGGCAGGACCGGTGCGGGCGCATCGTCGGCGTTCGTGTCGTCCTGCGGGCTGCGGTCGGGTGCGTCGGGCACGGTGCTCACGGGCGAATCCGCGTCGATCTCCGCGAGGGCGGACGACGTCGTGGTGGTTCCGACGACCGTGTCGGGTTCCGACGCGACGGCGACGGACTGTGCATCCTCGATCCGTCGCACCTCGCGCGGGCGGCAGTCGGCGCGTTCGAGGGCGGTGAGTCCACCGGCGGTGTCGAAGTCCTCGGTCACCGCGAAGGTCAGGTCGGCGCAGCGGCCGGCGAGGTCGGCCACGCGGCTCACCGACCATTGCGTGAGCCGTTCGCGGTCGGCGAGCAGCACCGCGCGGTCCTGCGCCGAGGCGTAATCGGAGATGGTCAGTTCGTCGGGCAGGGCGCGCGCCAGCGCTTCGAAGACGTCCTCGGCGTCGGTCGCGTCGGCACCGGGGTCGTAGGACGCGAGCAGCCGTCCCGTGTAGCCGGGGATCAGCGTGAGATCGGCGGCGTCGAGCGCTGCGGTCGGATCGGCGACGCCGGAGCGGACCTGCACGTCGATCCCGCTACCGCGCAGCGCACCCGCGTACAGCTGCGCGAGCAGTTCCTCGTCGGGCCGCTCCCCCGCCCCGACGATCACCGTCGTCGACGGTGCCGCCTCGTCGAGAACGGGCGACGCACACCCCTGGAGCACGGCCGCCGCCGCGCATGCGGTGAGCACCGTCGCCGCGACCGGCCGGATCCGTCTCGCTTCGTTCGCCACGGCGGTCATTGTCGCCCACCGGTGCGCCACGGTCCGCACGTGCCCGACCGTCCGGCCCGCCGAGACGCCGAAC
>NZ_JBKFBA010000002.1:99119-101671 GCF_053345925.1 Rhodococcus sp. C26F
GGATCGGGGCGTTCGGTGCGATCTCGCCAGGAGCGAATCCCTAGTCGGTGACGCCTTCGGCCTTCGCCGCGGCCGCGACGGCCTCGGCGACGGCGGGCGCCACGCGCGGATCGAGCGGGCTCGGGACGATCTTGTCCGCGGCCAGTTCGTCACCGACGACCGAGAGGATGGCCTCGGCGGCGGCGAGCTTCATGCCCTCGGTGATGCGGCGGGCACCTGCGTCGAGAGCGCCCTTGAACACACCGGGGAAAGCCAGCACGTTGTTGATCTGGTTCGGGAAGTCGCTGCGACCCGTCGCCACGATCGCGGCGTGCTTGTGGGCGATGTCGGGGTGGATCTCCGGATCCGGGTTCGACATCGCGAAGATGATGGCGTCGTCGGCCATCGTCGCGACGATCTCCTCGGGCACGGTGCCCGACGACACGCCGAGGTAGACGTCGGCGCCGTCGAGCGCCTCGGCGATGCCGCCCTTGCGGCCCTCCGGGTTGGTGCGGGAGGCCAGATCGGCCTTGATCTCACCGAGATCGGTGCGGTCGGAGGAGATGATGCCCTTCGAATCGAGCACCACCACGTCGCGCGCACCGGCGGCGAGCAGGATGTTCGTGCACGCCACGCCGGCAGCTCCGGCCCCGGAGATCACGATGCGCAGGTCGGCGATGTCGCGGCCCTGCACCTTCACCGCACCCTTGAGGGCGGCCAGGGCGACGATGGCGGTGCCGTGCTGGTCGTCGTGCATGACCGGGCAGTCGAGCGCCTCGATGACGCGCTTCTCGATCTCGAAGCAACGCGGAGCCGAGATGTCCTCGAGGTTGACGGCGCCGAAGGACGGACGCAGCCGGATGAGGGTCTCGACGATCGCGTCGGGATCGGTGGTGTCGAGCACCAGCGGGATGGAATTCAGGCCCGCGAACTTCTTGAACAGCGCGGACTTGCCCTCCATCACCGGCAGCGAGGCACGTGCGCCGATGTTGCCGAGACCGAGGACCGCGGTGCCGTCGGAGACGACGACGACCAGGCGGTTGGTCCAGGTGTAACGGTCGACGAGGGTCTCGTCGGCGGCGATGGCCCGGCAGACCTGGGCGACACCGGGGGTGTACGCAATGGACAGATCGCGCTGGTTCTCGAGCGGCGCGGTCAGCTCGACCGACAGCTTGCCGTCGACGTGACTCGAGAAGATCTCCTCGTCCGTCAACTCGAGCTTCTGAGGGGTAGGTGCATCAGACACAATTGACACGATGACACTCCTGCGTGTTCCGAGTCGACCTCTGGACTCGGTTGCTGCGAAAACACCGCAGTTCAATGCAATTCACACACGTGCATGCATCGAGTTGCAGCGCTTCGCCAAGGACATTGGATTGAAGCTTCCGGGCGCGATCACGACTGCCGCTGTACAACGCTGTACGGCTTCCGGAACGTGATGGAGCCGGGGCGGGTGGCCCTGGCATCGAGCCCTGGGTGATCTAGCCCTGGGTGGGTCTGCCATCCTTCGTCCGATTCCGGGGTATTCCGGCTTTCGGATTGCCGCAAGTTTGCCACCTTCGCAGACGAACAATCAAATCGGCATCGATTGCGAAGGTCTCACGGTTTTGTCGCCTCACCTGTGAGTTTACGTGCCGTGAACACCGCGCCGCGGGCGCACCGCGATGAATTTCCGCAGTTACACGACGGCTACCGACGGGTAGCCGAGATGGCACTCGGGGCCGTCATCCCCACCACTGGGTGATCATCAGAATCGATGCAGTGAAGATCACCACAAGGCTCGACAGGAGCGCCACGCCACCCGAGCGTCGATCCGCCGTCACCTGGGCGATCACGGCCACGAGCGCGGCGACGACGTGCGCGGCGACCGAGGTGGTGCCCGGGCCGGGGAAACCGCGGTCGCCGGCGAGGTACTGGGCCCCGCACACCACGAACGTCAGGACCAGCACCGCCCCGCACACCACACCGGAGAGAGCGCGGAGGGCGCGGACCGGCAGACTCGCGCGGCGCGATGCGGGTTCGTACGGATCGGCGTAGTACCCCTCGTCCGGGTAATACGGTTCGTTGTAGTACTCACTGTCGTAGTAGTTTTCGTCGTTCGGCGACCCGTACTCCTCGTCCGGATACCGCGCACCCCGTCGCCTCATCCCTCGAGCACCTCCACACCGGTCGCGCGGTCGAGCAGCGCCTCGTACGCCGCCGGAGCCGTGGTGAAGCTGCCGAGCCCGATGGTCTTGTTGTCGCCGTGATAGTCGGACGATCCCGTGACGACGACCCCGAGCGACCGCGCGAGATCGCGCATCGTCCGCACATCCTGCTCGTCGTGATCGGGATGATCGGCCTCGACACCGCCGAGTCCGAGTTCGGCGAGTTCCTCGATGTGGTCGAGGGCGAGGAGCCGCCCACGCGCACGTGCCCGGGCGTGCGCCACCACCGGCACACCGCCCGCGGCCGTCACCATCTTCACGGCGTCGGCGAGCGGGGTATCGGCCTTCGGTACGTAGTAACGGCCGCGCGGCGACAGCAGCTCGGTGAAGGCGTCGGCCACCGTGGGCACCACACCGGCGGCGACG
>NZ_JBKFBA010000002.1:101678-107750 GCF_053345925.1 Rhodococcus sp. C26F
GCGCCCGCGCCAGATGGGGCCGGCCCGCGGCGGGGCCCGCCTCGGCGAGCACTGCGTCGATGTCGATCGGCAGACCGTCGTCCGCCATCCGCACACCCATCGCCCGGATCCGCGACACCCGTTCGCCACGGAGCCGCTCGAGTTCGGCGACGAAGACCGGATCGTGCGGGTCGAACAGATAGGCCAGCAGGTGCACGGCGACCGGGGCGCCGTCCTCCCCGCGTCCCGTGCAGGACATCTCCATTCCCCGGACGAGACGCAGGCCCGTCGGCAGGGCCGCTGCGGCCTCGTCCCATCCCGCGGTCGTGTCGTGGTCGGTCAGGGCCACGACGTCGAGACCCGCCCGGGCAGCAGCACGGACCAGTTCCGCGGGACGGTCGGTGCCGTCCGATGCGGACGAGTGGGTGTGGAGATCGATACGCACGCCACCAGTCTGTCAGGTCGGCGGGCTAGCATGATTGGAGCTGCCCCGCCCGGTCCCCATCGACGGGCGACCGCCGCGCCGCGGGCCTGCGACCGGGCCGCGTCCCAGCGGCATGCCGTGAGGAAGGACAACATGCCGCACCAGCCTTCTCGTGCCACCCGTCGCGGCCCCACTCCCCCGGTCCCCACCGTCCCCACCGAGCAAGCGGTGGTCGACTGCGCGGTCTACGTCGACGGGCACCGCCTGCCCGGCCGCTACAGCCACACCGAGGCGGTGGCAGAGGTACGTCGGCGCGGTACGGGATTCGTGTGGCTCGGGCTGCACCACCCCGACGAGGAGCAGATGACGAACGTCTCGCACACCTTCGGACTCCACGAGCTGATGGTCGAGGACGCCGTCCACGCCCACCAGCGGCCGAAGCTCGAGCGCTACGACGACGTGCTGTTCCTGGTGCTGCGCACCGTCAGCTACATCGAGCACGAGTCGGTGACGACCACCAAGGACATCGTCGAGACCGGCGAGATCATGTTGTTCACCGGCCCCGACTTCATCGTGAGCGTGCGGCACGGCGACCACTCCGAGCTCTCGCACGTGCGCAAGCGCCTCGAACGCGACCCCGATCATCTGTCCCGCGGTCCGGCGGCCGTGCTCCACGCGATCGCCGACCACGTGGTCGACTCCTATCTCGCCGTCACCACGGCCGTGCAACCCGACGTCGACGACATCGAGGAGCTCGTGTTCACCCCCGACACGCGGATCGCGGTCGACCAGATCTACATGCTCAAACGCGAGATCGTGCAGCTGCGCCGGGCCGTCGTGCCGCTCGCCGAACCACTGCAGCAACTCATCCGAGCTCCCGGCAACCCGATCCCGAAGGATGTCCGGCGCTACTTCCGCGACGTCGCCGACCACCACACGACGGTGTCCGACCGCATCGCGGCCTTCGACGAGACGCTCGGCACGCTGCTCGACGCGGCGATCGCGAAGGTCACCGTGCAGCAGAACACCGACATGCGCAAGATCTCCGCGTGGGTCGCGATCGCCGCCGTGCCGACGATGATCGCCGGGATCTACGGCATGAACTTCGATCGCATGCCCGAACTGCACTGGGAATACGGCTATTACGTCGTGCTCTCCGCGATCGTCGCGATCACCGTGGGACTGTTCGTCACCTTCAGGCGCAACAACTGGCTGTGACGACCGAACTCGACCGAGCCCCGACACACGCTGCGCAGGCGGCGCGATCGCCGCGGCGCCACGTGCTCGCCGTCGCCCTCGCGCTGATCCTGCTGCAGACGATCCTCCGGACCGTGGTGGCCGCGACCGGCGAGTTCTACTGGGACGACCTGATCCTCGTCGGGCGCGCGGGTTCGTATCCGCTGCTGTCCGACGACTTCCTGCGGTACGACCACGACGGTCACCTGATGCCCGCCGCCTTCCTCGTGGCGGGGATCGCCACGGCGATCGCGCCGCTGGAATGGTGGCCGGTGGCGGCCTCGCTCGTGATCGGTCAGTTGCTCGCGTCGCTGGCGGTGCTGCGGGTGCTCTGGTTGCTGCTCGGCCCGCGACGCGCGCTGTGGGGACCGTTGCTGTTCTATCTCGTCACGCCGCTGACGCTTCCGGCCTTCGCGTGGTGGTCGGCCGCGCTCAACGCGTTGCCGCTGCAGGCCGCGCTGGCCTGGGTGGCGGGAGATGCGCTGCAGTACAGCAGGACCGGTCGACGGCGTCATCTCGTGAGCGCCCTCGTCGTCACCGCGGTGGCCCTGGTGTTCTTCGAGAAGTCGGTCCTCGTTCCGTTCGCCGCGTTCGCGACGGTCGCGCTCGCACACCACGTCGACGGACTCACGCGGCCGATCCGCAGCACATGGACGCAGGCCCGGCCGTTGTGGCTCGGGTCGACGGCTGTGCTGATCGTGTGGGCGGTCGGTTACGCGACGGTGGTCGAGTCCCGCTTCGGGATCCCGCCGTGGTCGATGGTGGCCGGACTGACCCATCACGGCATCTCCTACGGACTGTTGCCCTCACTGCTCGGTGGTCCGTGGGAGTGGGAACGGTGGAATCCGAGCCCGCCCTGGGCCGATCCTCCGCTCGTGCTCGTCGTCGTCGCGTGGCTCGCCGTCGCGGGTGCGGCGGTGTGGACGGTGCGCCGGCGGCACCGGACCGGGCCGGTGTGGCTCGCGGTGATCGCCTACGTCCTGGCCTCGCTCGCGGCGATGATCAGCACGCGCTTCGGCCCGGAGACCACCTACGAACTCGCGCGCACGCTGCGCTACTTCGCCGACTCCGCGGTGGTCGTCGCGATCGCCGCGGCGCTGATCCTGCGCGCCCCGCGGCGGGGCACGACGTCCCGTCCTCGCGCCGTTCGAGCGACCGCCTGGACCTGCGCGGCCGTGTTCACCGTCGGCTCGCTGTGGTCGACCGTGACGTTCGCGCGCAGCTGGTCGGACAATCCGACGGGCGACTATCTCGGGGCGGCGAAGGCCGCGCTCACCGCCCGGCCCGACGAGCCCGTCCTCGATCACCCGGTGTCGGTGTGGATCCTGTTGCCGGTGACCTACCCGCACAACCTGGTGGGGTCCGTCTTCTCCGCGTTGCCCGGCCGGTCCGACATCCGCGACCACGCGACCGACCTGTGGGTCCTCGACGATCTCGGACACCGCACTCCCGCCGACCTGCTGCCGCTGCGCTTCGTCCCGCCCGGCCCCGAGCCCGACTGCGGTCATCGCGTCACCACCGATGCCGTCACGGCCGTGCCGCTCGACTCCCCCGCGGGCGACTGGGAGTGGACCGTGCAGGTGAACTACCGAGCCTCCGCCGACGGCACGATCGACCTCGGTTTCCCCGGCCACGCATCCGTCACGGTGCCCGTCACCGAAGGACTCGGGACGGTGTACGTCCGTGTCTCCGGGGACGGGTCGGCGTTGCAGGCGCGCTCGTCCACTCCCGGCACCACCGTGTGCCTCGGTGCCGGATCGCTCGGAGTGGTCGTGCCGCGGGGGTGACGGCGGGTCGGAGGCGGCTCAGCGGGCGTCGACGAACCGCACGTCGTGTGTCTCGACCTCTGGTGCCGCGAAGTTCAGCAGTCGCATGCCCTCGGCTTCGAGCGCCGACCGCGCGGTCGCCGTGACCGTCCGCCACAGCGCCATCTCCACGGCGGCGGTAGTCCGGTCGGTGATCACGCGCGCACTGCCCGCGACAGTGCCCCCGACGAGCAGCAAGGGTGCGATGATCCCGTTCTCCGCCATGATGCGCTTGCGGTGCTCCTCCGAGACGAACCGGGTGCGATCGGCGTGCGAGAGAAGCACGTTGTCGAACGGCGCGAGGATCCGTACGGGAGCAGTGGCCGACGGGTCGGGTCGCGGCGCGTCGGGCAGGTCGAACAGTTCCGTTCCGCGTTCGTCCCGGAACACGACGAGTTGTGGGCGGAGGCTGTCGACGATCTCGGCGAGCCGGGTCAGGCCGCACCAGGTCTGCACGTCCTTGACACTCGCGGGACCGAAGGCGGCCAGGTACCGCAGGATCAACCGATCGGGGCCGGGAAACGCGGGCGGCGGGCCGACATACTCGTCGAGGTGCGCCAGGCGAGGTTGCCCCGATCGTCCCCACAGTCCGCGCGGCGGCACCTGCACGAGCGGGAGCAGGCACCGCACCGCGTGTGCCAGCGCGGTCGGATCCTGCTGGGGGAACCGTTCGGCGAGCAACGGTCGCAACTCGGCCTGGCTCATCGGGGTGCCCGCCAGCAGATCCCGGGCGACCGAGACGAGCGCCGACCGGTCGAGGCCGTCGAGGCCGATGCGGTGGGCCTTGTTCGCGTCGACGCCCCGGTCGAGCACCGGCTGCACCCACGGGCGCAGCGCGTGCGCGTCGGCGCCGGAGACCGCGAACACGGTGCCGCGCATCAACGCGATCCGGACGACCGCCCGCGACTCCAGCAGATCCGACAACGCGTCGGGCCGGAAGTTCCGTATGCGGGTCCACAGCGCGAAATACGGGGCGAGCGGTGCCTGGGCCTGCAACCCGAGCAGGTGCTCGATCATCGACAGGGCATCCGTGCTGCTCCGCCGCAGCAGGTGCTGGCGGGCCAGCGTGGCGCGTCCGAGCGCGCGGTCGGTGAGAACCGGGACGGTCACAGACGTGCTTGCGCCCGGCGCGGGTCGCTCAGGTCGATGCCTGCTTCCTCCCACGCCTCGCGCAGCGCCTCGGTTCCCTTCAGCCGCTTCCAGGCCGCCTCGGTACCGGTGATCGGGCGGGCCTCGAAGAAGTGGACCGGATCGGAGGGCTCGGGCAACTCCAGCGACGGCACGTCGGCCGTCTCGAGCAACACCGCGGTGAACGGAGCACCCGGCCACAGCGGTTCCCCGAGATCGAGCAGGGCGTCGTCGGTGAGGACCACGCCCTCCACGGCGGGCAACGCCGCGAGCACCGCGAGGGTGCGGTGGACGTCGGCGGTGACGCCCTCGTTGTCGCGCAGGCTGAGGACCAGTTCGGCCCGCGGCCCGCGCGTCGGGTCGGCCACCATGTCGGTCGGGTCGCCCATCGGGTGCCGGGAACATCCCAGGGTCGCGTACCGCAGGAGTTCGGCGCCGCGGAATCGGAGGACCTCGATCGGTTCGAGACCGAGGAAGGTCACCGACGCCGATTCCGGTTCCGGATCACCCGGCGCGGTCAGATGCTCGGTGAGGTGGCTGCGGACGGTGGCGAGAACTGCGTCGGTCACCCCTGCAATGTAGTCCCCGTCCCGCACATGCGGTTCCCACCCGGACCTGTGCACCGCGCGGTACCGTCGAAGCGTGGCTCGCGACACCGGTTTTCCGGTCTCCGATGCCGGCGACGATTTCGCCCGGCAACGCCGGCGCGCCGAGTACGCCCGGCTGATCGCATGGCTGCGCCGCGAACCGGCCGACGTCAACACGGTGCTGCCCTTCGACGACGTCGTCGCAGCCCTCGGACGCCTCGGTGAACGGCGACTCGGGTTGCAGATCATCGAGGTCGCCTCGATCGTCGGCAGCGTCGACCGCGCCGACGACTTCGACCGGCATTTCCGCCCCACCTCGGCGCGTCTGCGCGCACGCTGGGAACGCATCGCGGCCGCGCGGCGCCGCGGTGAGGCCATACCGCCGATCTCCGTGTACCGGGTGGGCCCGATGCACTTCGTCCAGGACGGGCACCACCGCGTGTCGATCGCCTACGCGCAGGGCGACCGCACCATCGACGCCTACGTCACCGAGATCACCACGAAGGTGCCCGCGGAGGGCATCAGGGCCCGTCCCGATCTCGTGCGCAAGGACCACTTCCGGATGTTCCTCGGCCGCGTCCCCCTGCACGGCGCCGAGCAGGACGCGATCCGCGTGTCCGATCCGTGGGGGTACGCCGAACTGGCCGAGGCGGTCGAGGCGTGGGGTTTCCGGCTCATGCAGGATCTCGGCGAGTACCTCACCCGCGAGGAGGTCGCGCGTCGCTGGTACGAGGAGGAGTTCGTCCCCGTCGTCGCGATGGCCCGCGAAGCGGGAATGCTGCGCTCACGCACCGACGCCGAGGTGTATCTGTGGATCGCGAGCGAGCGGTACCGGCTCGTGCGGCGGCACGTGTGGAGCGAGGAGATCGTCGACGAGCTCCGTAGCCGCGCACCCCGCTGACGACTTCGGTGG
>NZ_JBKFBA010000002.1:107764-198202 GCF_053345925.1 Rhodococcus sp. C26F
CCACCGAAGCCGGTTCGTCAGAGGGTGACGTTCGCGCCGGTCTCCTGATCGAACAGGGCGATCTTCGCCGGGTCGAACCACAACTGCACGGTCCCGCCCTTGGTGGCCTGCGATTCCACCGACAATCGCGCGACCAGCGATTCGGCCGACATGTCGGCGCCGGCGTCGGCGGCGAGTTCGTCGAGGTCCTTCGAGTGCACGCCCGGCCCCTCGGCCGTGAAGTACGCGAACTTGTCGGAGCCCATCGACTCGAGCACGTCGACCTCGGCGGAGAAGGTCACGCCCGTCTCCCGTTGGGTCGGGTCGAGCAGGTCGGCGTCCTCGAAGTGCTCCGGACGGATACCGACGACCACCTCGCGCGACGGATTGTTGCGACGCACGGTCTCCCACCGCTCGTCGGGCAACCGGAACTCGCCGAACGAGGTGCGGATCGAACCGTTCTCGATCTGCCCCGGAACGAAGTTCATCGACGGCGATCCGATGAAGCCGGCGACGAACAGGTTCCGCGGATGGTCGTACAACTCCTGCGGCGCCCCGACCTGCTGCACGAGCCCACCGCGCATCACGACGACGCGGTCGCCGAGCGTCATCGCCTCGGTCTGGTCGTGCGTGACGTACACCGTCGTGGTCCCGAGACGCTTCTGCAGGCGCGCGATCTCGGTGCGCATCTGCACGCGCAGCTTCGCGTCGAGATTCGACAGCGGCTCGTCCATGAGGAACGCCTTGGGGCTGCGCACGATCGCACGACCCATGGCCACGCGTTGCCGCTGACCGCCCGACAGGTTGGCGGGCTTGCGGTCGAGATGCTGTGTGAGATCGAGGATCCGGGCCGCCTCGTCGACTTTGCGGGCGATCTCGTCCTTGGACACCTTCGCGAGGGTGAGCGGGAACGCGATGTTGTCGCGCACCGACATGTGCGGGTACAGCGCGTAGGACTGGAAGACCATCGCGATGTCGCGGTCCTTCGGTGCCCGCTCGTTGACACGCTCACCCGCGATGCGCAGTTCGCCGTCGGAGATGTCCTCGAGACCGGCGATCATGTTGAGCGTCGTGGATTTTCCGCACCCGGACGGGCCGACGAGGATGATGAACTCGCCGTCGGCGATCTCGAGATCCACGTCGCTGACGGCCTTCGCTCCGTCCGGATATTCCTTCGTCACCTTGTCGAGCACGATCTCGGCCACGGTAGTTATCCCTTCACTGCGCCGGAGGTCAGTCCGGCGACGATTCGACGTTGGAAGATCAGGACGAACACGATGATCGGGATCGTGATAACGACGGCCGCCGCCGCGATCGAGCCGGTCGGTTCCTCGAACTGCGATGCACCCGTGAAGTTCGCGATCGCGGCGGGTGCGGTGATGGACCGCTCGGTGGAGGTCAGCGAGATCGCGAACAGCAGGTCGTTCCAGCAGAAGATGAACACCAGGATCGCCGCCGTGATGATGCCGGGAGCGGCGAGCGGGGCCACGACCTTCCGGAACGCCTGACCCGGTGTCGCGCCGTCCATCTTCGCGGCCTTCTCGAGTTCCCACGGGATCTCCTTGAAGAAGGCCGACAGGGTGTAGATCGCGAGCGGTAGCGAGAAGGTGATGTACGGCAGGATCAGCGCCGCCCACGTGTCGAACAGTCCGAGGCCGCGCATGATCTCGAACAGCGGGCTGACGAGGGAGATCTGGGGGAACATCGCGATGAGCAGTGCCACGCCCACCAGGATCTTCTTACCGGGGAAGTCGAGCCGGGCGATCGCGTAGGCGGCCATCGTCCCGAGGATCACCGCGATGACCGTGGCGATCAGGCCGATGCCGATGGAGTTGATCAGCGCGCTCGTGAACGCGTCGGTGCGGAAGATGCCGCGGTAGTTGTCGAGCGTCCACTGCTGCGGGATGAACCGGCCGTCCTGGATGGTGCCGGGCGGCTTGAACGACAGGCTCGCGATCCACAGCACCGGGACGAGTGCGTAGAGCAGGACGATCAGGTTCACCGCCGACCACGACAGGGTCCGTTTCCTGGTCTCGGCCATCATCGGCCCCCTTCGTCCGAGCCGGGCGCGGATGCACCGAACAACTTGATGAACACGAACGCGATGATCGCGACGCACAGGAAGATCAGGACGCTGATCGCCGACCCGATGCCGAGGTTGAAGGCCCGGAACAGATTGTCGTAACCGAGGATCGACACCGATCCGGTGCCGTTGGCACCGCGGGTGAGGACGTAGATGTTGTCGAAGATGCGGAAGGCGTCGAGCGTGCGGAAGAGCAGGGCGACGAGGATCGCCGGTTTCATCAACGGAACGATGATCCGCACCAGACGCGTCCACGCCCCGGCACCGTCGACCTGCGCCGCCTTGAGCAGATCGTCGGGGACGAGCGCGAGGCCGGCGAGGAGCAGCAGCGCCATGAACGGCGTGGTCTTCCACACCTCGGCGAGCACGATGATCGCCAGGGACGGGATCTGATCGGTGAGCGGGGCGCTGCCGTCGGGCAGCAGGTTCGCGAGATAGCCCGTGCCCGGGGTCCACGCGTAGTACCAGCTGTAGGCGGCGGCGACGGTGACGATGCCGTACGGGATCAGCACCACCGTGCGCACGATGCCCTTGCCGACGATCGTGCGGTGCATGACGAGTGCGATCGCGAGGCCGAGCACGAACTCGATCGCGACGGAGATCAGGGTGACGAGCGAGGTGACGATGAAGGCCTGCCACCAGAATCCGTCGCTGAGCACCGCGACGTAGTTCGACAGTCCGACGAAGCGCCGTTCGTCGGGGAAGCGCAGATCGTAACGCTGCAGACTGAGCCAGACGGCGTATCCCACCGGATAGGCCGTGACGGCGAGCATCACGATCGCGGCGGGTGCGACGAGCAGCAGACCGAGTCGTCGTTCGGCCTTCTTCCCCTCGGACAGCGCTGCTTTCGTCTTCGTCGACGGTTCCTTCGGGGTCTCGTCGGTCGGTTTCGATTCGACGGCGGTCACGGGATCAGTCCTTCCGAATTGACCGCCTTCTGCACCTGCTCGGCGAGTTCCTCGACGGTGCGGGGCGGATCGATCTGGTCGACCGGGTTGAGGGTGGCCGTCACCAGTGTCGAAATGCTCTGGTAGGCCGGTGAAGCGGGACGCACCGCGGCGTTCTCGAGACCGGCGCGGACCTCACGCCAGGCCGGATAGGCCTCCTGGAAATCGGGGTCGTCGTACAGCGCCGCGAGCGTCGGCGGCACGCCGCCACCGATGGCGTTGTTGCGCTGGTTCTCCTCGTTGCGCAGGCACTGCATCGCTTCGAACGCGAGATCCGGGTGGGTGCTCGTGCGGGCGACGGCGATGTTGAACCCGCCGATGGTGACCTGGGCGGGCTCGCCGGGGATCACCGAGGGGTACGGCGCGGGAAGGAAATTCTGCTCACCGTCGACGGTCAGGACCGTGTTGCCGGTGTTCTCCGAGGTGACGTTGCCGTTCTCGTCGATGAAGGGCAGAGCAGCCTCGTTCTCGATGATGCCCGGCAGGACGAACGGCCAGTTGACCTGGAACGCCGTGCGCCCGCTCTCCATACCGAGACGGACGGCCGCCTCGTCGGCCTGGTTCAGGGAGGGATCGGCGCCGGGCGCGGTCGCAACGCGCTTCATGATGTCGAGCGCGGTCACCGCCGCGTCGTTGTCGGTGAGGGTGACGGTGACACCGTCCTCCCCCACCACCGAGCCTCCAGCGCTCGAGAGCAGGGTGTTGAACCACACCATCAGCCCTTCGTACTGCCGGCCCTGCACCCCGATCCACGACGGCCGGCCCTCCTCGGCGAGGCCGCTCGCGATCTCGATCATCTCGTCCCAGGTCTCCGGAGGTTGCCCGTCCGGCATGAGATCCTTTCGGTACCAGAGCAACTGGGTGTTGGTGTTGAGCGGCGCGGCGTACAGCCGGTCCTGCCAGGTCGCCGATTCGAGGGGACCCTCGAGGGTGCCCTCGGAGACCGCGGCGGCCACATCGTCGGGCAAGGGCAGCGCCCAGCCGGCCTCCGCGAACTCGGCCGTCCACACGACGTCGAGGGTCATGAGGTCGAGTCCCGGGTCGTTACCGGTCAGCCGCCGCGCCAACTGCAGTCGCTGGTCGTCGGCGTTCTTCGGAAGTGTCCTCTGCTGCACGCGATATCGGCCGCCCGCCTCCGCGGTGCACACCTCCGCGGCCTGCGCGTACTGCTCGGCACCGTCGGCGGCCGTGTAGAAGGACAGGACGACACCCTCGTCGTCGCTGCCGCACGCGACCAGTCCCGACGCCAGAAGCACAGCGGCCGCAGAAGCTGTGACCGCCCGGCTCGTCCGCCGGCTCTTGCCCGACCGTCTCATGCGTGACTCCGCTCGCATCGGGGACCTCGTGATCCGACGATAACGCCCGTACCGGCCAGCCGTAGCAAAACGAGCAGGGCGTACATCCGGAGCGGAATCGGCACGACGACGAGGTCAGAAGGAGGTCCCCGAAAAGGGTGCCTGGGGCCAGGAGAACAGCAGGTCAGCGGTGTCGACGGCCTCCGGTCGGTGCACCCGGGCGCGACCCGCGTCGACCATCCGGTGCCAGCCATGCCGGCCGAGCAGGAGCGCACCGAGGTCGGCGATGTCGATCATCAGGTCGGCCGGTCCCGCGGTGCGCGCCACGCCGTCGGCGGAGATCTCGAAGACACCGGCGTTGTCTGTCAGCAGCCGATCGGTCACCTCCACGGTCACCGAGCCGAACCCTCGATAACTCCGCGCCGACAGCGCCCGATCGAGGTCGAGGATGCGCAACCACGTCTCGTCCGAGACCGAGCGGAAGTGCACGGCACGCGCGTCGCCGAGCATGAGCGGGAGCTGGTCGTCCTGCGGAAGTGCCGTGAACCGCAAGGTGTCGACCAGATCGAGGTCGAGCAGGAACCGGATCAGGCCGGCGTACGCCGCGGGCGACGGGGCGAAGAAGTCGTCGACCACGACGGTGCGGTTGCGACTGGTGAACCACCCCTGCGTGTCGACGGGGTGGTACCGGACGAAGCCGTCCTCCTGCCCCGGTTCGCCGTGCACCGCCACGTACATCGGATCGGTGAGCGAGTCGGCCCGCCACCGGCGCGAGTTCCACCAGTACTCCGACCGATCGATCATGCCGGGGCGCGGCGGCAGATGACGGGAATGGATCTGCGCCAGCACGTCCCACGCATCCGGATAGGTCAGCAGACGCACCGCTCCGCACTCGGGCACGTCGGGACGCAGTGCGGCACCACGCACGTCGACGTCGACGGACACCGAGGTCGAGGCGACGCCGTAGCCGAACCGGCCGTAGATGGTCGCTTCGGAGGCACGCAGCGTCGCGAGGATCTCGCCGCGGTCCCGCGCGTCGCTCAGCTGGCGATGCACGAGTCCGGAGATCACGCCGCGACGCGTATGGGTGGGCAGCACACCGATGTGGGTGACCGCCGCGTGCGGCACCCGGGCGCCGCCGGGCAGGGTGAGATTTCCGCTCGTGGCGTCGACTGTCCCGACGAGCATGCCGTCGAGGAAGGCACCCCACGTGCGACCGGCCTCGAGGTAACGGCTCACCGTCCCGTCGGGAACCTCGGGCCACGAGGGCAGACCCACCATCGCCGTGCGGAACAGCGCAGACGCCTCCCGCAGTTCGGCTTCCGACTCCAGAACTCTGATCTCCGGTTCCGTTCGCTCACCCATGGAACGACACTATCGACCGCGAACTTGCACCGCGGGTGAACGGCCGTGACGTTCGGTACACCGGCTCCGGGCGGGTAGGTTTCCAGCGTGCGACGCGAGTGGGATCCAGCAGACACCGGGGTGCTGCAGCTGCCCTCCGGCCGACTCGTGCGGGGACGCGGGATGCGCAGGCCGGTGTTCGACGAGCCGTTTCCCGACTTCGGGGTGTATCTCCTCGGCCGCCCCCCGGCAGCACCGTTCGAGTGGGAGTCGCGGTGGATCCACTGGCCCGACTTCCGCACGCCACGCGACCCGGAGGACGCTCTCGCCATTCTGTACGAGGCGTGGATCCGCGCGGGGAGGCAGCGGGTGGAGATCGCGTGCGGGCGTGGACGCGGCCGCACCGGCACCGCACTGGCGTGCCTCGCCGTCCTCGACGGGCTCTCCCCGGAGGAGGCGGTCGACTTCGTTCGGCGGCACTACCATCCGCGCGCGGTCGAGACGCCCTGGCAGCGCAAATTCGTCGCGCACGCGAAGGCGCATTCCTGACAGCTCAGTTCTTCGTCCGGGCGAGGTTGGCCTCGGCGGCCGAGACGGCACGTTCGGCGGCGACCACCCGTTTCTTCGCCTCGGCGGCGGCGCGGCGCGCGAAGGTGCGTTGCTGCTCTGCGTGTTCGAGCTTCGCCCGGAGCTCGGCGACCTCCTCCTCGTGACGGGCCAGCTCCTGCTCTGCCGCCGACGCGGCTTCGCGCGCTTCCTCGGCCGCGCTGTGCGCCGAGTCGAGAGCGGCAGCGGCCTCGTCGATCTCCGCCTCGCGAGCCGCCTGCTCCGCCTTCTCGCGCTCCGTGGGTTCGCGCTCGCCCTTGCTCTTGCGTGCAGACTTGCCCGCTGCCGTCCGGTCGTCCTCGTCGTCCTCCTCCGACCCTCCGCGGACGACGGTGAGCGGCATCGCCGACAGGTCGCCGAAACCGTCGGATTCGACGATCGCGTCGAGCCGGCCCTGCCGGACCTGCTCCCCGATGTCGGGATCCGACAACGCGGCGTTGAGGGTGCGCCCCACCTCACGCAGTGCGCTCTCCGAGACGGTGCGGCCGCGGTCGGCGGCGAGCCGACCCGCGTCGCGCTCGAGCGCGGCGACCACCCGGCGACGCTGCTCCGACAGTTTCCGCATCTCGCTGCCGGACAGTCGTCGTTGTGCGGTGCGCAGGGCGGATCCGATGTCGAGCAACGCCGCGAGTTCGTCGGCCCGTTCGCGGGCGAGCAGGTTGACCATCCAGGCCGCGACCGTCGGTTTGCGCAGTCTGCCGATGGCCGCCGTCAGCTCGCGGTCGCCCGCTTCGCGTGCCTGCGCCGCGAATTCGGAGCGGGCCGCCACGAAGTCTCCTGGGTCGAGGCCGTAGAGGGCATCGGCCACCGAATCGAGGTCGGGCATGGGATCGACAGTAGTGGCGCGAGGCCGATCACGACGAGTGCCGTTCTCGGCGAACGCGCGACCGCGAGACGATCAGATGGCGAGCTTGGCGAGGATGTCGCGCGCCTTCTCGGCGGTGGGCGGCTGGCACAGCACGTCGTAGCGGCCGGCGACGAGCTGCATGGTGGACGAGAAGTCGCGCTGACCGCGGGTCGCGGCGTACGGGATGCTCGCCGAGATGAGACCGAAGATGATGCCGCCGACGAGGCCGACGAGCAGCGGGCCGAGGAAGTCGGTGGAGAAGATGCCGAGCAGGAGACCGAAGAACACGCCGAGCCATGCACCCGAGACGATGCCGCCGCCGATCACCTTCGGCCACGTGAGCCGACCGGTGACCCGCTCGACCTGCATGAGATCGACACCGACGATGGTGACGTCCTCGACGGAGAAGTTCTGATCGGCCAGGTGGTCGACCGCCCGTTGCGCCTCGGCGTAGGTCGGGTACGAACCGACGGGCCAGCCCGTGGGAGGTGTCGGCAGACCGGGTACCTGGCGACCGGGTCCGAGGGGATTCGTCATGTCGTTTCGGCTCCTTCGCGATGCACGCCGACGGTCGCGGCGCCGGTTTCCATTCTGCCTCGACGGGGACCGACACGCCGCGACGGTTCGCCCGATATGTTCTTTTTCCTGGTCGTTCCCGTCAGGAGGTCGGCGGCTCGAACTTCTGGGTGCGCTGCAACCCGGCGGCCCGGCCCTTCGCGGAGATCACGAGGGCCATCTTCCGGCTCGCCTCGTCGATCATCTCGTCACCGAGCATCGCGGCACCGCGGGCGCCACCCTCGGCCGAGGTGTGCCACTCGTAGGCGTCGAGGATCATCTCGGCCTTGTCGTAGTCCTCCTGCCGGGGGCTGAAGACCTCGTTGGCCGCGTCGATCTGGCTCGGGTGCAGCACCCACTTGCCGTCGAAGCCCAGGGCGGCGGTGCGCTGCGCCGACCGGCGGAAGGCGTCGACGTCGCGGATCTGGAGGTAGGGACCGTCGATGGCCTGCAGCCCGTGCGCACGCGCGGCCATGAGGATCGTCATGAGGATGTGGTGGTAGGCGTCGCCGACGTCGTAACCCTCGGGCTGCTCACCGACGACGAGGGTGCGCATGTTGATGCTCGCCATGAAGTCTGCGGGACCGAACACGAGCGTCTGCACGCGCGGGCTCGCCGTTGCGATCTCGTTGATGTTCGTCAACCCGATGGCGTTCTCGATCTGCGGTTCGATACCGATCCGTCCCACCTCGAGACCGTGGGCCTTCTCGACCTGCGTGAGGAGCAGGTCGAGCGCCTTCACGTGGCTCGCGTCGGGCACCTTCGGCAGAAGGATAGCGTCGAGATTCGCGCCGGCACCACCGACGACCGTCGCGACGTCGAGATAGGTCGCGTCCGTGGTCCAGTCGTTGACGCGCACGACCTTGATCTGGTCGCCCCAGCCGTCCTCGTTCAGAGCTTCGACGATGGTGCTGCGGGCCTGCTCCTTGGCCAGCGGCGACACCGCGTCCTCGAGATCGAGGAAGATCTCGTCGGCGGGAAGGCCCTTGGCCTTGTCGATCATCTTCCGGCTGCTGCCGGGAACCGCGAGTACCGACCTCCGGGGCCTGAACGAAAACGACATGACCTGACCAGACCTCCGAGTTCCGGGAACAGCGTGGGCACGCTCTAGCCTGGCAATCATGGCAGCAGTGAGCAAGGTCTTCGTCGCGCGGCTGGCCGGACTGGTCGTTCTCGGCCCCGACGGCGAGTCCATCGGCCGCGTCCGCGATGTCGTGCTGACCATACGAGTGGGGCGTCAGCCTCCTCGTGCGCTGGGGCTCGTCGTCGAACTGCCCACCCGCAAGCGGATCTTCGTCCCGATGCTGCGCGTGACCGCGATCGAACCCGGTGCGGTCACCCTCGTCACCGGTAACGTCAGTCTGCGCCGGTTCACACAACGGCCCTCGGAAGTGCTCGCCCTCGGTCAGGTCCTCGATTCGCGTGTGCGCGTCGACGACCCGGAGCTGCCGGACCTGATGGGTGTCGACGCCGTCGTGGTGGATCTGGGGCTCGAGCTCATGCGCACCCGCGACTGGGTGGTCGCCCGGGTCGCGGTGCGTCGCCATCGCGGCCGGCTCGCGCGCCGCTCCCCCATCCATATCGTGGAATGGCCGCACGTGCACGGACTCACCCAGCAGGCACTGTCGATGCCCGGACAGGGTGTCGCGCAGTTGCTCCTGCAGTTCGAGGACATGCGCCCGCCGGACGTCGCGAACGCCCTGCGCGACCTGCCGATCAAGAGACGCACCGAGGTCGCCGCGGCGCTCGACGACGAACGCCTCGCCGACATCGTGCAGGAGCTGCCCTCCGACGACCAGACCGACCTGCTCACCCAACTCGGCCTCGACCGGGCGGTCGCGGTGCTCGAGGCGATGGATCCCGACGACGTCGCCGACCTCCTCGGTGAGCTGCCCGCGACGGACGCCGAGTCGTTCCTGCAACGCATGGACCCCGAGGACTCCGAGCCGGTGCGCCGCCTGCTCGAGCACTCCCCCGACACCGCCGGTGGTCTGATGACCCCCGAGCCGGTCGTGCTGACGCCGGCGACCACGGTGGCCGAAGCGCTCGCCCGCGCCCGCAATCCGGATCTGAGTCCGGCCCTGGCGTCGATGGTCTTCGTCGTGCGGCCGCCCACCGCGACGCCCACCGGCAAGTACCTCGGCTGTGTCCATCTGCAACGATTGCTCCGGGAACCGCCTGCGAGCCTGGTGGGAGGGGTCGTCGACGACGACCTGCCGCGCCTGGCCCCCGACGACGCCCTGACCACCGTCACCCGGTACTTCGCGACGTACAACCTGGTCTGCGGTCCGGTGGTGGACGACGAGGGGCACCTGCTCGGCGCGGTGAGCGTCGACGACGTGCTCGACCATCTGCTGCCGGAGGACTGGCGCGAGGAGGACATCGAGGATGAGTGACCGCAGCACGCAGGGCCGCTCGCGCCTCGAGACCCCACAGGCGTCGAGGTTCCGCTTCAACTTCGACGCCGAGGCGGTGGGCCGGGTCAGCGAGTCGATCGCCCGGTTCCTCGGAACGGGCCGTTATCTCGCCATCCAGACGATCGTCGTCATCGTGTGGATCGCCCTCAACATCGCCGCGGTCGGACTGCAGTGGGATCCCTATCCCTTCATCCTTCTCAACCTGGCCTTCTCGACGCAGGCCGCCTATGCGGCGCCGTTGATCCTGCTGGCGCAGAACCGGCAGGAGAACCGCGACCGCGTGTCGCTCGAGGAGGATCGCGCCCGCGCCGAGCAGACCAAGGCCGACACCGAGTTCCTGGCACGCGAACTCGCGGCTCTGCGACTCGCGGTGGGTGAGGTCGCGACCCGCGACTATCTGCGTCGCGAACTCGACGATCTGCGCGCCCTGCTGATCGACGACGAGAACGAGGACGACGCCGGCACTCCGCGCACCCGCGGGCCCCGTCGCTGAGGGACCCCGTCCTGTTGTCCGGCACGCCCGGTTGCACACAACCCGACATCCTTCTGTAACCTTCGTCACAGCAGTCGGACGGACGACCGGAGGAGGGTGATCGCGTGCGGTGGAAGGTCGCGCTGGCGATGCCGGTGATCGTCGCTGCCGGACTCGCGGCGACAGCGTCGTCGGCGACGGTGGTGGCAGAGACGACGTCCGCCGAGACCGAGCCGAGCGCCGCTCCGGCGGTGGGCGTGCTCCCCGGCGAGGTGCGCGAGGCGCAACCGCTGCGCAGCCCGAGCGACCCGCTCGCCCAGCTTCCGCCCGACGCCGTGGCCGCGGCAGGGGGTGCGGCGGTCCTCGGCGACGGGCCGCTCGCGATCCCCGAACTCGTCTTCTACGCCTATCGCGCGGCCGAGATGCAGCTGGCCATCGACTCCCCCGAGTGCGGCCTGCCGTGGAATCTGCTCGCCGCCGTCGGGCGCCTGAGCTCCGGACACGCGGACGGGGGACGCACCGACATCCTGGGCACGCTGACCGCGCCGGTCGTCACCCCGGAGGGGCTGCTCGGGCCGATGCGCCTGGCCCCCGCGGTGTGGGAGCAGTACTCGGCCGACGGCAACGCGGACGGCACCGCCGATCCGCAGAACATCTTCGACGCGACCCTGGCCGCCGGCGCCCGGATGTGCGCGGAGGGCGGAAACCTGCGCGAGCCGGACGGGGAGGCGCGGGCGGTGGCGTCGGTCGATCCGTCACCGGACTATCTGGCGAACGTCCGGCACTGGTCCGGTGCGTATTCGAAGGCCGCCGAGGTGGCTCCCGCCGATCTCGCTCCGATCCCGGCGCGGCCCGTTCCGAACGCCGCGGATGTCGCGGCCCCCGCGCCGGCTCCGGCGGTCACCGCGCCCGCTCCGGAGGCGACACCTCAGCCGGCCCAGCAAGCGCCCGCCGACACTCCGGCTCAGCAGGCACCCGAACAGAACATCCCGGCTCCGCCGCCGATGCCGGAGTTGCCCGAACTCCCCTGCCTGGTGCCCGCCTTCTGCGAATAACTCCCGGCACACACGTGAGGTGACGACACGCGCGACACGCGTGCCGTCATCTTTTTCTTTCACCCCACCCGACCCACCGGACCAGCACGGATGGGCCACAGCAGTACGCATGCACCCCCGTTACATCACGTTTGAGTAACGGAAAAGCATCGAATGCTGTAGCCTCGGCCCGGCACGTAACGAAGGTGTCTCGTTCCGAGGCACCCGAGGGAGGGTTATCCATTGGGCCGCCACGCCAAACCGTCGGATTCGAAGCTTCGGCGAAATTCCGTCATCGCGATGACCGGACTCGTTCCGGTCGGACTGGTCGCCGCAGCCGCGACCACCGCGGGTGCGTCGCCGCGAGCGCTGATGGGTGCGGGTGCAGCTCACCACGAGACCGAGCCGACGGCGTCGTCGACCGACTCGGCCGACCTCGCCGCCGCGGTCCCCGAAGCGGTCGCCGCCGTGCAGACGATCATGCTCGAGCCCGAACCGGCACCCGTGCGCACCTTCAAGGCCGCCCCCCAGCCGGAACCCGAGCCCGAGGTCCTCCAGGAGGGCCCGCTCGGCATCCCCGGGATCAACTACGCCGCCTACCGCAACGCCGAGCGCGTCCTCGCCGAGGAGAATCCCGCCTGCGGCATGCACTGGACGCTCCTCGCCGGCATCGGCCGCGTCGAGTCCGGACACGCCAACGGTGGTCGTGCCGACGACAAGGGCAACCTGCTCGAGCCCGTCATCGGACTGCCGCTCAACGGCAGCCTGCCCGGCCAGGCCGTCATCCACGACACCGACGGCGGCGCCCTCGACGGCGACACCGTCTACGACCGCGCGGTCGGGCCGATGCAGTTCATCCCCACCACGTGGAACCAGTACGCGGGCGACGGCAACGGCGACGGGGTCTCCGATCCCCAGAACCTGTACGACTCGACGCTCACCACCGCGAAGTACCTGTGCGACGGTGGCCTCGACATGCGCAACCTCGCGCACTCGACGAAGGCGATCCACCGCTACAACAACTCGATGGCCTACGTAGCGAACGTGCTCGCCTGGTCGACGGCCTACTCCACCGGCATCGACCCGAGCCCCGCGGATCTCCCCCGTATCCACTGAGGTCCGGAGAGGGTCGTCGGGTCACCCCGGACCGAAGGCGGTCGTCGGGTCACCCCGACCGAAGGCGGTCGTCGGGTCACCCCGACCGAAGGCGGTCGTCGGGTCACCCCGACCGAAGGCGGTCGTCGGGTCACCGTCGACCCGTATCCGGTCGCGAGCGGCGTGCCGCCTACCATGGGCGTCATGGCAGTCAGTGAGTCCGACGTCCGCAGTGCGCTCGCACGGGTCCAGGACCCGGAGATCCGCAAGCCCATCACCGATCTCGGAATGGTCAAGAGCATCGAGATCGGCGCCGACAGCAGCGTCGATGTGGCGATCTATCTGACCACCGCCGGGTGCCCCATGCGCACCGAGATCTCGGAGCGCGTCACCAAGGCCGTCGCCGACGTCGCCGGCGTGGGCGAGGTCCGGGTGACCCTCGACGTGATGAGCGACGAGCAGCGCACCGAGCTCCGCAAGTCGCTGCGCGGCGACTCCACCGAGCCCGTCATCCCGTTCGCCCAGCCCGGGTCGCTCACGCGCGTCTACGCGGTGGCCTCCGGCAAGGGTGGTGTCGGCAAGTCGTCGGTCACCGTCAACCTCGCCGCGGCGATGGCCGCGCGCGGACTGTCGGTGGGCGTGCTCGACGCCGACATCTACGGTCACTCGATCCCCCGCATGCTCGGCACGTCCGCCAAGCCCACGCAGGTCGAGCGGATGATCATGCCGCCGATCGCGCACGACGTGAAGATGATCTCCATCGCCCAGTTCACCGAGGGCAACACCCCGGTGGTGTGGCGTGGCCCGATGCTGCACCGCGCGCTGCAGCAGTTCCTCGCCGACGTCTTCTGGGGCGACCTCGACGTCCTGCTCCTCGACCTGCCGCCCGGCACGGGTGACGTCGCCATCTCCGTCGCGCAGCTGATCCCGAACGCCGAGATCCTCGTCGTGACGACGCCGCAGCAGGCAGCCGCCGAGGTCGCCGAGCGTGCCGGCTCGATCGCGCTGCAGACGCGTCAGCGCATCGCCGGGGTGGTGGAGAACATGTCGTGGCTCGAGCTGCCCGACGGCACCCGAATGGACGTCTTCGGCAGCGGCGGCGGTCAGGCCGTCGCCGAGCGGCTCACCCGCGCGGTGGGCGCGACGGTGCCGCTGCTCGGCCAGATCCCGCTCGACCCGGCAGTGCGCGAGGCCGGCGACTCCGGTACCCCGATCGTCCTCGCGGCGCCCGACTCGGCGCCCGCGGTGGCACTCGAGGAGGTCTCCGACAAGCTCGCGGTGCGCAAGCGCGGACTGGCCGGCATGTCGCTGGGAATCGACACCACGCGTCACCTGTAAGAACCCGATATCGATCGAGCCCCCGCCGNGGGCTCGATCGTAGGAAAGCTGTCAGGTGGCGTCGGGATCGATCGGCGGCTTCTCGTCCGGAGCGAGCGGCTTCGACAGGTTCGGCCGGGCCGCGCCGTTGGTGGGCGTTCCCGGAGCCGCCGAGGACGGCTTGTCGAAATTGCCGGTGAGGATCGAGTCGTCGCCGTCGAGCAGATGCTTCGTGATCACGGCCCGCGGTGTCATGCCGCGCAGCTGGTTCAGCTCGGACAGCGGTTGCCGCAGGTCGTCGAACTCCGGTCCGAGTTCCTGCTTGAGCTGGTCGCGCGCACCCGTGGCGTAGTCGCGTACCTGACGCAGCGACTTGGCCACCCACGAGACGGCGCCGGGCAGGCGCTCCGGGCCGAGAACCACGAGGGCCGCCACGATGAGTACCAGGAACTCGCCCCAACCGATGTTGCCGAACACGCATCCAGGGTACGTGGTCTCGTCCGGATCGCAGCACCTACGTGGAAGGTCACATCACACGGCTGGGACGTTCTGTCCGAGACAGGGGCCGCTCAGTCGGAGACGGGGGTGACCTCGACGTCGACGAGGCGGCCGTTGCGCACGAGCTGGACGGTGATCGGTTCGTCGATCTCCTGCTGCTGGACCGCCACGACGAGCTCGTCGGCGCTGGTGACCTCGCGGTCGCCGACCTTGACGATGACGTCGCCCTCGACGATGCCGGCGCGCTGGGCCGGGCTGTCCTGGCGGACGTTGGCGACCTCCGCGCCGCTCGCGACGTCGTTGACCACCGAGCGTGCGTTCACGCCGATGTCCGGGTGCCGCATCTCGCCGGTGCGGATCAGCTCCTGCGCCACCTCGGTGACGTCGTCGATGGGGATCGCGAAGCCCAGGCCCACCGAACCACCGGTCTCCGACTTGATCGCGGAATTGATACCGATCACGCGACCCTCCATGTCGATGAGGGGGCCGCCGGAGTTGCCGGGGTTGATCGAGGCGTCGGTCTGGACGGCGTCGATCACCGCGTCGGTGTCGGTGCCCTGCCCGCTGAGCCGCATGGGCCGGTGCAGCGCGCTGACGATGCCGCGGGTGACGGTCTTGCTCAGGCCGAGCGGCGAACCGACCGCGACGACGTCCTCGCCCACCTGGACGTCCTCGGAGCGGCCCAGCTCGGCGACGACCAGGTTGTCGACGTTCTCGACGGCGAGCACGGCCAAGTCGGTCTTGATGTCGCGTCCGACGATCGAGGCGGGCACCTTCGTGCCGTCGTCGAAGGTGACCTGCACCTTCGCATCGGGATTGCCGGCGGCCATCGAAACGACGTGGTTGTTGGTGACGATGTAACCGGCACCGTCGATCACCACGCCCGAGCCGGTGCCGGCGTCGCCGCCGACGGCGGTCTGGATGGAGACGACCGCGGGCAGCACGGTGTCGGCGACACGCGCGACCGCGCCGGTGGGCAGTTCCTCGTCGGGACCCGACTGGCTCAGCGTCACTCCGCGACTGGTCAGCGAACCGTTGTCGGCGGTCGCGAGCGCGACGACGAGTCCGCCGACCATGCCGATCACGACGGCCACAGCGGCCAGGGTCGCGAGTGCGCGGGGTTGGACGCGGCGGTCGAACAACACCTCACGCAGGGTGAGTCCGGGGGCCGGGGGAAGTTCCTTCTCCTCGGCCTCCCCGGCCAGGGGCGGACCGAGCCGCACCGCGGAATCGGGGTCGCGCCACGGATCGGGTTCGGTGTCGTCCTCGGTCTCGGCCGCGGGTTGCGCAGGGGGACGCTGGAGTGTCTCGTCGGCGTCGGACGGCCGACCGTAGGCCTCGGCCAGGATCGCGTCGGTCGGGGGCGCCTGCTGGACGCGCGGGTCGACGACGCGGGGATGGACCGAGGAGTCGAACGAGCCCTCGGCACCGGGCGGGCGTCCGAAGACACGTGCCGATGCCTGGTCGACGGTGGGCCGGTAGACGGGCCGGGGGTCGAGACGGGGAGCGTCGTCGGGGCGCGCGATCGCTCCGTCGGGCAGACCCGACGAGGCATTGCCGGACGAGCCTCTGCCCGACGAGTCCTTACCCGACGAAGCGTGGGGCAGCTCGTCGTCGCGACGAGGATCGTCGCCGGCTCGTCGTTCGGTGTGCTGCGCAGATTCGGCCGTCACGCGTGCCCGTCTCCCCCGTCTAGGTCCGTCACGCAGCCCAGTATCACCGATGGCATCGGATCACCTGTTACCGCCCGTCCGGTCACCGGCGCCGGAGAATCGACCAGCGGCGCGCGGCGAAGCCTTCCTCCACCTGCGGGTGTGGGGACGGATCGCACAGGTGTGAAGGGATGTTGCTGAGCGTCCCGAGCAGTGAACTCGGCATACGCGGTACGTGATCGGCAGCGGACTGCAGTGCGTGGCGGGCCTGCTGCTGGGCTTCGACCTCGGCGGCACACTCCGGACACATCGACAGGTGCTGAGCGGCCCGCATGTAGGCCGCCATGCGCAGTTCGCCGTCGACGAATGCGGCAACTGCCTCGCTGGCGAGATGTTCCGTGGAGCCGAACCTGCGAGGTGGTTGCACCATCGTCATCACTACCTCCCGGCGGCTACCCCGCATCGACGCGACCGTTTTCGACCTTTCCATGCTCGCGCAGGTACTCGCGGAGTGCCTGGCGGCCTCGGTGGATACGACTACGTACCGTACCGAGTTTCACCCCCAGTGTGGCACCGATCTCCTCGTAGGACAGACCTTCGATGTCACAGAGCACCACCGCGGCACGGTACTCGGGTCCGAGCGAGTCCAGAGCGGACTGCAGGTCGGCGCCGAGACGCGCGTCGTGGTAGATCTCCTCGGGGTTCGGCCCTGCGGCCGGTACACGATCGTAGTCCTCCGGGAGCGCTTCCATCCGGATGCGGTTCCGGCGGCGCACCATGTCCAGGAAGAGGTTCGTGGTGATGCGGTGCAACCAGCCCTCGAAAGTGCCGGGCTGGTAGTTCTGCAACGACCGGAAGACGCGGATGAAGGTCTCCTGCGTGAGATCCTCCGCATCCTGGGCGTTGCCGGAAAGACGGTAGGCGAGTCGGTAGACACGGTCGCCGTGCTCACGAACGAGTTCGTCCCACGACGGCATGGCCGCGCGGTCCCCGGTGGCATCGAACGCCGCGGTGCCGCTCAGGTCCGCCTCGAGGGCAGCGTCGAGCGCCGAGGCGTCGTTCTCGGGAACAGTGTGGGATCGGGTCATGTGGATCGGTGGATCCTCCTCGTCGGGACCGCAGTGATACGGGCTTCGGGGCCTACAACACGCGACCTGCAGGGAATATTCCTCGACAGGAACGTTCCACGAGGGCGGTGCGTCCTCGAAGTCGTGAACCGGTGCGATCGTCCGGTTCGTCGAGTGTCAGTTTTCCTCGCGGCGATGTGGCCGCCGTATGAGTAACCTGAAACGTCCCTGAGAAAACCGGTCCGGGCATGTTCATCCGCCGAAATCACACAACTGACGGCACCACTCCGTGCGCGCCTGCCTGCGCGAACGAATCGCCGAGGATAGCCTCAGTGAGGTGCAGACCAACGCCGATCGCATCCTGACCCACGCCGAGAACATCGTCGTCGAGGACGACGAGCTCGCCGCGGCGCGTGACCGTGCCGAAGATCTGGGCGCCGACCCGGTGTCCCCCTCGGTCGGAGCCGCCCTCGCGATGTTCGCCCGCATGCTCGACGCGAAGACGGTAGTGGAGATCGGGACCGGTGCGGGCGTGAGCGGACTGTGGTTGCTGCACGGCCTCCGCGAGGACGGCGTGCTCACCACGATCGACAGCGAACCGGAACATCAGCGGGCCGCGAAGATCGCCTTCCGCGAGGCAGGCATCGTGGCGTCGCGCACCCGGCTCATCAACGGCCGCGCGCTCGACGTGCTGCCGCGACTCGCCGACTCCGGCTACGACATGGTCTTCGTCGACGCGACCCCCGCCGACCATCCGCACTTCGTGCGCGAGGGCGTGCGTCTGCTCCGGCCGGGTGGCGTGATCGTGCTGCACAACGCCCTGCTCGACGGACGGGTCGCCGACCCCGCCGCCCGCGACGCGACGGTGCTCGCGGTGCGCGAGGCCACCCGCGCGGTGTCCGACGACGAGCGTCTCGCTCCGGTGGTCCTGCCGCTCGGCGACGGCCTGCTCTGCGCGGTGCGCCTCAGTTGATCTGCGGTTGATCTGCGCGGTGCAGCTCGGCTGATTCTTCGCGGCGCGCTTCGGCCGAACCCGCCTTCGGGACGGGCACGTTCTCAGATCCAGATGCCCTTGCCGATGGCGACGACACCACCGTTGCTGACCGCGAACCGCTGACGGTCGCGCTCGAGGTCGACGCCGATGATCTCGCCGTCGCCGACGACGACGTTCTTGTCGAGGATCGCTCGGCGCACCACCGCGCCCTTGCCGATGCGCACACCGGGCATGAGCACGCTGCCTTCGACGGTCGCTCCGTCGTCGACCATGACGTTCGAGCTGAGCACCGAGTTGCGGACCGTGGCGGCCGACAGGATGCTGCCGGCACCGACGATCGATTCCTGCGCCAGGCCACCCTGCACGAACTTCGCGGGCGGCAGGTTCTCGGCGGCACCGCGGATGGGCCAGCGCCGGTTGTAGAGATTGAAGATCGGGTGGACCGACACGAGGTCCATGTGGGCGTCGTAGAAGGCGTCGAGCGTACCGACGTCGCGCCAGTAGGCACGGTCGCGTTCGGTCGCGCCCGGGACGACGTTGTCGTTGAAGTCGTAGACGTGGGCCTCGCCCTGCTCGACGAGCGCGGGGATGATGTCGCCGCCCATGTCGTGGTCGGAGTCGGGATTCTCCGAGTCGGCCCGCAGCGCTTCGACGAGGACCTTCGTGGTGAAGACGTAGTTGCCCATGGACGCGAACGTGACGTTGGGGTCGTCGGGCGTGCCGGGCGGATGCGCGGGCTTCTCGAGGAACTGGGTGATCCTGCCGCTCTCGTCGCTGTCGATGCAGCCGAACGCGAAGGCCTCGCTGCGCGGGACGCGGATACCGGCGACGGTGACGCCGGCTCCCGACTCGATGTGCTGGCGCACCATCTGCTCCGGGTCCATCCGGTACACGTGGTCGGCGCCGAAGACCACGATGTACTCGGGATCCTCGTCGTAGACCAGGTTGAGCGACTGCAGGATCGCGTCGGCGCTGCCGGTGTACCAGCGGGGACCGAGTCGCTGCTGGGCCGGCACCGGGGTGATGTACTCACCGGTGAATCCGGACAGGCGCCAGGTCTGCGAGATGTGCCGGTCGAGGGAGTGCGACTTGTACTGCGTGAGAACGCAGATGCGCAGGTAACCGGCATTCACGAGATTGCTGAGCACGAAGTCGATGAGGCGGTACGCGCCCCCGAACGGCACTGCCGGCTTGGCTCTGTCCGCGGTCAGCGGATACAGACGTTTGCCCTCGCCGCCGGCGAGAACGATTCCAAGCACATGGGGCTGGCTCCTCACACGCTTCAACCTATCCCCCGACCCAGGCCACCGCCAGCGAAGCGGAATCTCGACGCCGATCGGAGTGTCGGGGTCGGGTGGCCGGAACCTGCGCGGCCCGCTACTTTGAGGCGGTGAGGGTGGCAATGATGACGCGGGAATATCCGCCTGAGGTGTACGGCGGGGCCGGAGTCCACGTCACCGAACTCGTCGAACAACTGCGTCGACTGGTCGAGGTCGACGTGCACTGCACGGGTGCACCGCGCGACACCGCGTTCGTGCACTCCCCCGACCCGGCACTACGCGACGCCAATCCCGCCCTGACGACCCTGTCCGCCGGGCTACGCATGGCGCACGCCGCGGCCGGAGTCGACGTGGTGCACTCGCACACCTGGTACACCGGGCTGGCCGGTCATCTCGCCGCCGAACTCCACGACGTCCCGCACATCCTCACCGCGCACTCCCTCGAGCCGCGACGGCCGTGGAAGGCCGAGCAGCTCGGCGGCGGTTACCGCATCTCCTCCTGGTCCGAACGCAACGCCGTCCGGTACGCCGACGCGATCATCGCGGTCAGCGACGGGATGCGCCTCGACGTGCTCGACGCCTACCCCTTCGTAGATCCTGCTCGGGTCCACGTGGTGCGCAACGGGATCGACACCACCGTCTGGCATCCGGGTCCGGCCGAACCGGGCCACGAGTCCGTCGTCACCCGCATCGGTCTCGATCCGGATCGCCCGATCGTCGTGTTCGTCGGCCGCATCACCCGACAGAAGGGCGTCGGGCACCTGATCGCCGCGGCGCACCACCTCGATCCCGACATCCAGCTCGTCCTGTGTGCCGGCGCGCCCGACACCCCCGAGATCGCCGCCGAGACCGAACGCGCGGTGGCCGCCCTGCAGGAGGCCCGCGACGGGGTGCACTGGGTGCGCGAGATGCTGCCCACGGCATCGGTCCGCGAACTGCTCTCGGCGGCTACGGTTTTCGTCTGCCCGTCGGTGTACGAGCCGCTGGGGATCGTCAACCTCGAGGCGATGGCCTGCGAGACCGCCGTAGTGGCCTCCGACGTGGGAGGCATCCCGGAGGTCGTGCAGGACGGGATCACCGGGCGCCTGGTGCACTACGACGCGTTCGACACCGCGACCTACGAGCGCGCCCTGGCCGACGCCGTCAACGACGTCGCACGCGACCGCGACCGGGCCGCCCAGTGGGGCCGGGCCGGACGCGACCGCGCCGTCAGCGAGTTCTCGTGGGCGCAGATCGCCCGTCAGACCGTCGCCGTCTACCAGCAGGTGATCACGGCGCGTTAAGTTCGTCGGACGTCCCGATCCGTCGCCACGTGGTGACGGTGACCGACACCGTCACGTCGAACGGGTCGGGCAGAGAGGCCAGCAACTCCGCGCGCCGGTCGGACGTCACGTGGTGCGCCGACGGACCCATCCCCGCGACGAGACCGAGCGCCTCGCGCGGGAGTGCCGCCGTGAAGCGCACGTCCGTCCGTCCCGCCCGCTCGAAACGTCCCGACAGGGCGGACGAGAGCCGCTCGGTCTTCCGGTCGTCCACGCTCACCATGCCGGGCAACTCGACCAGTTCGCGCAGATGCTCCGAGGTGGGTGTCGCGACGACGAGCGTTCCGCCCGGGGCGAGCACGCGATGACTCTCGGCGGCGTTGCGCGGCGCGAACACCGACAACACATGGGTGAGCGACGCCGACTTCACGGGTAGTCGTTGCCACGCATCGGCGAGGATCGCCCCGGTCCGGGGATGACTGCGGGCGATGCGTCGCACAGCGGGCTTGGAGACGTCGAGTCCGATGCCGCGCGCCGCCGGCAGGGCGTCGAGCACGGACGCGAGGTACTGCCCCGTACCGGCCCCGACCTCGAGGATCGCAGCGTCGGCAGCTGTGTCCACCGCATCGGCTGTGTCCACCGCATCGGCGGTGTCGACGCACGCGTCGGCCACTGCGCTGCGGATGGGGTCGTAGTGCCCGGCTCCGAGGAAGTCGGCGCGGGCCGCGATCATGTCGGCGGTGTCGCCGGTGAACGGCGTCGAACCGCCGGCGAGCAGCGACACGTAGCCCTGGCGTGCGACGTCGAAGCTGTGCCCGCGATCGCACATCACGACGTTGTCGTCGAGGTCGAGCGCGGACTCGCAGTGAGGGCACGCGAGAAGGTCGATCACGTCGGCGAGCATCGCGCCTCCGATCGTGTTCTCAGGACGACACCGGGCCCCGCGCGCCGAGGAGCGCGGGGCCCGGAGTGCCCTGAGAGGGGCCGATCAGCTGGTGACACTCTTGAGTTCGTCGCCGAGTGCCGCAGCCTCTTCCGGCGTGAGCTCGACGACCAGACGTCCGCCGCCCTCGAGTGGAACCCTCATGACGATTCCTCGTCCCTCTTTGGTTGCTTCGAGGGGACCGTCCCCGGTCCGGGGCTTCATGGCCGCCATCCTCTGCTCCCTCCAAATCTGCACCCGACCGCCGGGCGCGTGGGTTACCGTGTGGTTGCATCGCCGGTCGCGGCGACGCGCACCTTCTCATTCTTCCCTATCCGGAATACGTGCGCGTAGCTGACTCCTGGGTAAGAGACTCCTCCGGGTTCTACGGGGCGAGTGACACCCAGCACGATTCGAGGTGATCGTCGACCATCCCGGTGGCCTGCATCAGCGCATAGGCAGTGGTAGGGCCCACAAAACGGAAGCCGTGACGCTTCAGCTCACGGGCCATCGCCGTGGACTCCGGCGTCACCGCCGGAATTTCCTCGACCGTTACCGACCGTCGCGCGCGTCGCGGCGGTGCGAACGACCACAGCAGCTCGTCGAGGTCGGTGGGCAGTTCGAGCACGGCCCGCGCGTTGGCGATCACCGCCTCGATCTTGCGGCGGTTGCGCACGATGCCGGGGTCGGCGAGCAACCTCTCGACGTCGGCCTCCGTGAAGCGGGCGACCGCCTCGACGTCGAAACCCTGGAAGGCCGCGCGGAAGGCCTCCCGCTTGCGCAGGATCGTCAGCCACGACAGTCCCGACTGGAATGCCTCGAGGGAGAGCCGCTCGAACATCTCGTCGCGGCCGTGGAGCGGCCGGCCCCACTCGTAGTCGTGATAGTCGCGGTAGAGCGACGAACCGGGACCGTCGACGGCCCACGGGCACCGCACGCGGTCGTCGGTATCGGTTACGGCAGCGTGCTCGCCGGTCTCGACCACGGGCCCCTGCCCGTCGGGCGTCATAGTGTCTCCCCTGTCGACTCCGACGATGCGCTCTCCGGAACGTCCTCCGCTTCGAGCTCTTCTGCCCCGACGTCCTGCCCGGCGCCGTCGACCGGTTCTCCAGCCGCGCGGGCCTCGGCGTCGGCGAGCCGGACCCGCAGCTCGTCGACCTCGCGGGCGAGACGATCGAGCGCCCAGTCGACCTCGCTCATCTTGTAACCCCGCACGGTCTGCTGGAACCGCAGGCCGCGGATGTCGGTGCCGGTGACGTCGGTGGCCGGCAGCACCGTGACGGTGGTGCCCGGAGGCAGCGGCGCCAACGTCTCGCCCCGGCCGAAGACGGCGCTCGCGACGAAGAACAGCACCGCGGCGACGCCCGCCATCACGAGCACGTACAGCAGAACCGTGAGCATGCTCCGATCTTGGCACGAGCGTCCGACACCGGCCGGGGCCGGTGCCGGACGGTCGGCTCAGCCGGTGACCGTCACCATCGGTGGCCGGTCGGTGAGATCGACGGAGGTGTCGAACGGGACGAACGCGTCGCCCTCCACCAGGAACTGGGTGAGCGGCGCACCCGAATCGGGGATCCCGCATCGCGAGAGCATCGTGCCCACGATCTGCCGGCTCATCGCCCCGAGTTCGGACAGCGGCCGGTTGCGGTGCTTGCGGACCCCGAGGTTGACCTGCGCGATCGCGTGGAGACCGAACCGGTCGTAGGTGTCGAGCAGCAACCCGATCTCCACCCCGTAACCCGGTGCGAACGGGACGGACTCGAGCAGTTCCCGCGTCCCCGCGTACTCACCGCCGAGCGGTTGCAGCACGCAGGTCAGCTCCGGTCGCAGGGCCGCGAGCAGCGGCCGTGCGACGAGCTCGGTGACGCGGCCACCACCGTGGGCGTCCTCGCCACCACCGGTGCGCAGGGGACGCCGGTAGTACCCCTTGACGAGGTGCACGCCGTCGCCGAGCAGCAGGGGCCCGAGCAGTTTCGGCACGAAGGCCGGATCGGGATCGATCAGATCGGAGTCGACGAAGGCGATGATGTCGCCGGAGGTCGCTGCGAGCGACCGCCACAGCACCTCACCCTTGCCGGGGACCGGTTCGATGCCCGGTACCGCCTCCTCCCGGGACATGACACGGGCACCCGCCGCCCGCGCTCGGGAGGCCGTCTCGTCGGTGGAACCAGAATCGAGGACCACCAGTTCGTCCACCAGATCACCGAGCAGCGGGTGGATCGTGTCGATCACTCCCGCGACGGTCTCCTCCTCGTCGAGGGCGGGCAACACCACGGTCACCGTCCGGCCGGCCTTGGCCGCGATCAGCTCGTCGATCGCCCAGGCGGGCCGATCCCAGCTGTTGGCTTCGTTCCACGTGCGTGCAGGTGCACTCATGCCAACCCCCTCACCGTGCGCGCCGGCGGGCGTGTGCCCGCGATCGCCGCGACCATGTCGACCACCCGACGTGTGGCTGCCACCTCGTGTACCCGGAACATCCGTGCGCCGGCCGCTGCGGCCAAAGCTGTCGCTGCCAATGTGCCCTCCAACCGGTCGGCGAGTTCGACTCCCAGAGTCTCCCCCACGAAGTCCTTGTTGCTCAGCGCCATAAGCACAGGCCACCCGGTTTTTACAAGAACGTCCACGTGTCGCAACAGAGCGAGTCCGTGATGGGTGTTCTTTCCGAAATCGTGGGTCGGATCGATGAGGATCGAGTCGCTCGCGACACCCGCGCGGGCGGCGGCGTCCGCGGCGGTGACGACCTCCGCGACCACCTCTCCGACGATGTCGGTGTACCGCACGCGGTGCGGCCGGGTGCGCGGGACGGCACCGCCGGTGTGGGAGCAGACGATGCCGGCCCCGAGTTCGGCGGCGACCGCGACGAGCTCGGGATCGGCACCGGCCCACGTGTCGTTGATCAGATCGGCGCCCTCGCCCACGGCGCGACGCGCGACCTCGCTGCGCCAGGTGTCGACGCTGATGAGCACATCCGGATACCGCTCGCGGATCGCGGCGACGAACGGCACGACGCGCCGGATCTCCTCATCGCTGTCGACAACCTCCCCCGGCCCGGCCTTCACCCCGCCGATGTCGACGAGATCGGCACCCTCGGCCACCGCGCGGTCGACGGCGGCGAGCGCCGCGTCGTCCTCGAAGGTCGCTCCCCGGTCGTAGAACGAGTCCGGGGTGCGGTTGACGATCGCCATCACGAGCGCCCGGTCGGTGGCAACGGGGCGCCCGCACAGGGTGGACGGTGCCGGACCGGGACGGGTCACGGGGGTCTGCTCGTCGACATCGGTCGCGGGGCCGCTCATGATCCCATCCTGACATGCTCAGCGAGCGGGCAATTCTCCTCGCGCGACGCCGTCGACGAAGCCGTCGAAGATCGGCCGGTAGCCCTCGCTGCGACTCGCGAGCACGTACACCTCGTCCTCACCGGTCTCGGAGTAGCCCTGCTTGCGCAGATCGACCTTCCGGCTCTTGAAGGTCGTCGTGTACTCGAGCTCGTCGACGATGCGGACGAAGAGCGGGACCGCGTAGTCCGGTAACGCGTCGTGCAGCGACTTCGCGAGCGCCGCTCCGTCGAGCTCGGAGCCCTCCTTCAGGGTGATCGCGGCCATTCCGGCACGACCGTCGGCCCCGTCGACCTCGACGCCGTAGACGACGGCCTCGGCGACCGTCTCGTGCGACGACACCGCGGCCTCGACCTGCGTGGTCGCGACGTTCTCACCCTTCCACCGGAAGGTGTCGCCGAGCCGGTCGACGAACGCGACGTGCATCCAGCCCTGGTCGCGGACGAGGTCGCCGGTGTCGAACCAGACGTCGCCGTCGGAGAACGCGTCGCGCAGCAGCTTCTTCTCGGTGGCCTCGGGATCGGTGTATCCGTCGAAGGGTGCGCGGGAGGTGACCTTCGCGAGGAGCAGCCCGACCTCGCCCTTGCCGACCTTCTTCAGGCGGCCGTCGTCGCCGCGGCGCGCCTGCCCGGAATCGGGGTCGTAGTCGACGACGGCGTAGGGCAGCGGGCAGATGCCGGCGGTGCGCTTCTGGTCGAGCGCGTTGATGAAGGCGATGTTGCATTCGCTCGCGCCGTAGAACTCCGCGACGCGGTCGATGCCGAAGCGTTCGGTGAACTCCTCCCACAGTTCGGCGCGCAGGCCGTTGCCGACGGCCAGGCGGATCCCGTGATCGGCGTCGTCCTCCCGCGGCGGCTGGTTGAGCAGGTAGCGGCAGATCTCACCGATGTAGATGAAGGCCGTGGCGCCGTTGCGCTCCGCGTCGTCCCAGAAGTTGGACGCCGAGAACTTCCGGCCGAGCCCGAAGGTGGCCCCCGCGGCGAGCACCGAGGACAACGCGACGGTCAGAGCGTTGTTGTGATAGAGCGGCAGGCAGGAGTACAGGACGTCGGTGCGGCGCAGGCGCACACCGAGACTGCCGAGACCCGACATCGACTTCAGCCACCGGAAGTGCGTCATGCGGCTGGCCTTCGGCAGTCCTGTCGTGCCGGAGGTGAAGATGTAGTAGGCCGTCTCGGACGCCCGCAGATCCTCGGTGACGGCAGGATTCGACGCGTCGGCGTCGCGGGCGGCGGTGTCGAGTTCATCGAAGCGCAGCACGGTGCGGGCCTGCGGTTCGCCATCGAGAGAGTCGACGGCCTCCTCGCAGTCCTCCCCGATCACGAGGGCGGCGCTGTCGAGCAGCGACAGGCTGTGCTCGAGCACCTCACCACGCTGGTTGATGTTGAGCATGCCGGCGGCCGCACCGAGCTTGACCGCGGCCAGCGCGACCAGCAGGGTCTCGGGCCGGTTGCCCATGAGGATGCCCACGACGTTGCCCATGCCGACACCGCGATCGGCGAGCACCGCTGCGTACCGGTTGACCTGCGCGTTGGCCTCGCCGTACCCGATGGAGGCTCCCTCGAACCGGATGAAGGGCCGCTCCGGGTGACGCTCGGCGAGCTTTTGGAAGACCGACCCGATCGTCTCGCGGGCGGTCGGCTTCCGGGTCATCCCGGCTGCTCCGCGCAACACGATGGGGAGATCGGTAGTCATCCGGGGCAGTTTCGAGACGAGTCCGGGCAGGGACACGACGGGGGCATTGTCTCGATCGGATCGAGTGGTCACGACAAATTTCCTCACGGCGACGTCGGGGACGGGCGGGCTCGCTCGGGCGACACCCACGGCGTTCCCCCGAACTTACCGAAGAGTAGATAAGCGCGCGGCGAAGTGGAACACCTCAGACCGCCGCGTACGGCGCAGCGCAACGATCGAGCGCATCGGCGAGGTCGGTGGTGACCGCGAGACCGTCGAGTGCGCGTTGCGCGACGAAACCGGTGTCGACCATCGACCCGAGCCAGCCGAGCAGGCCGTCGAAGTGCCCCGTCGGATCGAGCAGGACGACCGGCTTGGCATGCATACCGAGATACCCCGCGGTCCACGTCTCGAACAGTTCCTCGAGGGTTCCGATTCCGCCGGGCAGGGTCAGGAAGGCGTCGGCGCGGTCCTCCATGATGCGTTTGCGCTCGCGCATCGTCTCGGTGACGATCAACTCGTCGGCGTCGACGTCCGCGACCTCGCGGTGCACGAGTGCCTTGGGAATGACCCCGATCGTGTGCGCGCCGGCCGCGCGGGCCGCGTCGGCGACCGCGCCCATCATCGATACGTTGCCGCCGCCGGAGACCAGCTGCCAGCCCCGTCGGCCGATCTCGGTGCCGACAGCGGCGGCGAGTTCGAGGAACTTCTGGTCGACAGGGCCCGACGCGCAGTACACACAGACCGACAGAGCTTCGGTCACCATCCACTCCCGTTTCCGTACAGTTCGTTCTCGTCCTCGCCGCGATGCGCCTCGAGGATGATGTCCACCGTCTCCTCGACGCTGTCGGTGACGAAGAGGAGGTCGAGGTCGGCGGGCGAGATCTTGCCGCCGCGGACCAGGGTCTCGCGCAGCCAGCCCACCAGACCGTTCCAGTACTCCGAACCGAACAGCACGATCGGGAACTGCGTGATCTTGCGGGTCTGCACGAGGGTCAGTGCCTCGAACAGCTCGTCGAGCGTCCCGAAACCCCCGGGCAGGCACACGAACGCCTGCGAGTACTTCACGAACATCGTCTTGCGCGCGAAGAAGTACCGGAAGTTCAGGCCGAGATCGACCCACTCGTTGAGGCCCTGCTCGAAGGGCAGCTCGATCCCCAGTCCGATCGACAGTCCCCCGGCCTCGCTGGCACCGCGGTTGGCCGCCTCCATCGCGCCCGGACCGCCACCGGTGACGACGGCGTATCCGGCGTGGACGAGTGCGGCGCCGAGCTCGCGGCCGATCTCGTACTCCTCGTGACCGGCCGGGGTGCGCGCCGATCCGAAGACGGTGACGGCGCGGGGCACCTCGGCGAGCGCACCGAAGCCTTCGACGAACTCGCTCTGGATCCGCAGCACACGCCACGGATCGGTGTGCACCCAGTCGGACGGGCCGCGGCGATCGAGCAGCCGCTGGTCCATCGTCGTCGCCTCGCGGGCGAGAGAGCCGCGCAGTTGCACCGGGCCCTGGTGCACGACCTCGCGCCGGGAGCCGCGTTCGGAGGAGGAGTTGTCGCCGGACATGGCGGCCACGTTATCGGGTGAGATAGGAGCGCAGAACGGAGGTCACCTCGGTGATCCGCCCGACCTCGACGTGCTCGTCGCGCTTGTGCGCGAGGTTCGGGTCGCCCGGCCCGTAGTTGACGGCCGGAATCCCCAGCGCGGCGAACCGCGAGACGTCGGTCCAGCCGTACTTGGCCCGGAACTTCCCGCCCGCGGCCTCGACGAGCGCCGCCGCGGCCGGGTTCGACAGTCCGGGCAGCGCGCCGGGCGACATGTCGGTGAGTTCCATCGAGATCGCGAGACCGTCGAAGACCTCGCGGACGTGCGCGAGTGCGTCGTCGGGGCTGCGATCCGGGGCGAACCGGAAGTTCACGTCGAGCGCAGCGGCGTCGGGCACCACGTTGCCGGCGACACCGCCCTCGATGCGCACGGCCGACAGTCCTTCCCGGTACACACAACCGTCGATGTCGACCGACCGTGCCTCGTAGCGGGCCAGACGGTCGAGCACGGGAGCGAGCTTGTGGATCGCGTTGTCGCCGAGCCAGGAGCGCGCCGAATGCGCCCGCACACCGTCGGCCGTGATGCGTACCCGCAGGGTGCCCTGGCAACCGGCCTCGATCTCACCCGAGGTGGGTTCGCCGAGGATCGCGACGTCCGCGTCGAGCCAGTCGCGCAGTTCGGTCTCGATCCGTCCGAGCCCGTTGTACGCGGCCGCGATCTCCTCGCAGTCGTACATCACGATCGTCAGGTCGTGAGCGGGATCGGTGACGGTCGCGGCGAGGTGCAGGAAGACGGCGTCGCCGGCCTTCATGTCGGAGGTGCCGCAGCCCCACAGCAGGTCGCCGTCGCGCCGCGACGGCACGTTGTCGGCGATCGGGACGGTGTCGAGGTGGCCGGCGAGCATCACGCGGCTGCCGAGCCGGCGGTTCGTCCGCGCCAGGACACAGTTGCCGTTGCGCACGATCTCGAAGCCGTCGGTCTGCTCCCGCAGGGCCACTTCCACGGCGTCGGCGATGAGCGTCTCGTCCTGCGACACGCTCGGGATGTCGACGAGCGCGGCGGTCAGTTCGACGGGGTCGGCGTGCAGGTCCAGCTGCGGTACGGGCATACCTGCACGATACGAAACGCGTCCGTCCCTCAGACCCCGCACACGATTTTCTCAGGGGGGACACAGGCGCAGGACCGCCTCGCGTACGCTTCTCACCCGTGAGTGCACACGGAGCATCAGCAGTAGGCATCGCGAACATCACGGAGGACGGGACCGTCCTCGACACGTGGTACCCGGCACCCGCCCTCGGCGAGCCGAGCGAAACCGGAACCACGCGACTCGAGGGCACGGACATCCCGTCCGATCTCGCCCTGCTCGCCGGTCACGACGAGGCGCGCGAGGTCCAGCAGGTCGTGGTGCGCACCGACATCGCAGACCTGTCGAAGCCGCCCGTCGACACTCACGACGCCTACCTGCGCTTGCACCTGCTGTCGCACCGTCTCGTCCAGCCGCACGGACTCAACCTCGACGGCATCTTCGGTCTGCTCGCGAACGTCGTGTGGACCAACTACGGCCCGTGCTCGCTCGAGAACTTCGAGACCGTGCGCTCGCGTCTGCGCATCCGCGGACCGGTGACCGTCTTCGGTGTCGACAAGTTCCCCCGCATGGTCGACTACGTCGTTCCCGCCGGTGTCCGCATCGCCGACGCCGACCGCGTCCGCCTCGGCGCGCATCTCGCGTCCGGCACCACCGTCATGCACGAGGGCTTCGTCAACTTCAACGCCGGCACGCTCGGCAACTCGATGGTCGAGGGCCGCATCTCCGCGGGTGTCGTCGTCGACGACGGTTCCGACATCGGTGGTGGCGCCTCGATCATGGGCACCCTCTCCGGTGGTGGCAAGGAGGTCATCTCCGTCGGCAAGCGCTGCCTGCTCGGCGCGAACGCCGGCGTGGGCATCTCGCTCGGTGACGACTGCATCGTCGAGGCCGGCCTGTACGTCACCGCCGGCACCAAGGTCACCGGCCCGGACGGCACCGTCGTCAAGGCCGCGACCCTCAGCGGCGCATCCAACCTCCTGCTCCGACGCAACTCGGTGAGCGGCGCAGTCGAGGTCGTGCCGAACAAGGGCAGCGGAGTCGAACTGAACGCGGCTCTGCACGCCAACGACTAGCTCTGCACCCCACAACAGATTCGGAACCGAGAAACTGTGAGTGAAACCCAGCGGCCCGCTTCCGAAGTCGAACATCTCGGGAGCGGCCTGAAGGTCCGTCATCTGACCATGATGGGACTCGGCTCCGCCATCGGCGCGGGCCTGTTCCTCGGTTCCGGAGTGGGTATCGCCGCCGCCGGTCCGGCCATCATCGTGTCGTACCTGCTCGCCGGCGTGATGATCATCTTCGTGATGCGCATGCTCGGCGAGATGGGTGCCGCGCTGCCGGTGAGCGGTTCGTTCTCCCACTACGCGCGCATCGGGATCGGCCGCTGGGCCGGATTCAGCATGGGCTGGCTGTACTGGTTCATGCTGATCATGGTGCTCGGTGTCGAGATCACCGGCGCCTCCGCGATCGTGCAGTCGTGGCTACCGGGCGTACCCCAATGGGTGGTCGCGCTGGTGTTCGTCACCTTCTTCGCGGTGGTCAACCTCGCGCGGGTCGCCAACTTCGGTGAATTCGAGTTCTGGTTCGCGGCACTGAAGGTCGCGGTCATCCTCGGATTCCTGGTGATCGGCATCCTGCTCGTGTTCGGTCTGCTTCCCGGCACCGAACCCGTCGGCACCACCCACCTGCTCGGCGACGGCGACGGCTTCGCACCCAACGGCATCGCCGGCGTCGCGGCCGGTCTGCTCGCGGTGGCCTTCGCCTTCGGCGGCATCGAGATCGTCACGATCGCCGCGGCCGAATCGAAGGACCCGGAACGGTCCATCGCGACCGCCGTGCGCAGCGTCGTCTGGCGTATCTCGGTCTTCTACCTCGGGTCGATCTCGATCATGGTGCTCGTGCTGCCGTGGACCGCGGCGAGCGGCGAGACCTCCCCGTTCGTCTCGGTGCTCGACATCGCCGGCATCCCCTACGTGTCCGGCTTCATGGAACTCGTCGTGGTGATCGCGCTGCTGTCGGCGTTCAACGCCAACGTCTACGGCACCTCCCGCATGGCCTACTCACTGGCCCGCGGCGGCGACGGCCCCGCCTGGCTCAGCAAGCTCACCCACCACGGAGTGCCCCGCAACGCGGTGCTCGTCTCGGTGTTCTTCGGCTTCGTCAGCGTGTGGCTCAACTGGCTGCTGCCCGACACCCTCCTCGGGATCCTGCTCAACGCCGTCGGATCGGCGCTCATCGCGATCTGGCTGTTCATCGTCGTCTCACATCTGCGGTTGCGCCGCAAGTTCGAGCGCGAGGGCACCATCCGCCTGCGCATGTGGCTGTTCCCCTATCTCAGCTGGTTCACGCTCGCGATGCTCATCGGCTTCATCGTGCTGATGCTGTCCGACAGCGCGGCCCGGGTCCAGCTCGCGTCGACCTTCGTGCTGTTCCTGATCATCACGGCGCTCGGCCTGCTCTGGCACCGCACCCACGACAAGAAGGCCGTCAGCCACCCGTCCGATCGGCCAGCGCAGTGAGCACGAGCTCGGTGATGTCGAGCGGATCGCTCGTCCGGTAGTTCACCCCTCCGGTCGCCGCGGCGATCTGCTCGAGGGTCGCGGTGTCGACGTCCTCGCCGAGTCCGATCGTCACGATCCGGACCGGCCTGGACGGATCGTTCTCGTTCGAGAGGACGGCGAGCAGTTCGTCCTTCGAGATTGCGGAGCCGTCGTCGGCACCGTCGGTCACCACGACGACACTGTTGGCCGCTCGCGGGTCGTAGCTGTCCTGCACGTACCGGAAGGCCGCGAGGATCGTGTCGTAGAGGGCGGTGGTCTCGTCGGCCGTGCCGGCCATCTGTGCGACGAGCGCGGTGAGCCGGTCGCGATGCGTCCCGCCGTCCACCACCGCATCGAAGCGCCGGATCGGGGCCGCCACGATGAAGTCCCCGGGGACCTCGGCACGGTCGTTCGGCAATGTGGCGTAGTCGCTCACTCCGCCGCCGAAGAACCACAGGCCGGCCGAGACGTTCCCGGGCAGGACCTCGTTGGCGGCGGTCGCGGCGCGCCGGACCAGTTCGATCCGGCTCTCGTCGCCGAGATTGCGGTTCATCGAAGCGGAGACGTCCACGGCGAAGACGGTGCGCACGGGAAGAGCCTGCAACGCCCACACGTTCATCGCTTCCTCTGCGACGGTCTCGTCGTCGAGTTCGAGCACCGGGACCGCGCCCACACCGCGGTCGTCGGGCAGGGGCCGTCCGCCTCCGTCCCGGAAACCGTGACGGGCCAGCCTGTCGAGTCCTTCGGAGGTGTGCAGCGCGTCGGTCAGCGCGGTCGCGGCGGCCGCCGCGGCGTCGTGTCGCTCCCCACGCGCGGTCACGACCACCGGGTAGTCCACGAGCAGTGTGCCGGTGGCGGGGACCTCGACACCCAGTTCGCGTTCGTGGACCCTGCGATAGGCCTCGACCTGCTGTTCGGTGCTCACCACCGTCCCGCCGTTCGCGACGGTCTCCTCGAGCAGCGTCGATCCGGTGGGCACCTCCTCGTTACGGGCCCCCTCCCGCTCGGCGAGCGGCGCCATGACGGGACGAACGGTACCCATCGCGACGGGGTCGTCGGCGGCCTCGGCCAGCACCGCGCGGATGGCCCCGGCCGCTGGGCCGGAGCGCAGCGGATTGCCGAAGACGAGATCGGGATCGGACAGGGCCTCCTGCCAGTCGGCCGCCGGTTCGACGGTGCCCGGCGCGCCCGCGATCACGAGCGGCGTGGTGGCGAGCGGGGTCGACACCGTGCGCACCGGGCCCGTGGCGGTCTCACCCGCCCACGACGCCCACCAGCCGCCCGCCGGGAGCCACAGGTCGGGAACGTCGTCGGTCGCCAGTCGCGCCGACACCTCGCCCGGTTCCTGTTCGACGATCTCGAGTTCGGTGCATTCGGGTACCGTGGTCTCCTCGATCACCGGTGCGAGGTCAGCGGTGACCGCCACGGTGTAGCGCTCGGAGTCGTCGCACCCGTTCTGTCCCTCCACGACGAGGAAGGCGACGGATCCGGCCGCGAGGACGAGGATCGCGGCGACGACGAGCCAGCGCGCACGACTCCTGCCCTGCCGACTCCTGTCCGGCCGTGCACCCCCACGCGCGCCGCCACGACGGCTCGGCGGATCCGACTCGGACGGTTCGGACTCCCCCGCCATGCGTCGGCCCCCTCGCGTTCACTCCGGGTGACGCCCCTCGGTCGCCCGAGACCGATGATATAGACCGACAGGCCTCGCGAAGCCGAATCCGACGCGATATCAGCCCTGTTCGGAGCTCTCCAGTTCGAGTCGTCGAGCGATCAGCGCCGCCTGCAGTTGCCGCAGACCGGAGGGCCGGGTGGGGTCGAAGCCGGTGAGTTGCGCGACCCGCTTGAGCCGGTAGTCGACGGTGTTCGCGTGGACGTGCAGGGTCTTGGCCGTGAGCTGGCGACTGAGATCGTGGGCGATGTGCGTTTCCAGCGTCTCGACGAGTTCGGGTGATTCGTCGAGCGGATCGAGTACGCGCGCGAGGTGGCGGCGCGCCGGTCCGGGCCGGGTGAGCTGGTATTCCAGGGCCAGATCCTCCATGCCGTAGGCACCGACCGGACGGCCGAGCCGTCGCACGAGGTCGAGCAGCTCGTGGGCCTGCTTCGCCGCGGTGGGCACCTCCCGGACGGGAGCGTGCACGAGTGCGAGCGTGACGGACACCCCGGCCACGGTCTCGATGCGCTGCCGGAACTCCTCGATCGCCTCCGTCGACGGTGATTCGGGGAGCAGGACGGTACCGCCCTCGGGGCCGAGCATCGCAAGATGACGGCCCTCGCAGATCGCCTCGAGTTCGGTCTCGACCCGGCGCAGCGTGCGCCGCGCGACGACCTCCGGCCGCACGTGCGGATTGCGTTCGTCGGGATGTCGGGTGAGCGAGACCGCGAGCACGGTGTAGGTGTCGGCGAGCACCAGCCCGGAGCGCTGCGCGACGGCCGCGGCGTCCTGCCCGCTCAGCAGCGCGGTGACCAGTTCCTGCGCGGCGACGTCGCGTTCGCGGCGGATGGCGTCGAGTTCGGCGACGAAACCGGTGGTCGCAGCGACGGTGACCTTCTCGAGCAGGGCCATCCACAGGCGGGACGCGTCAGCGACGGAGGAGACGTCCCCCTCCCGGGCCCGATCGGTGACCAGCTCCCAACCGAGACGGATGCCTTCGTGGTAGATCCGGAGCATGTACTCGAGCCGGAATCCGGCGCGGGCCCACTGGGCGGCGCTGCTGCGCAGGTCGGCGAGCTCCGCGTCGGACGGCAGTTCTCCGGAGTCGAGGAGATGGATCGCGATGCGCAGGCAGCGCACGGTGACCTCGGTGACGTCGCCGCGAAGCGATTCCCCCGGTCGGAGCGAACACGGAGCCACGTTGTCGGCGAAGTGCGCCACGAGTTTGCGGGCCACGGCCGGCAGATCGCGCAGCGGAACGGACGCGGGCTTCCCGTCCACCAGGAAGAGCGGGGCGTTGTCACCGTCCCCCCGACGGTCGTGCCCGGGCACCCGGACCTGATCCGTTACAGACATCCCTCGAACCCCCATCGAAGTGAGTAGATCTACATACGGTGCAGTAGAGAATCCGCCTCGCAGTGTGACACATGCAACCCCTGTGACCGATTTTCCACGAAGTTCCGGTAACAGGAACTTGCCCGCGGGCGCTCCCGACCGACCCTGTCAGCCCAGTTTCTTCTTCTGCACCTTGCCCATCGCATTGCGGGGAAGGTCGCTCACCACACGCACCTCCCGGGGCCGCTTGTGCACGGAGAGCTGTTGTGCGACAAGGTCGATCAGTTCCGCTTCGTCGACCTCCGGGCCGTCGGCGGCGGGCACCACGAACGCGACGATCCGCTGACCGAGGTCGTCGTCGGGCAGGCCCACCACGGCCACCTCCCGCACAGCGGAATGCCCGAGCAGAACGGTCTCGACCTCCCCCGCACCCACCCGGAACCCGCCGGTCTTGATCAGATCGGTCGACTCGCGACCCACGATGCGGTGGAATCCGCCCTCGTCGACGGCCGCCACGTCGCCGGTGACGAACCATCCGTCCTCGGTCCACGCGGCCGCGGTGGCCTCCGGCCTGTTCAGGTAGCCGTCGAAGAGCATCGGTCCACGCACCTGCAAGACGCCGATGCTCTCCCCGTCGTGGGGCACGTCGCGGCCCTGCTCGTCGCGCAGGCGCGTCTCGACCCCGGCCACCGGCGTGCCGACCCAGCCGGGACGGCGCTCGCCGTCGACCCGCGTGCTGAGCGTCAGCATCGTCTCGCTCATGCCGTAGCGCTCGATCGGAACCAGCCCCGTGAGCTCACGCAGTCGTTCGAAGACCGGCACCGGCAGCGGCGCGCTGCCGGAGACGAGCAGTCGCGCGCCGCTGAGCGCGCGGGCGGAGTCCTCGTCCTCGACGACGCGTGTCCACACCGTCGGCACTCCGAAGTAGAGGGATCCCTGCGCTTCGGCGTAGGCCTGCGGAGTGGGCTTCCCGGTATGGATCAGCCGGCTGCCCACACGCAGGGCTCCGACCACACCGAGCACGAGTCCGTGCACGTGGAACAGCGGCAGTCCGTGGACGAGCGTGTCGCGCTCGGTCCAGGCCCACGCCTCGGCGAGCGCGTCGATGCCCGCGGCGATCGCCCGGCGGCTCAGCAGCACACCCTTCGGAGCGCCGGTGGTCCCGGAGGTGTAGAGCACGAACGCGATTCGCGCCGGGTTCGGCTCGGGCAGGTGGTGCCAGTCGCGGGCGTGCAGGCGGACCGGCAGGCTCGGCAACTGCGGAACGTCGGGATGCTGCACCTCCGGCGCCGGACCGAGCCAGGCCTGCGCACCCGAATCCCTCAGGATGTGGGCGAGTTCGGCGGGCCCCGAATCCGGCGGCACCGGCACCACGGTCGTCCCGGCGAGCAGGGCACCGGTCACGGCGACGACGGTGGTCGCGCTCGGAGTGGCGAGCACGGCCACCCGATCGGCTCGCGCGACCCGCGCCGCGACCGCGGTGGCCGCGCCGAGCAGATCGCTACGGGAGAAGGTGTGGCCGTCGATACGAACGGCGTCCGGGAGATCGTCGCCGCGCGCGACGGCCAGCGGGTTCAGCGAACGAAGCAGTGCAGACACAGCAGCCACGATTCCATATCGCTCCCGCGGCCTCGCGGAGGCGGTCGGGTGTGGCGGTCAGGTGTGAATGTCGCCGCGCGCCGCGGACATCGATGTCCGCGCCAGATGTGCCGGGGGAAGCACGGTGGCCAGGACCGCGCCAAGCAGCATTCCGATGAGGACGGCCACGCCGTGCGCGTCGCCCGCGATCACGAGGACCACACCGAGAAGGAAGGTCGCCGCGGAGGCGACGAGCAGCGAGCGTGTCGCTCCGACGACCGGCCACAGTCCCGCCAGGGTCGCGGCCGAGGCGAGCGTCGCGCCGGTCGTTCCCGCGCCGTCGGACGGGAAGACGAAGGTGGTGAACAACCCCCACAGCACCTGGCCGACCAGGAACAACCCGAGTGCGCGGTACCACCCCCACACCCGCACGATCGCGACGGCGACCACCGCGAGCAACAGCAGGTTCACGACGGTGAGGAGCACGCCGCCGTCCTCGATCAGACCGGCGGTGAGGACACGCCACCACTCCCCCCGGTCACGGGTGCGGACCGGCTGCCGCCTGAAGACGTCGAGCAGTCCGGGGAAGACGAGTCGCGCGAGTGAGGCCACCGCGACCACCGACCACAGGATCGTCGCCGCGAGGGGTGGGGGCCACCAGAACGATCGCGTCGTCGCGTGTGCGGAGCTTCCCGAGTGGGAGCGCGACGCGCTCACCGCAGCGATGGCCACCACGGCGACGTAGAGCACCCACAGCAGCGGATCCTCACCGGACGAACTCACGGGGCCAATCTACCGGCGCGCTGCTCGCTGAGCGGTGCGTCAGCGCTGTCGCATCGGTGTCTACGACTGTCAGTGGCTGCGCTCTATCCACGCAGTCGGGCAGCGGCGGCGTCGATGGCGTCGTCGGTCGCGGTGAGCGCGATCCGGACGTGCAGGACACCTCCGGGACCGTAGAACTCGCCGGGTGCGACGAGGATGCCGTGTTCGGCGAACCAGTCGACGGTCGCGCGGCATTCCTCACCGCGCGTCGCCCACAGGTACAGGCCCGCCTCCGAATGGTCGACGGTGAAGCCGGCGCCGCGCACGGCCTCGAGGAGCACCCCGCGACGCTTGCGGTACTTCTCGCGCTGCGCGTTCTCGTGCTCGTCGTCGTTCAGTGCCGCGGTCATCGCGGCCTGGATCGGCAGCGGCAGCATCATGCCGGAGTGCTTGCGGACCTCGAGCAGGTCGGCGACGAGGTCGGCGTCGCCGGTGACGAAACCGGCCCGGTAGCTCGCGAGATTCGAGGTCTTCGACAGCGAGTGCACCGCGAGGAGGTTGGTGTGGTCGCCCCCGCACACGTTCGGGTGCAGGATCGACAGGGCCTCACCCTCCCAGGTGAGCCCGAGATAACACTCGTCGGAGACGACGATCGCGTTGCGGCTGCGCGCCCAGTCGACGACCTTGCGCAGGTGGTCGGGTCCGAGCACCTTGCCGGTGGGGTTCGACGGCGAGTTCACGAAGACCAGCGACGCGACCTCGGGGCCGAGGCGGGTCAGCCCGTCGGCGCGGATGATGCGGGCACCGGCGAGCAGCCCGCCCACCTCGTAGGTCGGGTACGCCAGTTCGGGGATCACGACGAGATCGTCGGCACCGAGGCCGAGCAGCGACGGCAGCCAGGCGATCATCTCCTTGGTGCCGATCGCCGGCAGGATCGCCGAGTCGTCGAGACCGGTGATGCCGTAGCGACGTTCGAGCGCACCCACGGCCGCCCGCCGCAGTTCGGCGGTGCCGTGCGTGGTCGGGTAGCCCGGCTCCTCCGCGACGGAGACGAGCGCCTCCCGGATCACGGGGGCGACCGGGTCGACCGGTGTGCCCACCGACAGGTTGACGATGCCGTCGGGATGCGCCGCTGCCTTCGCCTTCGCGTCGGTCAGGGAATCCCAGGGGAAGTCCGGCAGGCTCTTCGCTACCGAACGGCGGACACGCGTGCTCACGAAAGTTCCACCGGTCCGTTCGTCACTCTTCGCCCATGGGAGGGAGGTTCTTGACGAACGGCGGGTCGTAGTCGACCTTGCCGAGCTTCGCGGCGCCACCGGGCGAGCCGAGATCGTTGAAGAAGTCGACGTTGGCCTTGACGTACTCGGACCACTCGTCCGGGACGTCGTCCTCGTAGAAGATCGCTTCGACGGGGCACACGGGCTCGCACGCACCGCAGTCGACGCACTCGTCGGGGTGGATGTACAGCATGCGACCGCCCTCGTAGATGCAGTCGACGGGGCACTCCTCGATGCATGCCTTGTCCAACACGTCCACGCACGGTTCCGCAATCGTGTACGTCACTGCTGTTCTCCCTGCCTCTCTGTAAGCCCGCCGACCTGCGCGGTCTCGCCCGAGCGGGCACCCTCGGCGCCCACGGTCCTCCAGTATCCCCCGACCCCGTGCGGCACTCCGGAGTAAGGGTCCCCTACTTCGGAGTGCAGACCGTCGAGGCGGGTCAGCCCGAGGTGACCGGGAGCTCGATCGGCGTGTACGCGGTGGTCCGTTGGCGCGCCGGCCGCCCGATGCCCTCGGCGATCGCGACCAGTTCGGCGACGGTCTTCTCCGAACCGTGCTGCGAGCCCGCCATGCGCGAGATCGTCTCCTCCATGAGCGTGCCGCCGAGATCGTTCGCCCCGCCCTCGAGCATGGCCTGCGTCCCGGCGACACCCAGCTTGACCCAGCTGGTCTGGATGTTGTCGATCCGGCCGTGCAGCATGACCCGGGCGAGGGCGTGCGCGGCACGGTTGTCGCGCATGGTCGGGCCGGGACGCGACGCGCCGGCCAGATACAGCGGCGACGACTGGTGCACGAAGGGCAACAACACGAACTCGGTGAATCCGCCCGTGCGGTCCTGGATCCCGCGGATCACATCGAGGTGGCCGACCCAGTGGTGCGGCTGGTCGACGTGCCCGTACATCATCGTCGAGCTCGATCGCAGGCCCACCTCGTGCGCGGTGGTCACCACCTCGATCCATTCGGCGGTCGGGAGCTTGCCCTTCGTGAGCACCCACCGCACCTCGTCGTCGAGGATCTCCGCGGCGGTGCCCGGGATGGTGTCGAGCCCGGCCTCACGCAGTTCGGTGAGCCAGTCCCGGATCGACGTGCCGCTGCGCGCGACACCGTTGACGATCTCCATCGGCGAGAACGCGTGGACGTGCATCGACGGCACCCGCGCCTTGACGGCGCGGACGAGATCGGCGTAGCCGGTCACCGGTAGCTCCGGATCGATACCGCCCTGCATGCACACCTCGGTGGCGCCGGCGACGTGCGCCTCCCACGCGCGGTCGGCGACCTCGCTCGCCGAGAGGGTGAACGCGTCGGCGTCGCCCTTGCGCTGCGCGAAGGCGCAGAACCGGCAGCCGGTGTAGCAGATGTTGGTGAAGTTGATGTTCCGGTTGACGACGTAGGTGACGTCGTCGCCGACGGTGTCGCGGCGCAGCTGGTCGGCGAGCGCCACGAGTGCTTCGAGACCGGCGCCGTCGGCGTTGGCGAGGGCGATGTACTCCGCTTCGGTGCAACCGCCCGGATCCCGTTCGGCGGAGCGCAGCGCCGAGAGCACGTCGCTGTCGAGCCGCACCGGTGCGGAGGCGCCCAGCTCGAGCACCTGCTCGCGGACGGTCTCCCAGTCGCCGAAGGCGCTCCCGAGATCGGACCGGTGCTCGGTGTTGCGTCCGGTCACGTCGATCTCGGAGTTCAGATCGACGCGACCCGACGACTCCCAGTCGATGTCGGGTTCCTGCCAGGGCAGTCCGGACGGGATCACCTCGCGCGCGAGGCCCGTGGCCGGATCGGCGAGGGCGTGCACGTGCGCGGTGATGCGCGGATCGATCCACGGCTGCCCGGCGAGCACGTACTTCGGCTGCGCGGCGATCCGTTCGGTGAGCTCGAAGCCGGCCTCGGAGCTCAGGCGCGCCAGGGTGTCCAGATTCGGCCAGGGCCGTTCGGGGTTGACGTGATCGGGCGTCAACGGCGAGACACCACCCCAGTCGTCGACACCCGCCCCGAGCAGCGCGCGGCACTCGTCGAGCGAGACGAGATTCGGCGGGGCCTGGATGCGCATGCCCGGCCCGAGGACGAGCCGCGCGACGGCGATCGCGGCGAGGAACTCGTCGAGATCGGCGTCGTCGTGCTCGCGCATCGCGGTGTCGTCCTTGGCGCGGAAGTTCTGGACGATCACTTCCTGGATGTGACCGAATGCCTTGTGCGACTTGCGGATCGCGTGGATCGATTCGGCACGCTCGGTGAAGTCCTCACCGATGCCGACGAGGATGCCGGTGGTGAACGGCACCGCGAGTCGGCCCGCATCGGTGAGCACCCGCAGCCGCACCGCCGGATCCTTGTCGGGGCTGCCGTAGTGGCACTGCCCCTTCTCGGTGAACAACCGTTCGGAGGTGGTCTCGAGCATCATGCCCATCGATGGGGCGACCGGCTTCAGCCGCGAGATCTCGGCCCAGCTCATCACCCCGGGATTGAGGTGCGGCAGCAGACCGGTCTCCTCGAGGACGCGGATCGCCATCGCTCGCACGTAGTCGAGGGTGGAGTCGTAGCCGCGCTCGTCGAGCCACTGCTTCGCTTCGGGCCACCTATCCTCGGGCCGGTCGCCGAGTGTGAACAGGGCTTCCTTGCAACCCAGTTCGGCTCCCTGACGGGCGATCTCGAGGATCTCGTCGGGTTCGAGGTACATGCCGTGCCCCTCGGCGCGGAGCTTGCCGGGGACCGTGACGAAGGTGCAGTAGTGGCATCGGTCCCGGCACAGCCGGGTGATGGGGACGAAGACCTTACGCGAATAGGTGACCGTGCCGGGTCGACCCTCCGCGAGGAGGCCGGCATCGCGCACCCGCGCCGCCGACGCGCAGAGATCCTCGAGATCGGCGCCCCGGGCCTGCAGCAGGACCGCCGCTTCGTCGACGTTCAGTGCGACCCCGTCGCGTGCCCGGCGCAGCGCCCGACGCATTCCCGAGGGAGTAGCCGTGGATCGGGACGCGGCGCCGGGACGCACGGTGGGGATCGGAAGCATCGCGGACTGCGGGGTGTCGTCTGCGGAATCGGTCATGCGCCCGATCATGCGCCTACGGACACCCCCATGCCACTTCGGGGTCTATTCGTGCGGGTAGTCGTCGTCCGCGGGAACTTCGCGGTACTGCTCGTAGGTGTCTGCCGCATCGGCTTCGAGCGGCACGTCCGAAGGCAGGTCGTCGGCAGGATCGTCGTAGACGGGAGTGGCCTGCTCGATCCGGTCGGCCTCGGAATCGTTGTCGGACTGGATCTCGATGTCGAGCGCATTCGACTCCGTCATTGCGATCTCCTCCTCACAGGGCCCGATCGCGAGGTCGGATCGGGCGAGTCCGGCCGGGTTCTACGGATCCCAGCCTAGCGTGGAACCGGACACGGGGCCCGATGGAGCAGGAGGTGCGGGTGGAGGACGACGAGGGTGCACCGGCGGGGCCGGTCGAGGGCGCAGCGGCGACGGGCGTGGTGATGAGGGAGCCGTCGTGGCGGCCGAGTCCGAAGGCGCGTGTGCTGTGGGCCGTGATCGCGGCTCTGATGTGGTTGCCGTTGGTCGTCGCGCAGATCGTGTGGGTGCTCGTCGCGCCGGTCGGTGCGGGATGGCACATCGCCGCCGCGGCGGCGACCGTCGTCCTCGGTGGGCTGCACGTCGCGGTGGTGCCGGTCTGGCGATACCGCGTCCATCGCTGGGAGATGGACGAGACCGCGGTCTACACGCGTTCGGGCTGGTGGACGCAGGAACACCGCATCGCACCGATCTCCCGGATCCAGACCGTCGACACCGAGCGGGGCCCGCTCGACCGGTGGCTCGACCTGACCACCGTCACCGTCACCACCGCCTCGGCGGCGGGTGCGGTGGAGATCGTCGGGCTCGACAGCCGGGTCGCCGACGAGACCGTCGCCCGTCTGACCACGCTCGCCGCAAGCTCGGAGGCGGACGCGACATGAACGAGGCAGTCGCGCCCGTGGCCGGGACGGACGAGGAGGTGCCGTGGTCGCGCCTCGATCGCCGGATGCTGCTGATCCACCCGATCGAGGAGATCCTGCGCCTGCTGCCCGTCCTCGCCGGCTCGTTCGTCATCGGGACCACCAGCGGCAATCCCGTGTGGGGCCTCGCGGCGACGGGCGTGCTCGTGCTGGTCGGTCTGCTGCGCTGGTTCACCACCACCTACCGCGTGGGACCCCAGCACGTCGAACTCCGCCGCGGCCTGCTGCAACGACGCGAGTTGTCGATCCCCCGCAGCCGTATCCGATCGGTGGACGTCGAGCAACGCCTCCTGCATCGCGTGCTGGGCCTCGCGGTCGTGAAGATCGGCACGGGTCAGAGCGGGGGCGCCGATCGCAACCGGTTCGAACTCAACGGCCTCCCGATCACAGCAGTCCCCGAGCTCCGTGCCGTTCTCCTGAGGGGTGGGCAGCAGGACGACATGCCGGCCGAGACGACCTCGACCGCTGCCGTCACCGAGCGTCAGCTGGCGCGATTCGACCCGGCCTGGGTGCGCTACGCGCCGTTCTCCACGACGGGACTGCTCGCCGTCGCGGCCATCGCCGGTGCCGCCTTCCAGTTCGGGCTCGGCCGGTGGATCGCCGAATCGCAGGTCGTCCGCCGCGCGGTGGAGACCGCGGAGGACCTCGGCCTGGTGGTTGCGCTCGTGATCCTCGTGCTGGTCGTCGTGCTCGTCGCCAGCCCGGCCGCGTGCGTGCGGTACCTGCTGCTCTACGGCGATCTGCGGGTGACCGACGACCACCGGGTCCTGCGCATCGCGCACGGCCTGCTCACGACCCGTCACACCACCCTCGACCGGGCGCGGCTGCGCGGGGTCGCGCTGCACGAACCGCTGGCGCTGCGGCTCGTCGGCGCCGCACGGCTCGACGCCGTCATGACGGGCAGGACCGCGCAGCAGGGCGGTTCGTCGCTGGTCCTGCCGTCGGCGCCCGACGGGGAGGTCCGGCGGGTCGCGGCCGAGGTGCTCACCGGGCGGCTGCCGCTCGACGTTCCGCTGCGCAGTCACGGTCCCCGTGCCCGTCGTCGCCGCTACACGCGGACGCTGTGGCCGGTGGCCGTCGTGGTCGCCGCCGGGCTCGTCGCTCTGACCGTCACCGACCGGCACGTGCCGTTCGCCGTGATCGCCACGGTGGTCGTGGTGCTGGTCGCGGGGGCGTGCGCGCTGGCGCAGGACCGCTACCGGGGTCTCGGTCACGCGGTCGTCGATGGGCATCTCGTCGCCCGCAGCGGCTCGATCGACCGGCAACGCATCTGCCTCGACGCGGACGGTGTGATCGGCTGGACGGTGCGGCAGACCTTCTTCCAGCGCCGTGCCGGTCTCGCCACCGTCGTCGCGGCGACGCCGGCGGGTGCGGGACGCTACGAGGTGATCGACATCCCCGTGGACGAGGCGTGGGCGCTTGTCCAGGAGGTCACACCGGGTATGGGAGAAGCATGGATCGACCGATGAAGCCAACATCCGGCAAAGGCCCCCTGCACGGCACGCCCCCGGCGACTCTGGCCGAACTCGACGACGCGCTCGTCGACTGCCACGCGTGTCCGCGGCTGGTCGCATGGCGTGAGCAGGTCGCGCGGGAGAAACGAGCGGCCTTCCGCGACGAGGAGTACTGGGGCCGGCCCGTCCCGGGCTTCGGCCCGGCCGATGCGTCCCTGCTGATCGTCGGGCTGGCGCCCGCCGCGCACGGCGGGAACCGCACAGGACGGATGTTCACAGGAGACCGGTCGGGCGACGTGCTGTACGCGGCCCTGTACGACGCGGGACTCGCGTCGCAACCGACCGCGACGCACATCGGCGACGGCCTCGAGCTGTTCGGCACGCGCATCACGTCGCCGGTGCACTGCGCGCCACCGGCCAATCGCCCGACGGTCGTCGAACGCGACACCTGCCGGCACTGGCTCGAACGGGAACTGGAGCTGCTCTCCCCCACGCTGCGGTCGGTCGTCGTGCTCGGCGGGTTCGGGTGGCAGGCGCTGCTACCCGTCCTGTCTGCGGCGGGGTGGACGATCCCGGTTCCCCGCCCGAAGTTCGGGCACGGCGCACATGTGCTGCTCGCTCCCACCGAGGCGCGGAAGCACCCGTTGCACCTGTTCGGTTGCTATCACGTCAGCCAGCAGAACACCTTCACCGGCCGGTTGACGAAGGAGATGGTGACCGAGGTGCTCAGGGACGCGGCGCGGGCTGCGTCCCTCCCACTGCCTGAGTGATCTCCTTGATGCGGGCCGAGAACAGGTAGCCGCCGGCGGGGGCGAGCGCGGCCACGGGCAGCAGCAGGGTCCGCCAGTCGCCGAGCGCCAGCTGGTCGCCGCCCGGGCCGCCCACGAGGCAGACGAGGAAGACGACGGCCCAGGCCAGCAGCGGCAGGGCCGCGCTGCGCAGGGATCCGGTCTCGGCGCGGACCGCCATCACCAGCAGCAGGTTGACGACGCCGGCCAGCAGGATGGTGATCGGGAAGGGCACCCCGGCGATGTACACGCCGAGATAGAAGACCGACAACAGGGCGCACAGCGCACCGTCGAGCACGAGCAGCGCGACGAGCCCCCGGCGGGGTTGGATGTCCGCCGGTGACGCGAGGGGTGCAGCGGTTGCTGGATCGACCGTCATGCTTCGATGGTGCGCTACAGGACGCGCCCGAGCGCAACCGGGTCCGCGGAACCATCCGCGACCCACGCACGGGACGTCAGGGAACCGGCGGGTATCCGAGCATGGTGAGCAGCGCGCTCTGCTGGTCGGCGAAGGAGTACAGGGCGTGCCAGTAGTCGGCCCGGATCTCGTCGGCGTACGGCCTCAACGAATCCACGAACGCGACGATCTGGTTCTGGACGGACCAGTTGTACATCGACAACCCCCTGTACGGTGTGCCTGCGTGGTGCGCGAGGCCGGGTGACGCGAACCACCCACAGCCTCGTTGATGACGCAGATCACACTAGCCGATGCCGGAGAAGAGGTCGTCCTCTCGTCCCGTGGAGTCGGTCAGGCCGAGCTGCCCGCGCACGAGCACGAAGTGCTCCTGGTCGAAGACGGGCTGGGCGACGAGGTTGGAGAGCACGAACTGCTCGCCGTCCTCCGCGACCAGCACCTGGGTTGCGTGCGCGGCCATCGCGGTCCGCTTCGCGTCGAGAACCGAGCGGACGTCGACGACGGTGGTGACCTCGTCGTCGGGCACGCTCGGCAGTTCGCCGGCCGCCGGTCGGCGCCAGCCCTCGGGAAGCGTGCCTATGGCGGCGATGCCGCGTTCGAGCGCGGACCGTTCGGCGACGGTCCAGTACACCTTCGCGGGGGTCCACGCCGCCCCGGCGGACGGATAGTCCTCGGTGCCGGCCGCTTCGACGGCGGCGGTCACCCGTTCGTGCACCGCGATGTGGTCGGGATGCCCGTAGCCACCGAACGGGTCGTAGGTGACGACCACGTGCGGACGCGTCTCGCGGATCACGGCGACGAGCGCTTCGACCGCCTCATTGTGGTCGGCGTTGACCCAGGCGCGAGGATTGTCGGCGGACGGGGTGCCCGCCATCCCGGAGTCGCGCCAGTGCCCGGCACCGCCGAGAAAACGCGGTCGCTCGACGCCGAGCGCGTCGAGCGCCCGGGTGAGTTCGAGGATGCGGTATCCGCCGAGCTGATCGGCGCGGTCGGCGGTGAGCTGGGCCCACTCGTCGCCGATCACTTCGCCCTCCTCACCGAGCGTGCAGGTCACGACGGTGACTTCGGCGCCCTCGGCGACGTACCGGGCGATGGTGCCGCCGGTGGTGAGGGTTTCGTCGTCGGGATGGGCGTGGACGAGCAGAAGTCGTCGATCCGCAACGTCGGGGAGAGCTCCCGGAGCATCGGTCACGGTGTGGTCCTTCCCCACAGATGGGCGTCGCCGAGAATACCGGTGGCGACAGCGGCTGTCAGCGAGACGTTCTCGACGCCCGGACCGGCGGCGACAACGGCCCGGTCCTGCAGGATCGGCAGATTCACCGCAAGATCCCACAGCCTGGCCTGCGCGTCGGCGACGACCTTCGCCGGGTCGGTGGTGCCGTTCAGTGCAGCGAGCAGATCGGGTTCGAGACCGGGATCGCACGCACCCGAGAGGTTGCTCGGAGCCTCGAGCTGCGCTGCGAGCGCATCCTCACGTTCCTCGACGTCGTCCTCGTCGAGCGTGGTGGTCGCGGGGTCCGACGGCTGTGCCGCCTCCGCCGTCCCGGGGGCGTCGGGCTGCGCCGGGAGGTCGGACTCGGGCACGGTCGGCAGGTCCTCCCCCGCCACGGTGGGTGCTGCGGCCACCGGGACGCATCCGAATCGGGACAGCGCGGCGGTGGCGGGGTCTCCACCGGCACGCATCCAGCCGACGACCGCGTGCACGGTGCCCTCGACGAGGGCTTCGCCGTACAGCTCGTCGGGGGGCAGTTCGTCGACCGATGCGTCGATCCCGGCGCCACGCCACAGGTCGACGGCGGTGCGTGCGACGGCGCGGGCGGTCTCGTCGCCCTCCGGCACGCCCACGACCAGCGTCAACGGCACGCCGGCCCGGGCCAGGGTGCCCTCGGGCAGGGCCGGCCCGTCGGGGGTTCTCGGTCCGGGAGTCGCGCTCGTCGGCGCCGCCGTCTCGGATGCCCCCGTCTCGGATGCCCCCGTCTCCGGTGCAGCGGCCTCCGGCGCTTCGGAGCCGGGTGCGTCGGGGTCCGTCGGCACCGGGGGCACGGCAGGCGGGACGGGCAGATATCCGGCCTCGGCGAGACGTCCGAGGGCCTGCTCCCGGGGCAGACGCGCCGGCATCGTGTCGGTGTATCCCGGATCGGACGGCGCGAGCACCTGGGCCCGCGCCCGCACGACCCCGGTGCTGTTGGCCGTGGCGACAAGTCCGAGCAGCTCGGGGTCGAGCAGGTCGAGCACGCCTCGCCGGACGACCGGGTCGGCGAGTTCGGCGGTGCGCGTGTTGAGGGTCAGATCGAGGGTGCGCGGCTGGAGCTGGACGCCGGTGCGCACACCCGGCACGGCGGCGAGCTGCGCCTCGAGAGCGACACCGCCCGCGCTCTGGACCACCTGGGCGTCGTCGCTGCGCACCGATTCGGTCACCTGGGCATCGGTGCCGGCGCGGCGCATGAGCAGTTCGTCGGGTCCGGCCGGGGTGCCCCAGAACCGGTCGTTGCGTTCGAGCAGCACCTCGGCGCGCCCCCGATCGACGTTGTCGACGTGGAATCGCGCGCCGGACACGGGAATCGTCTCGGACAGGCCGGTGGAAAAGCCACCCGGAGTGTCCTTGACCAGGTGCGCGGGCAAGAGATTCGTGAACAGTTCGCGCCAGGCCGGATACGGCTCGCGCAGGGTGACGGTGACGGTCTTGCCTCCGCCCGACGATCGGATGTCGTCGATGAGGCGGTAGCCGGCAGGATCGACCACGCCGGGCTGGGTGATCATCTGCCGCCACAGATACCGGAAGTCCTCGGCAGCGATCGGCGCTCCGTCCGACCACTGGGCCTCGTCGCGCAGGCGGTAGGTGATGGTGAACGGCGCCTCGTCGGTGACCTCGGCGGACAGCAGCAGCGAGTCGTCCGGAACCCACAGTGCTGCAGCGGGATTCTCCGGATCGGGCACGGCCCGGAAGGCACTCGGGAGCACGAGTTCGGCGACGGCGTTCGCGACGGGCGACTGGTCTGCGAGCAGGTGGGGGTTGAAGCCCGAACCGACCTCGTCGATCGCGACCACCACCGTGCTGCGCTTCGGAGCGGGAGCCGGGGTCGTGGTCGGCTCCGTCTGCTCGATGGGCGGCGGCGGGTCGGCGGTGCAACCGGTGAGGACCAGCGCAGCCACGGCCAGGCCGGCCGTCGCCCCGATCAGTCGGCGACGAGCGCGCGTACGCGACACTCGGGCTCCTTCCGTGAGGCAGGTGGTACGTGGGTGGCCCCGGCCAGCATGCGCTCGCCGGGGCCACCCCACACCTGGACTACTTGTTACGGGCCTTCTCCCGCGACCGCGCACGCGCACGGTCGGTCTGCGAGAGGTGCAGCTTGCGCACGCGCACGTCCTCCGGCGTGACCTCGACGCACTCGTCCGCAGCACAGAACTCGAGCGCTGCCTCGAGGGTCAGCTCGATCGGCTTGGCGAGGGTCTCCATCACGTCGGCGGTCGAAGAGCGCATGTTGGTGAGCTTCTTCTCGCGGGTGACGTTGATGTCGAGGTCCTCGGCGCGCGGGTTGATGCCCACGACGTGGCCCTCGTAGGTGTCGCTGCCCGGTTCGACGAAGAAGGTGCCGCGGTCGGCGAGCTGGATCATCGCGAACGGGGTGACCGAGCCTGCACGGTCGGAGACGAGCGAACCCGTGTGGCGGGCGCGGATCTCGCCGGCCCACGGCGCGTAACCGTGGAAGATGGCGTTCGAGATGCCGGTGCCGCGGGTCTCCGTGAGGAAGTCGGTACGGAAACCGATCAGACCGCGCGACGGGATGATGAACTCCATACGAACCCAGCCGGTGCCCTGGTTGGTCATCTGGACCATCTTGCCCTTGCGGTTCGCGAGCAGCTGGGTGATGGCGCCGAGGTGCTCCTCGGGGCTGTCGATGGTCAGCTCCTCGTAGGGCTCGTGGAGCTTGCCGTCGATGGTGCGGGTGACCACCTGCGGCTTGCCGACGGTCAGCTCGAAGCCTTCACGGCGCATCTGCTCGACGAGGATGGCGAGGGCGAGTTCGCCTCGGCCCTGCACCTCCCACGCGTCGGGGCGTCCGATGTCGAGGACGCGCAGCGAGACGTTGCCGACGAGCTCGGAGTCGAGCCGCGTCTTCACCATGCGAGCGGTGAGCTTGTGGCCCTTGACCCGGCCGACGAGCGGCGAGGTGTTGGTGCCGATGACCATCGAGATGGCCGGCTCGTCGACGGTGATGCGCGGCAGCGCCACCGGGTTCTCCGGATCGGCGAGCGTGTCGCCGATCATGATCTCCGGGATACCGGCCACGGCGACGATATCGCCGGCGACCGCGACCTCGCCCGGCTGCCGCTCGACACCGACGGTCTTGAGCAGCTCGGTGATCTTGACGTTCTTGACGCCGTCGGCGTGCATCCACGCGACGGTCTGGCCCTTGCGCAGCTCACCCTGGTGGATGCGCAGCAGCGCGAGACGACCGAGGAACTCGGAGGCGTCGAGGTTGGTGACGTGGGCCTGCAGCGGCGCCGACGGATCACCCTTGGGTGCGGGGATGCACTCCATGAGGACCTCGAAGAGCTCGTCGAGGTTCTCGGCGTCGGGGACCTGGCCGTTCTCGGGCTGCTTCTTCGAGGCCTTGCCCTCACGACCGGAGGCGTAGAGGACGGGCAGCTCGAGGGCGAGCTCGGCGGCTTCGGCGGCCTCGTCGTCGAGGTCGGACGCGAGGTCGAGCAGCAGGGTCTGGCTCTCCTCGACGACCTCGGCGATGCGGGCGTCCGGGCGGTCGGTCTTGTTGACCACGAGGATCACCGGCAGCGACGCGGCGAGCGCCTTGCGGAGCACGAAGCGGGTCTGCGGCAGCGGGCCCTCGGAGGAGTCGACCAGCAGGACGACGCCGTCGACCATGGACAGGCCGCGCTCGACCTCACCGCCGAAGTCGGCGTGGCCGGGGGTGTCGATGACGTTGATGACAGTGACGGTGCCGTCCGGGTGGTGACGGTGCACCGCGGTGTTCTTCGCGAGAATGGTGATGCCCTTCTCGCGCTCGAGGTCGCCCGAGTCCATGACCCGGTCGACGAGTTCCGCACGTTCGGCGAACGCGCCCGACTGGCGCAACATGGCGTCGACGAGAGTGGTCTTTCCATGGTCGACGTGCGCCACGATGGCGACGTTCCGAAAATCAGCGGTGCTCACGCGATAGCTCTCCTGGCTGTAGTCCGGCCACACGGCACTGGACCCGGTCGGCACCTCGCCCGTACGGCGTTCGTCTCGATGGCCGCGACGCGAGATTGCGAGCTACCTGCCTCGTCCGATTCTCGGCGTGCAGGCACTGCGGCCGTCAATACACTTTACAGGCCGTTCGTCGGTCGCCGCTTCTACCTCATCAGATACCCGCAGGTCGGCGACGATCGGGGTGACGCTCGACACTCCCCCAGGAGACGTAACCGCCGAATCCGGCACCACATGCACCCCTTGGTTCACAAGTAAGGGGATGCTAACCTTCGCCCGCCGGTGGATTCGCCGCGCGCAGGACCGTGGAAGGCAGGCGAGACGTATGGGGAAGGTGAAGGCGAGCAAGGTCGCAGGCCTGAAGCCGAAGAAGAAGTGCTGCCGCAAGAAGACGCGGTGCCTCGAATGCCCCGTCGTCGTCATGCGCATGAAGAAGGTCGAGAACGACGGCCTCAGCAAGAAGGAACTGCGCAAGTATCTCGACAAGGCCCGCGCCGCCTGACCACAAGGCATGCGCCGTATGACCTCAGCGCCGCAGATGTTCGCGTAGGTCGGGAATCCACGCACGATCGGCCGGGACGAGATCGACCTGCCCGAGTTCGTCCGCGTCGACCCACCGCAACGCCGCGTGGTCCAGCGGCTCGGGATCACCCGAGACGAGTTCGACCCTGTAGGCACACAACTCGCGACCTCCGGCCAACGGCACCGCGACCCCCAGTCGCTCCGCACCGCGCACCTCGACACCGAGTTCTTCCCTCAGCTCCCGCACGAGCGCCGCCTCCACGCTCTCCCCCGGTTCCGCCTTGCCGCCGGGCAACTCCCACAGGCCCGCGAGGTCGACGGGCCGCGTGCGCTGGGCGAGCAGCACGCGTCCGTCCCGGATGACGGCGCCGGCCACGACGTGCCCGTCGGGCGCCGGTGTACTCGCGGACGATGTGCTTGCAGACATGACCTGCATCGTCCCAGAATGAGTCATGTCCCAGCTGCTGACGGACGGAGAGATCGACGCCGCGCTGGCCGAGTTGCCGCACTGGCACCGCGCGGGACAGTCGCTGGTCCGCACCATCGAGGCGCCCACCTTCCCCGACGCGATCGCGCTCGTCGACCGGGTGGCCGTCGTCGCCGAGGAGGCGAATCACCATCCGGACATCGACATCAGGTGGCGGAAGGTGACCTTCGCGTTGAGCACGCATTCCGCCGGTGGCATCACGGAGTCGGATCCGGCTCTTGCGCGTCGGATCGACGAGGAGGCACGGCGCTCGGGTCTGTAGTCACCCGTTCGTCCTGCTCCTCACGTCCCCGGGCCGCGAGGATCACGACGACGTAGACGGCGAGGACACCGACCACGTTGACGGCGCCGAGCCAGGCGAGCGGAGCGGGACGTTCGACGTCCCAGATCGAGTTCTGCGCCGTACTCAGTACCCACGGAACGCCGATCAGCGTGACCGCGGCCCAGCACGCGGCGACGATGCGGGCTCCGAGCGACCGCGCCAAGGGTCCGTAGAGAAGCCACAGCAGCAACGGGACCACCCACACCCAGTGGTGGACCCACGAGATGGGCGAGACGAGCAGACCGAACAGCTGCACGATCAGCAGCGTGCCGAGACGGTCGCGCGTTCCGTCGGCCAGCGGTTCCAGCGACCGCCACGCCGCGAACGCGAGGACCGCGCAGACGACGACGCCGACCAGCCACACCGGCCCGAGTCCGACGTCCTCACCCGCGAGACGACCCAGCGCTCCGCGCAGCGACTGGTTCCACACCGACACGACCGGCCCGATCCGATCCGCGTCGCCGAAGAGGGACCCGAAATAGGTGGCGGCCTGGGAGCCGAGCACGAGCAGGCTCACCAGGACGGTCCCCACGAAGACGACCGCGGAGAACACCGCCTCCCGCCAGCGTCGCTGCGCGAGGAAGTACAGTCCGGTGATGGCGGGCGTGAGCTTGATCCCGGCGAGCACGCCGACGAGTCCACCCGACAGCCACCATCGGGAACTGCGGGCCGCGAGCATCACGCCGAGGACGAGAAAGACGTTGATCTGGCCGTAGTCGAGGGTCGTGCGTACCGGCTCGGTCCATATGCCCGCAGCCGTCCACAGCATCGCGACACCGACCCACGACCGGCTCCGTGCCCGCGCGCCCATGACGAGTTCGAGGGAGATCCACACGACGGCGAACAGCGCCGCGACCGTCAGCAGCTGCCAGGCCACGCCCAGGATCCCGAACGGGATCAGGTGCAGGGGCAGGAAGACGAGCGCGGCGAAGGGTGGATAGGTGAACGGCAGGGGGAAGTCGGGGGTGTCCTCCGAATAGGTGAACCCGTAGAGGTCGCCCTGCAGCAGAGCGGCCGATCCGTCGACGTAGACGTGCAGGTCGACGAGGTTCATGCCGTTGGGAGTGATGAATCCCCAGGCGAGCCGGACGACGACGGACAGCGCCAGTAACGCCGCGCACCACCACATCCGGTGCGAAGGAAACCCTCGTGGCACTGCGGTGCGGCCTCTCCCGTCGAACGTCCGTCCGGTGAACCGGACCCGGCGAAGGAGATTACCGTTCCGATAGGCATGCAAACGAACCGGAGTTCACTCCCGTAACGATTTCATCTACAGTCACAATCTTCTCAGGTCGAACGCGTTATGTTCGACAGGATCCGAGGGACGGAACACCCCGTGGTTAGAATCCCGAACCAGCGATGGGCGCGCCGTTCCGAAACGGCAGGCTTGTCCCGTGTGCGGGGGGTCCATAGAGTGTCCCCTCGAGCCGTCAGCATCCGGTCGTTCGTCCCGAACAACCGGATGCTTCAACGACAAGGATGGGGAACAGTGCTTCGTACTCGAGGAATGCGACGGGCGCTCACGCTGTGCGCACTCGCCGCCACCGCGGGATTGGCCGTGCCTACGCAGGCCGTCGCGCAACCGGCGCCACCCGCGCTGCCGGATCTGGCAGGGCTCGTCGAACTGCCCCAGTTCGAGATTCCCGCTGATCTTTCCGTCGAGTCGTTGACCGACCTGCTCGCCGGGGTCCGGGCGAACCCCGAAGAGGTCGAGGCCCTGGCTTCCCTCGCGCCCGCGATCATCGGTGCGGCCGCGGGCCCCGCCGATGTCGCCGACGCGGCCGACGGCAAGAACGACCTGCTGGCGCAGGCCAAGGAACTGCTCGCGAACTCCGAGCTCCCCGAGTCGGTGAAGAGCACGCTCCAGCGCGTCATCACCTTCCTCGACGGCAGCGGCGGCGGCGGACCCGAGATCCCCGAGCCCGGCGCCGTGGTGATCTCGCAGTTCCTCTACCCGACGATCGGCAAGGGCTGCATCGGCGACAGCCAGGACTCCGTGGGCACCGCCCTCGCGGTCGCGGGTCCGTCGCACCTTCCCCCTCCCGGACCGGGCGCAGGCCAGACCGGCTTCGTCTTCACCGCGCTGGGCACCGCACCCGCCGCCGGCGAACAGCAGCAGCCGCTCACCCTGAGCTGGGTCAACGTCTCCAACGGACGCACAGGCACGCAGCCGCTCACCAACGACGCGAAGATCAACCCCGACGGCCCGACCACGCTGAGCGCGATCGCCGACACCGGTTCGGGTCAGGTCCTCGCCGTGATCTCCGGTGGAATCACCACGCAGGACGAGGGCGCCGATCCGCGTTCGTGCACCTTCCTGCCCACCGTGGGTCTCGTCGCCGTTCCCTGATTCACGTACTCACCGAAGGCCNNNNGCCTTCGTGTCTTCCCCCGTCGACGCCGGGCGTGATAGACCGGAGCATGGCCTTCACCGCGTCGCGCATCCCGTCGAAGCAGCGTCGTCTGCGGCACCCGGCCGGCGCCGCGTCCGTGAATTCCCGCCGCTCGCTCCTCTCTCACCGCTCGATCCTGTCGATCGCCTCGGAGCGGTCGATCCTGTCGATCGGTTCCTCGTACTCGATCCTGTCGATCGGTAGCTGCGGGTCGGTCCTGTCCATCGGCTCCGTCGGGTCGTTCGGTTCGGCGTTGTCCTCACTGTCGTTCGCGAGTCTCGGCTCGGCACTGTCCGGCCTGTCGCGCTGGTCGCTGCTGGCGTGGCGCGGCGATCATTCCGCGCCCGACGAGCATCCGCCGCTCTCGATCACCGTCGACGAATCCGAGCCCGACAAGCACTGTCAGTCCTGACACCGGACGCCGGTCGAACGGCCACGCAGGACCGGAAGGCGGGAGGGTACTAGGGATCGACGGCCCTGCCGTGTTAGACAACGATGGCAGCGTCGTTCGTATTGCGCACAAATTGTCGTCGTAGGCCGCGTCACCCCGGCCCCGGACCGAGGAGCCGCATGGCCGTAGAGACACCGCTCTCCACCCGGGAGATTCCTGCCCCGCGTGGCATCGTGCCGGTCCTCGCGACCGTCGGTATCAGCGTCGCGCTCATGCAGACCCTGATCGTCCCGATCCTCCCCCGGCTGCCGGTGCTCGTCGGCGCGTCACCCGAGAACACGTCCTGGGCTGTGACGGCGACTCTGCTCGCCGGCGCGGTCGTCACCCCCATCAGCGGTCGCCTCGGCGACATGTTCGGCAAACGCCGGATGCTGCTGACCTCGCTCTCGCTCATGGTGCTCGGTTCGGCGGTCTGCGCGCTCGCGACGACCCTCGTCCCGCTCGTGGTCGGCCGGGCTCTCCAGGGCGCCGCGATGGGCGCGATCCCGCTCGGTATCGCGATCCTGCGCGACGAGCTGCCCTCCCGGCGACTCCCGGGCGCCATGGCCACCATCAGCGCCACGATGGGTGTCGGCGGCGCGATCGGCCTTCCCACCGCGGCCTTCGTCGCCCAGGCGACCGACTGGCACATGCTGTTCGTCGCGTCACTGGTCCTCGGGCTCATCGGGATCGCCGCGATCCTGTTCGTCGTGCCCGAATCGTCGCAACGCAATCCGGGACGCTTCGACGTCGCCGGGGCACTGTTGCTCTCCGTCGCCCTCGTGTTGTTGCTGCTGCCGGTCACCAAGGGCAACGACTGGGGTTGGACCGCCCCGGCCACCCTCGGGATGCTCGCCGGGGCACTCGTGGTGTTCGTCGGCTGGGGCCTGTACGAACTGCGGATATCGCGTCCGCTCGTGGACCTTCGACTGTCCGCCCGCCGGCCGATCCTCATGACGAATCTCGCGTCGGTCGCGCTCGGGTTCTCGATGTACTCGAACATCCTGGCGTTTCCGCAGCTGCTGATGGCGCCGACGGAGACCGGTTACGGTTTCGGGCAGACGATGGTCACCGCCGGGATCGCGCTCGCCCCCGCCGGACTCGTCATGATGGCGCTGTCCCCCGTCTCGGCGCGCATCACGACGCGGTTCGGCGCCCGCGTGACCCTCGGCTGCGGCGCAGTGCTCGTAGGCCTCGGCTATCTGATGGCGTACGTGCTGTACCAGGAGGTCTGGCACATCGTCGGCGCCTCGATGCTCATCGGCGCCGGTGTGGGTCTCGCCTACGCGGCGATGCCCGCGCTCATCATGGGCGCCGTGCCGTTGCGCGAGTCCGCCGCGGCCAACAGCCTCAACACCCTGATGCGGTCGATCGGCACGACGAGCGCCGCAGCGGTGGTGGGTGTGATGCTGGCGGCGATGACCCAGCGCATCGGCGACTCCGTGGTGCCCGCCCTCGAAGGTTTCCGCGTCAGCTTCCTGGTGGCGGTGGGCGCGGCAGTGGTGGCGCTGGTCTTCACGGTCCTCATCCCGCCGCCGGGCCGCTCCGTGCGACCCGTCGACGAGACCCGACCCGAGCGCTAACTTCCCAGGAGTCCCGGGTCCGAACTCGGTGCGCTGCCGGCGAGCGACCACTGGCCGTAGTCGGGCGTGAGCACGTGGTTGATGTCGACGCCGATGCCCTCGATCCGGACCTCGCCCGGGATCTGGTGCAGGTTCGCCCGCGGATGCACGTACCCCTTGGGCGTGCCCCAGTCGTGCTGCCAGTAGAAGGACCCGAGGGAGATCGCCGACGCCCAGTCGATGGTCGGCGAGTTGGCATACACACCGAGATTTCCGGCGCCGACCACTTCCTGCCAGCCCAGCAGGTACGGCACGACCTGGAGGGTGAACTGCTCGAAGGTCGGGTTGTCGTCGATCGAGGCGTAGATCGGCCGGTTCTCCGGGCCACCGGCCGCGTAGTGGAGGTCGAGGCCGCGCCGGGCGTGCTTCAGACCCGCCTCGTAACCACCGAGCCAGTCGGCGGTTTCGGCCTTGCCGTACTGGTAGCACGAGACCACTTCGAGGCCGCTGTCGACCAGCGCGTCCGCTTCCCGTCCGGTGAGCGGCTTCGCGCGCATCCACGCCGCGTCGGGGCGTGCGTCGGACACGTACCGGATGGCGCCGATATGGCCGGCGGCGCGGATCGACGAGGGCGACGGCACGGCGGCCGAGTAGTCGATGATGGTCCCGAGCACCGGGCGCCCCTGGGCCAGGCCAGGTGCGCCGAGCGCAGAGATCAACGCGACGCCCGATCCGAGCGTCGCGTACCGCAACATGTCCCGCCGCGAAAGGGTCATCGCAACCTGTCCTTCGTATTGCCGTCCGTACGTCCGCCGTATTGCATCACAATCACAGGCGTCCCACCGGCCACACCGGGAATTCGACAGGTCGCGGCAGCCGATATCGCGACGGCGCTACGAGGTCAGCGGCCGGACAGTTCGGCGAAGAAGGCCGGCACCAGGGAGACGTCCTCGATCGTCCGCACCGTGGAACGGACACCGAGACCGTGCTCCTTGAGCAGATCGCACAACCCGTCGCCGTCGACGAGATCGATCGGCGGGGCACCGTGCCGGTGGGCTTCAGCGCGCGCGTCCTCGGTGAACGATCCGGTGGTCACGAGCAGGCCCTTCTCGCCCCGCCCGACCATCGCGGCGCGGAACTCGCGGACCACGTCGGCACCCGCCTTCTCCGGTGCCCGCAGGAAGCGGAAGAAGACGGAGAAGCTCAGCAGCGACACGCGCAGGACTCCGGTGCCCTCGACATGGCCCTCGGGGGCGTGGGATCCGCCCGGAGCCGGAATCGTCAGGGTGGTGAATCCGGCCGCGCGCAGCACCGCGGTGGCGAGCCGTTCGAAACCGTCCTCCGACAGGTCGGCGACGGCACCGAGGACCGGTTCGCGCCACAGTTCGGGATCCTCGGGGGCGGCCGCGAGCGGCACGACCTGGGCGCCCTGTGAGACGTTCCGCACCATGCGCTTGCGGCGCTTCTCGGCCGTGTACGCGACCTGCATGGGCTTGATCTCCGACTCGCGCACAGCGCGGCCGCGGTCGGTCACGCTCCACACACCGCGGCGCGTGTTCGACAGCAGGCCCATGCCCTTGAGGTACGTCCGGGCCCAGGCCAGCCGGTATTCGATCTCCGTTCCGGGGCCGTCGCCGTGGAGTACCGCCTGTGCTTCCTCGGACAGTCCGGTCCGGGCGATCACGGCGGAGTCGATCTCCTCGATGACGCCGGATCCGCCGAGCTCGATCACCGCCTGCACGGTCGGCCAGAGAAGATCCGTGTACGGCGGCAACGTGGCCTCGCCACCTCCGGTGTTCCGGACGGAGTTTCCGATCGCGTTCCGGCGCTGCACACCTTCCCCTAACGTCGCGGCCGTGCGGCCGCACTATCGGTCCTGCACGTAGGCAACAACCCTATCCGATGCACGGCCCCTGTCCGCGGGTGCGGGATCGGGCGCGCCGAATCACGAACCGATCGCCCTTCCCGGTCCTACGATTTCCCCACGGAAGAATTTCGCCTCCACCGAAGCGAGTCGCCATGCAACGTCCGGCGCCTGTCGATCTGGCACACCATCCGCATCTCAGTGGCCTGTTCGCGCCTCAACGCGAGGAAGTGGACGTCCGCGATCTCGAGGTCCACGGGGAACTCCCCGCCGATCTGCACGGGAGCTATCTCCGCAACGGGCCCAATCCGCGCTTCGACCCGATCGGCCACTACGTCTACCCGATCGACGGCGACGGCATGGTCCATCGCGTGCAGATCTCCGAGGGCACCGCGCGCTACACGAACCGGTTCGTGCGCACCCCGCAGGTCGTCGCGGAGGAGAAGGCCGGTCGCGCCCTGTGGGCCGGCATCACCGATCCGTACTTCCCTCCCGAGGAGGAGGTCGGGCCCGACCTCGCGAACACCATGCGCGAACTGCCGGACATCAACATCGTCCGGCACGGCGGGCGGCTCATGGCGATGGCCGAGGCGTCACCGCCGTACACCCTGGGTTCCGACCTCGAGACGCTCGGACGCGAGACCTTCGACGGAACCCTGCCGGTCGGGCTGACGGCGCACCCGAAGATCGATCCGCACACCGGCGAGATGGTCGCCTTCTGCTACATGCTCGACCCGCCGTATCTGACCTGGTCGGTGGTCGCACCGGACGGGACGGTGACGCGCGCGCCGACCCCGATCGACGGCGTCGACCGGCCGTTGATGATCCACGACATGGCGTTGACACCGACCTACGTCGTTCTGGTCCTGGCCCCGCTCGTGTTCGATCTCTCGCAGATCTTCTCCGGCGGGTCGCCGCTCGACTGGAAGCCGGAGCTCGGAACGCGGGTTGCGCTCGTCCCCCGCGACGGCGGTGCGGTGCGGTGGTTCTCGAGCGACACCTTCTGGATGTGGCATACCGCCAACGCGTTCGACCTGCCCGACGGTGACGTCGCGCTCGACTACGTGGAGTGGGCGTATCCGGGCGCGTTGACCGAGAAGGCAGGTCCGAACCGGTCCGTCCTGCGACGCGCCGTGATCGGTCGCGACGGGGTGACCCGCACGACCCTGCACGAACGAGACATCGAGTTCCCCCGCATCGACGACCGGTCGATGACCCTCGGCCACTCCGTCGTCGCGACCATCGGGCGCAGCAGGTCGCAGAAACTCCCTGCGGGAGCAGCTGATTCGCTCTTCTGGTTCGATGTGGCGTCCGGGACCGAAGCAGTCTGGGCACACGAGACCCTCTCCCCCGGCGAACCCGCCTATCTCTCGGGTGATTCGGGCGGCTACTGGGGCGCGATCGCGACCGATCGGGCGGACATGACGAGTTGGTTCCTCGTCTTCCCCGAGACCGACCCGGCCTCGGGGCCGATCGCGCGGGTCCGTCTGCCGATCCGTGTCCCGGCCGGCCTGCACGGAGCCTGGCTCCCGCCGGACTGAGCGTCGCTCCGGCTAGTTTGGGTGGATGGGTTTCACACGAGCCGAACTCGAGTCCTTCCGCGATGCGGTGATCCCCGATCTCGTCGCGCCCGGTTGCCGCCTGTTGTTCGTCGGCATCAATCCGGGATTGTGGACCGCGGCGACGGGAGCCCACTTCGCGCGGCCCGGAAATCGCTTCTACCCCGCCCTGTTCCGTGCCGGCATCGTCGACCGGCTGATCGACGCGTCGTCCGGTATGAGCGACGCCGACCGCGATCACCTGCTCGAGCGGGGTGTCGGCATCACGAACCTGGCGCCGCGTGCGACGGCCCGCGCCGACGAGCTCGCCGACGAGGAGCTGCGTGAGGGCGGACGCCATCTGGCGAACGTGGTGGCGGAGTTCCGCCCTCGCGCCGTGGCGGTCGCGGGCATCACCGCCTACCGCGCGGCCTTCGGCCGGCGCAAGGCGAAGGCCGGGCGGCAGGACGACACGATCGGCGACGTCCCGTTGTGGGTGGTGCCCAATCCGAGCGGGTTGAACGCCCACGAGACGGTGGAGTCGCTGGCGCGGGCCTACGCCGAACCGGCCCGGGCGGCCGGCATCCTGTCCTGAACTACCGCTGAGCGCCGAACACCTTGTCGAGGAAGTGGGTGGCGCGGTAGCCGGGCGGTGTGCCCTGCACGACGACCGCCCATCCCTCGGAGTTCTCGGTGCGGAGCGGGAGGATCGCCTGGTACTCCGGGGATTCGTACCAGGACCGGGCACGGTCGACGTCGGGGAATTCGATGATCACGAGGTTCCCCTCGAAGGGTCCTTCCATCCCTTCGGGGTCGACGCCGTGGACGAGGAAGCGTCCGTCGTACGGGGCGAGGGTGTCGTCGATGGTCTCGATGTACCGGACGATGTCGTCGTTGAGGTCGACGTTGCGGAGATGAGCCACTGCGTATGCGTTCATGGGGACCACCCTGCGCCGCGTCGTGCACGGAATCGATTACCCCGGAAGTAATGGTGACCGTTCCCGGCCGGCTCTACTGTCGGGTGCATGACCACGGTCGACACTCCCCACGCCGGCGCCCTGCTGCGGGCATGGCGCGAGCGCCGCGGCCTGAGCCAGCTCGCCCTGGCCCACACCGCCGGCATCTCGTCGCGGCATCTCAGCTTCGTCGAGACCGGCCGGTCCCGCCCGTCACGCGCGACCGTGCTGAAGCTGAGCGACCGGCTGGACATCCCGCTGCGCGAACGCAACACCATCCTGGTCGCGGCGGGACATGCGCCTGTCTACCCCGAGCATCACCTCGGCGATATGCCGATGGCGGCGATCTCCGACGCGATCACGCGAATCCTGTCGTCGCACCACCCCTTTCCCGCACTCGTCGTCGACCGGCACTGGACGATGGTCGATTCCAACGACGCCATCGGGGTGTTCGTCGAGGGGTGTGCTCCGGAACTGCTGGAACCGCCGATCAACGTGCTGCGACTCACTCTGCACCCGCGGGGACTGGCGCCGCGCATCGTCGATCTCGGGCAGTGGCGCGGTCATCTGCTCGCCCGGCTGCAACACCAGATCGGTGCGACCGCCGACCCTGTCCTGCTGCGCCTGTACGACGAACTCGCCGGTTATCCCTGCGACGATCCGGTCGAGGAGATCGAACCGCATTCGCTGGTCGTGCCGATGCGGTTGCGGACCGAGGCCGGCGAGTTGTCGTTCTTCAGCACGACCACCCTCTTCGGGACCCCGCTCGACGTGACGGTGTCGGAACTGGCGATCGAGGCGTTCTATCCCGCCGACGAGGCGACGGCCCGGGTCCTGAACGGATCGTGATCGCCGAATCGGCCGATCACGAACGGTTTCCGCGCTAACGTGGGAGGTGCGCGTCTGCCGAGCGGATCATGCGGAGGACACCGACATGAGCACTGCGAAATGGTGGGTTCTCGATCAGCGGGAGTCCGGCTTCGCCCTCGAACACCGCCCCAGCGGCGACCTCGTACTGATGAACACCGCGACGTCGGAAGAACACGTCCTGCACGGCTACGTGTGGAAGCACTGTCCGCACTTCGGCCTGCAGATCCAGAGCGAGGGCCCACCCCCGTACGGACCGTGGGTGGAGAACCCCGAGGAGTGAGTTTCCCTCACGGGATCATCCGTAGCGGCGTGTGCTCGCCGGTGGCGGTGTCGATCAGCACCGCGCGATCGAGTGTCGCTTCGATGGGCAGCACGTCGTAGACGACCGCGCCCAGACGGTCGAGTTCCTCACGCCGGGTTCGGGGACTCAGCGAACAGTGCGGGGTCCAGCGTCCCGGGACGTAGTAGCGGTGCAGGTCCGCTCCCGTCGTCTCCACGACCCGCACGACGCGGTCCTGTCGCTGCACGAGTTCGGACGAGGGGGCGGGCACGAGCGACGCCCGGCCGCGCCGGAACAGCCCGAGCGTGTCGATGTAGACCGGGACCGGTCCCCCGTCGGGCACGCCCTCGAGGGCCGAGACGACGGCGGCCCGGTCGTAGGTCCGCAGTACCGCGTACGACAGGTGCGGCACGTGCTTGCGGTGCGTGTGGGTGAGCAGGGTCGGGATGCCGCTCTCCTCGAGCCGGCCCCACAGGCGCCGGATCGCGCGGTCGGTCTCGGTGTCGAACAGGAGACAGACCGCCAGCGCCATCAGTTGAGTGTGGCGTGCCAGACGAGCGCGGCGGCGAGGGCACCGGCGCCGTTGAGCGACCAGTGCAGGGCGATGGGCGCGAGGATGCTGCCGCTGCGACGACGCAGCCACGTGAAGACGAAGCCCGCGGCGGCGGTCGCGATCACCGCGCCGACGATGCCGGCGATCTGCGCGAGCAGGCCGGCACCGAGGAAGGCGCTGAGGCCGGCGTTACCCGCCGTGAGACCGAACGACGAGGCGACGTGCCACAGTCCGAACAGCAGGGATCCCGCGGCGAAGACCCCGCGTGCGCCCCACACTCGCTCGAGGGTTCCGTGGAGCACCCCGCGGAAGGCGAGTTCCTCGGGGATGACGGTCTGGAGCGGGATGATGATCATCGAGGCGACGAGGGCACCGGAGATCGTGGCGTAGCGCTCGGAGAGGAAGAACTGCCTGGTGAACGGCAGGGCGATGCCGATCGCCACCACCGCCAGGACGAGGGCCACGGCTGCTACCGAGTAGAGCGTCCCCTTCTTCCAGTGCCGGGGTGAGAGGCCGAGTTCCGACCAGCGCATGCCGCGTCGACGCATCATCGCGACCAGCACGCATGCTGCGATCGGCACGGTCGCGATCGACGCCCACGCCGTGGTGAAGTGGGCGATCAGGTTGGTGGTGACGAGCACCGCGATCACGACGGCGAGATCGATCCAGGCGTGGAAACGGGGAAGCCAGGCCAGCGACGGCAGGCGTCCGGTCTCGGGCGAGGGCAACCGTTCGATTTCTACGGTCACGTGCGATCCCTCCGGAAACTCTCGAACATCCGGTCAAGTGTACGGATCGGGGCCTGCCGGCCGCCGTGACGGCGAACACTCCGGCCTCGACTTCCTTGCGGGATTTCCGGTCGTCGGCGACATAAACACGCCGCCGAAAGTCGCGAGACGCAAGTCACATCCAGTCTGCAGGTCGAGTCCGTCACATGCCCCGTTGTCAAGGCCTTGCGTCGGCGCCGCTAACGTGTACGGCGATCATCAGCCCTCTTCCAGGAGAAACAATGGCCGACTTCCTCTACGAGGACCTGCTGCCGATCGGGGAAGACCCCACCGAGTATCGGTTGCTGACCACCGAGGGGGTGTCCACCGTCGAAGGACCCGACGGCCGCACCTTCCTGAAGGTGGAGCCCGAGGCCCTGCGCCTGCTCACCGAGACCGCGCTGCACGACATCTCCCATTACCTGCGCACGGATCACCTGAAGCAGCTGGCGAGCATCCTCGAGGACTCCGAGGCGTCGAACAACGACAAGTTCGTTGCGCTCGACCTCCTGAAGAACGCAAACATTGCCGCCGGCGGCGTGCTGCCCATGTGCCAGGACACCGGCACCGCCATCGTCATGGGCAAGCGCGGCCAGCAGGTGCTCACCCCGGGTGACGACGAGGAGTCCATCGCGCGCGGTGTGTACGACGCGTACACGAAGTTGAACCTGCGGTACTCGCAGAACGCCCCGCTGACGATGTGGGACGAGAAGAACACGGGCAACAACCTGCCGGCGCAGATCGAGCTGTACGCGGACACCGCGAAGGGCCACGAGAACGCCTACAAGTTCCTGTTCATGGCCAAGGGCGGCGGATCGGCCAACAAGTCGTACCTGTACCAGGAGACGAAGGCCATCCTGAACCCGGACTCGATGATGCAGTTCCTCGAGGCCAAGATCCGGTCGCTCGGCACCGCGGCGTGCCCGCCCTACCACCTCGCGATCGTCGTCGGCGGCACCTCCGCCGAGTTCGCGCTCAAGACGGCCAAGTACGCCTCGGCGCACTACCTCGACGAGCTGCCCACCGAGGGTGCCATCACCGGCCGCGGCTTCCGCGATCTCGAACTCGAGAAGAAGGTCTTCGAGCTCACCCAGAAGATCGGCATCGGCGCGCAGTTCGGTGGCAAGTACTTCTGCCACGACGTCCGCGTCGTCCGCCTGCCACGCCACGGCGCGTCGCTGCCCGTCGCGATCGCCGTCTCCTGCTCGGCCGACCGCCAGGCCAAGGCCAAGATCACGCCCGAGGGTGTCTTCCTCGAGCAGCTCGAGTTCAACCCCGGTCAGTTCCTGCCCGAGGTCACCGACAGCCAGCTCGACTCCGAGACGTCGGGCGTCTCGGGCACCGGCAAGGGTGCCGCGGTCAAGATCGACCTCACCCGGCCGATGCCGGAGATCCTCGCCGAGCTGTCCAAGCACCCGGTCAAGACGCGCCTGTCGCTCACCGGTCCGCTGGTCGTCGCGCGCGACATCGCGCACGCGAAGATCAAGGAGCGCCTCGACCGTGGTGAGGAGATGCCGCAGTACCTGAAGGATCACCCGGTCTACTACGCCGGTCCGGCGAAGACCCCCGAGGGCCTGGCGTCGGGTTCGTTCGGCCCGACGACGGCCGGTCGCATGGACTCCTACGTCGACCAGTTCCAGGCCGCCGGCGGCTCGATGGTGATGCTCGCGAAGGGCAACCGCTCCAAGCAGGTCACCGACGCATGCCACAAGTACGGCGGCTTCTACCTCGGTTCGATCGGCGGTCCGGCCGCGCGTCTGGCGCTCGACTGCATCAAGAACGTCGAGGTCGTCGAGTACAAAGAGCTCGGCATGGAAGCGGTCTGGAAGATCGAGGTCGAGGACTTCCCCGCATTCATCGTCGTCGACGACAAGGGCAACGACTTCTTCGCGCACACCGGCGAGGTCACGCTCACGGTCGGCAAGCGACCCGGTCTGTAGACCCGGCTCGCTGTAGACGCACTACTCCGAACGGCCCNGGGCCGTTCGTGATGTCAGCTCCGGGGTGCTGCTCCGGCCGGTTGCCGGATCGTGGCGTTGACCCGGTTCCACATGTTGATCGTCGCGATCTGCATGACCAGCGCGGCCAGCTGCTTCTCGTCGTAGATGTCGGCCGCGGCGTCCCACACCTCGTCGGAGACGGATTCCGGCCGGTCGGCGATCCGCGTGACGGCCTCGGTGAGCGCGAGTGCGGCGCGCTCGGCCTCGGTGAATCGTCGCGATTCGCGCCAGGCCGCGATAGCCGTGAGCCGCTCGACGCTCTCCCCGTCGTCCAGTGCTTCACGCGTGTGCATCTCCACGCAGAAGCTGCACCCGTTGATCTGGCTGGCCCGCAGGTGCACCAGGTGGACCGTGCGGGCCGGGAGCCCGGTGTTCTCGTAGGTCCGGCCCGCGGCCTGCAACGCGTCGAGGGTGCCGGGCAGCACCATCACGGGATTGTTCATTCGTGCTTCCATCGCCTGCTCCTGTCACATCGGTTCTTCGGGATCCGTCACTTCCTTGACGGATCCCGACGGAAGAATGTGACGACGATGGACGAGGAATTTCTGGCGAGGGAGTTCGACGCACACCGCGAGCGCTTGCGCGCGGTCGGTTTCCGGATGCTGGGGTCGGCTGCGGAGGCGGACGATGCGGTGCAGGAGACGTGGTTGAAGGTCGCCCGCGCCGACACCGATTCCGTGGACAATCTCGGCGGCTGGCTCACCACCGTGATGAGCCGCGTGTGCCTCGACATGCTGCGCGCACGTTCGGCGCGTCACGAGGTCGTCGTCGGTGAACCCGTCGAACCGCCTCGACGGAACGACAGCTCCGAGGCGCCGGAAGACGAAGCAGTGCTTGCAGATTCGATCGGTATCGCGATGATGGTGGTCCTCGACGCGCTCGGTCCCGCCGAACGTCTCGCCTTCGTGCTACACGACATGTTCGGCATGCCGTTCGACGAGATCGCGCCCGTCGTGGGCCGATCCGCAGCCGCGACGCGTCAGCTCGCCAGTCGTGCGCGGAGACGGGTGCGCGGTGCACGTACGACGTCAGCGGGGGCCGGGGATCCGCGTCGGGTGGTCGACGCCTTCCTCGTCGCGGCCCGCGAGGGCCGCTTCGAGGATCTGCTCGCGGTGCTCGATCCCGACGTGGTGCTCCGCGCCGACACCGTGGCGGCAGCGAATGCCGAGACGGGCCGGCTGCACGGTGGCCCCGCACTCGAGCCGGAACTGCGCGGCGCCGACGCGGTGGCACACGCCTTCCACGGCCGCGCACGCGGCGCGGTGCCCGCGACGATCGACGGTGTGCCCGGGGCGGCGTGGGCGCCGGGCGGGATCGTGCGGTCGGTGTTCCGCTTCACCGTCGAGGACGGTCGCATCGTGGCGCTCGAGGTGATCGCGGATCCCGAGGCGATCACCACGTTCGACACGGCTCTGCTCTGACACCTGCTCCGATACGGGTCGAGCCCGGCGGGAGTGATCCCACCGGGCTCGAACCGTCGTGTGCTCGTCAGGCAGCGCAGGTATGCGTCCGCGCGAGCACCGCGGGCGACTGCACGACCACCTGCTGCAGGAAGTCGAGGACGATGCCCGGTGCCGGTTCGGCGCCGGGTGCGAGCACCGAGCACAGTGCGCGGTACTGGTCGTCGCTCATCACGGGCGCGATACGGAAATGCGTGGTCATCGCGAGCGTGAAGTCGATCCCGAAGTCGCGGGCGCGGACCTGCAGCTGCGGGCCGTGCTCCCCCGCGATCAGGCAGACGTCGAAGACGGCCCGTCCGGCGGTGTGCTCGAACGATGCGGCCGGAACGTTGTTGCGGACCATCTGCCGGTAGAGAGGTCGCAGTCCGCCGAGCACGACCGGCGGAAGCGTCACTGCTCGAGGACGGTCGGCGGTGAACATGTGATCACTCCTTCAACCCTGCGACCCCACCCGGGTCGCCCACTTTTTCTGGAATAAATCCAATAACTGGAACTATTCCAGAAAAACGTTCAAGACGCAACCACCTCGTTGGCCGATCATCCAACCGGCGCACCCGCGGCGAACCGAACTCTGTAGCGCTTGCACCTCCCCCGCCGCACGCCCACCGGACAGTATCGAATGCACCGACGAAAGGAGGGTCCGTGCAGCTCACAACGGCCCGGTTCGATGCGATGCCCGAGGACGAGGCCGTCGCTCTGTTGCTCGACTGCTGTTCGAGCCGGACATGGGCGTACTCCGTCGTCGCAGCGCGCCCGTTCGGTTCGCGCACCGTGCTGCTCACCGCCGCCGCTGCCGCGGCCGAGAACCTCGACGGTGACGACCTCACCGACGCCCTCGCCGGCCACCCGCGCATCGGCGAACGCAGCGAACACGCTGCTTCCCGTCGCGAGCAGTCCGCCGTCGCCACGGCCGACGCCGACATCCTCGACCGGCTCGCCGCCGGCAACCGTGAATACGAGGAACGGTTCGGGCACGTCTACCTCGTCCGCGCCGCCGGCCGCACGGCGCCGGAACTGCTGGAGATCCTCGAGCGTCGCCTCGACAACGACCCGGAGAGCGAGAAGGCCGAGATGCGTGCGGCGCTCGCCGAGATCACCCGACTCCGCCTCGAGCGGATCGTCATCGAGACCGCAGGGAGCCGCGCATGAACACCCTGAGTACCCACGTGCTCGACGCGACGGCCGGTGCCCCCGCGGTGGGGTTGCGCGTCGCCCTCACCGATACGCACGGAACCTCGTTGGGCGCCGGTGTCACCGACGACGACGGTCGTCTCACCGGTTTCACCGATCCATTGCCCGAGGGCACCTACCACCTGACCTTCGCCACCGGCGACTGGTTCTCGCGCCGCGGAGTCGCGTCCTTCTATCCGGAGGTGACCGTCACCTTCCGTATCCCGGAGGGCAGCAGCCACTTCCACGTGCCGCTCCTCCTGTCGCCCTATTCGTATTCCACCTACCGCGGGAGCTGACCACCATGACCGAACTGACCGGCAAGATCGTCCTCGGACCGCACCGCTACGGCAAGGCCGAGAATCGGGTGGTGCGCATCGTGCGCGACACCGACCGGCACGAGATCCGCGACCTGAACGTCTCGTCCTGCCTGCACGGCGATTTCGACGCCGCACATCTCGAGGGAGATCAGGGCACGGTGCTGCCCACCGACAGCCAGAAGCAGACCATCTACTCCTACGCCAAGGAGAAGGGCGTCGAGTTCGTCGAGGAGTACGGCCTCGCGCTCGCGCGGCATTTCGTCGACGACGTCGAACCCGTCCGCTCGGCGCGCATCGAGATCGAGGAGTACGCCTGGGAGCGGGTCGTCGTCGACGGCGCCGAGCACGACCACACCTGGACGCGCAAGGGATCCGAGGTCCGCACCGCCGCGATCACCGTCGAGGGCACCGGGACCGACCGACGCGAATGGGTGGTCGGCGGCCTGAAGGATCTCGTCGTCCTCAAGTCCACCGGCTCGGAGTTCCAGGGCTTCCTCACCGACCCGTACACGGTTCTCGAACCGGCGGAGGATCGCATCATGGCGACGAGCCTCCAGGCGCGCTGGCGGTTCGCATCGACCGACGTCGACTGGGACACCGTCTACGCGGGCGTGCGCGCCACCCTCCTCGAGGTGTTCGCGAACCTGCATTCGAAGGCCCTGCAACAGAGCCTGTACGAGATGGGCCGCGCCGTGCTCGAGCGGTACCCATCGATCGCCGAGATCCGCCTGTCCGCACCGAACAAGCACCACTTCCTCTACGACCTGGCACGTTTCGGAGTCGAGAACGCCGGTGAGGTCTTCCACGCCGACGACCGGCCCTACGGACTGATCCAGGCGAGCGTGCTGCGCGAGGACGCCCCCGATGCCGGCATCTCCTGGGAGCCCTACACCGGCGCCATGTGACCACTCACGCGGCACGACAACGGATACCGCTCACGCGAGAGCGGGTTCCAACGAACGCAGCGCGAGATACAGATCGAAGCGGTCACCGGTGCGCGCGAGGGAACGCCCGGTGAGCGCTTCGACCCGCCCGATGCGGTAGCGGACCGTGTTCAGGTGCACGTGCAGTCGATCGGCCGTGCGCCGCCACGATCCGTCGCAATCGAGGAATGCCTCGAGGGTCGCGAGCAGACCCGCGTCGGTGCGTCGGTCGTGTTCGACGACGCCCCCGAGCAGCCGGTCGGCGTACGCGCGACGCAGTTCGTCGGGCAGGGTCGACAACAGGTCGAGCGCCGAATCGAGTTCGGCACGTCGCACCGCCACCGGACCCGGATCGTTGTGTGCTGCAGCGCATGCCGATGCCGCCGCGCGGACCGCGCCGGCCGGGTCGTCGTCGGAACTCTGCCCGCCGACACCGACGAACATCCGGTCGCCGCGCAACGCCGGCGCGAGACGCCCGAGGCGTCGGCTCAACAGCCGTGCCACGTCGACGTCGCTGCCGATCGCCGGGGCGACCACCCTGTTCGCCGCGTCGATCGACGTGACCGCTCCGTCCAGGACGTCCTCGACGAGACCGCGTAGGACGTCCGGCGAGATCCGGCCCTCGGCTTCGGCCACCACCGCGACCCGCGAGTCCGCAGCGCGCACGGTCGGGGTCCGGTCGGTGATCTCCCATGCCACCCGGCGCCGTTCGTCGCGCCGGATCCGATCGAGAGCGACCACCGCGGCGAGTTCGGAGAACGCCTCGACGCACTCCGGTCCGCTCTCGTCGTGCCGGATCACCAGGAACCACGCGTCGATCCGGTCCGTCAGTCCGCGTCCCACCGGCAGGACGGTGAAGTCACCGTCGAGCCGCAGTGGAAAGCGGTCGGCGGTCAACGCTGCTGCGGTGATCCGGTCGAGTTCGGCGTCGTCGAGCTCTGCACCTTCTGCGACCGTCACGCCTGTGGAGGTGATCAGCGCCGATTCCACCCCGAGCTGCTGCGCGAGTCCGTCGAGCAGCTCCCCCACACTCCGACCGTCGGCGACGGCGGCGAGCCATTGCCGCTGCCGTGCCAGTCCCGTCTGCAGACGATCCATCCGGGCTCCGGCCATATGCCCGGTCATGTATTCGATGACTCGGCTGAACGGCACCTCGTCGGGCACGACCAGCAGCGGCATGCGATGTCGTGCACACGCCTCGATCACGTCGTCGGGTATCCGGCCGTGCAGGGCCTCGCCGGCGGCCATCGCCGTCACCCCCGCTCGGACGAGCCGTTTGACGAACAGGTCGGAGTCCTCGGCGGAGCGTCGCCACACCAGGCCGGTGAACACGAGCGAGCCTGCGCTGACGTAGCGCGTGGGGTCGGGCATGTCGGTGGTGCACGCGCGCAGCACGGGACGGCTCAGGGCCTCCGCGTCGCCGTGCAGTACACCGATTCCCAGCCCCGGCGCCTCCACCACATCTCGAAGAAGCACGATGTTCACCTCCTGGTGACGGTCTTGGACGATCGCACAGTACGAGCCGCGGATTTCCGAGGTGTTTCGTGCGTGCTGCCGCAGAGGTACATCTGTTCGGCGCAGTTGACTGAAGACTCCCGACGATCCGAGGAGTCGACTATGCACGCGCATCCCACCACCCGGCCGCTCGTCATCCGCGGCGCACACGTGGTGAGCATGGACGCCGCCCGCGCCGAACACCGCGACGGTTATGTCGTCGTCTCCGGCAACCGGATCGTCGCGGTCGGGTCGGGCGAACCGACCGGCTACGACGATGCGCAGATCGTCGACGGCACCGGTTGCGTGCTCACCCCCGGCCTGATCAATACCCACCACCACCTGTACCAATGGATCACGCGTGGGCTCGCCGCCGACCACACCCTGTTCGAATGGCTCACCACCCTCTATCCAGTCTGGGGTGGCATCGACGCCGACGCCGTGCACGTCGCGGCCAAGGGCGCACTCGCGCATCTGGTGCGCACCGGATGCACGACCAGCACCGACCACCACTACGTCGTGCCCCGCGAGGGCGGTGACGTCTTCGGCGCGGAGATCGCCGCAGCGGCCGAGGTCGGTATCCGCTTCCATCCCTGCCGCGGGTCGATGGACCTCGGTGCGAGCGCCGGGGGTCTGCCGCCCGATCACATCGTCGAGGACATCGACGCGATCCTCGAGGGCAGCCGCGAGGCCGTCGACCGCTGGCACGATCCGTCGTTCGATTCGATGTTGCGGGTCGCGCTCGCGCCGTGCTCGCCCTTCTCGGTGACCGGTGAGCTGCTGAAGCAGTCCGCGTTGCTCGCCCGCGATCTCGGGGTGCGGCTGCACACCCATCTCGCCGAGACCCTCGACGAGGAGGACTTCTGCCTCGAGAAGTTCGGATGCAAGCCCGTCCAGTACATGGAGTCGCTGGGCTGGACCGGACCCGACGTCTGGTACGCGCACGCCGTGCACCTCGACGACCGTGACATCGGTGTGCTCGCCGCGTCGGGTACAGGTGCGGCCCACTGCCCCACCTCGAACGCCCGGCTCGGTGCCGGCATCGCCCGCGCCGCCGACCTCTACGCCGCGGGCGTGCCGCTCGGCCTCGGCGTCGACGGTGCCGCGAGCAACGAGTCGTGCTGCATGCTCGAAGAGGCACACCACGCCGCACTGTTCGCCCGTGCCCGCAGCGGCCCCCGCGCCATGACGGTGCGGCAGAGCCTCGAACTCGCCACCATCGGCGGCGCCCGGGTCCTCGGACGCGAGGACGAGATCGGATCGATCGAGCCCGGCAAGCTCGCCGATCTGGCGTTGTGGCGGATCGACGGCCTCGCCCACTCCGGCATCGCCGACCCGGTCGCGGCCCTCGTCCTCGGCAGCACACCGCCTCTCGAACTGCTGTTGATCAACGGCCGTGAGGTGGTCGTCCGCGACGAGGTCCGGACCGTCGACGAGGACGTCGTGGCACGGCAGGTCGCGGCGGAACACGCCGCGCTGGTCGCCAAGGCGGGGTGAAGGCGATGGATCTGCACAACATCACCGCCTACGACATCGCCCGCGACCGCACCGATCTGACCTTCGAGGAGGGCGCGGCCCCGCTCGGCGGTGGCACCTGGCTGTTCTCCGAACCGCAACCGCACCTCCACCGACTCGTGGATCTGTCCGGTCTCGGCTGGCCTGCCGTGACCCGGCACCCCGACGCTCTCGAGATCGCCGCGACCTGCACGGTCGAACAGATGGCCGCACTCTCGGACGAGGCGGAACATCCTGCGGCACCGCTGTTCCGGCAGTGCGCCGAGGCACTGTTGGCGTCGTGGAAGATCTGGAAGCGCGCCACGGTCGGCGGCAACATCTGCCTGTCCTTCCCCGCCGGTGCCATGATCTCGCTGGCGACCGCACTCGACGCGGACGCGGTGATCTGGACGATCGACGGCGGCGAACGGCGGATCCCGGTGGCCGACTTCGTCCTCGGAGTCGCCTCCAACGCCCTCGCACCCGGAGAGATCCTGCGGAGCATCCGGATTCCTCTGCGGGTTCTGAATTCCCGCACGGCCTTCCGCAAGATCGCCCTCTCTCCGCTGGGACGTTCGGGGGCCGTCGTGATCGGACGCCGCGACGACGACGGCAGTGTCACGCTGTCGATCACCGCGTCGACGGTGCGTCCCTGTCTCCTGCGGTTCACGGAAGTCCCGTCGGCACAGGCGTTGTCCGACGCACTGGCCCGTCTCGTCCCGACGACGAGCTACTACACCGATGCGCACGGCGTCGCCGACTGGCGACGTGCCGTCACCGCGGTTCTCGCCGAAGAGATCCGCACCGAACTGTCGAACACTGCACTGCCGAAAACGGAGGTTCAGCCGTGAAACTCACCGTCAACGGCCGCGAACGCGACGTCGACCCCCGGCCCGGCCAGTGCCTGCGTACCCTGCTGCGCGAGACCGAGCACTTCGAGGTCAAGAAGGGCTGCGACGCCGGCGACTGCGGCGCGTGCTCGGTCCTGCTCGACGGCGAACCCGTCCACTCCTGCGTGGTCCCGGCCGTGCGGGTCGAGGGTCGCGAGGTCACCACGGTCGCGGGACTGGGAACCCCCGACGACCTGCATCCCGTCCAACAACAGTTCGCCGACGCCGCCGGTTTCCAGTGCGGCTTCTGTACCGCAGGCATGATCGTCACCGCGTCCACCTTCACCGACGAAGATCTCGACGACCTGCCGAAACGCTTGAAGGGCAACCTGTGCCGGTGCACCGGCTACCGATCGATCGAGGATGCCCTGCGGTCGCGCACCAACGTCGAACAGGTCGATGGCCCGTCGTGCGGCCGCTCGCAGCGCGCACCCGCCGCGACGCGGGTCGTCACCGGCACCGAGCCGTACACCCTCGACACCACCGTCGAGGGTCTGCTGCACATCGCCGTCCTCGGCAGCCCGCACACCCATGCGCGGATCCTCTCCGTCGACGTCTCGGCCGCCGAGGCGTTCCCCGGTGTCCACGCGGTGTTGTACCACCGCGACGCCCCGGCCACCGCCTATTCGACCGCTCGCCACGAGAACCGCAACGACGATCCCGACGACACCTACCTGTTCGACCGGGTCGTGCGCTTCCGGGGACAGCGGGTCGCCGCGGTGGTCGCCGAGAGTCCGGCGATCGCACACCGGGCGCTAGCGTCGATCCACGTCGAGTACGAGGAACTGCCCTTCGTCCTCGATCCCGACGAGGCCAGGAAGCCTGGGGCTCCCCTGCTGCACGCCGACAAGTCCGCCGACGCGCGCATCGCCGATCCCGGACGCAACGTCGTCGCCGCGATCCACGGCAGCAGCGGGGACGTCGACGCGGCGGTCGCGTCCGCTGCGGCGGTGGTGCAGGGACGCTGGCAGACCCACCGCGTCCAGCACACCCACCTCGAAACACACGGAGCCATCGGTCATCTCGACGAGGCCGGGCGGCTCGTCATCCGCAGTTCCACACAGGTTCCGTTCCTGGTGCGCGACGAGCTGTGCCATATCTTCGGACTCGACCGGGACCGGGTGCGCGTGCACACCGCCCGGGTGGGCGGGGGTTTCGGCGCCAAGCAGGAGATGCTGGTCGAAGATGTCGTCGCGGCGGCGGTCCTGAAGACGGGGCGCCCGGTGCAGTGGGAGTTCACCCGCTCCGATCAGCTCACCGTCGCTCCGTGCCGGCATCCCATGCGGGTCGACGTCACCCTCGCCGCCGACGCCGACGGTGTCCTCACCGCCCTCGCGATCGACGTGCTGGCCGACGCGGGCGCCTACGGCAACCACAGCCCCGGGGTGATGTTCCACGGCTGCACGGAGTCGATCGCGGTGTACCGGTGCCCGAACAAGCGGGTCGACGCCGAATCCGTGTACACGAACAACCGGCCGTCGGGCGCCTTCCGCGGTTACGGCCTCGGCCAGGTGATCTTCGCCGTGGAGTCGGCCATGGACGAACTCGCCGGCAAGCTCGGCATCGACCCGTACGAGTTCCGGCGCCGCAACATCATCGTGCCGGGAGAGCCGCTGGTCGCGGCGCATCCCGAGGGCGCCGACCTGACGTACGGCAGCTACGGACTCGACCAGTGTCTCGATCTTGCCGAACGGGCGATGGCGCGCACCGGCGGCCGGCCCGCGCCGACCGGTGATCACTGGCGGATCGGCGAGGGAATGGCGCTCGCGATGATCGCGACCAACCCGCCCAACGGGCACATCTCCGAGGCGTCGATCGAACTTCTGCCCGACGGCCGGTATCTCGCCCGGGTGGGCACGGCAGAGTTCGGCAACGGCACCACCACCGTCCACACCCAGATCGCGGCCACCGCGCTCGGCACCACCCCCGACCGGATCGTCGTCCACCAGTCCGACACCGACGTCACCACCCACGACACCGGCGCGTTCGGGTCGTCGGGCACGGTCGTCGCGTCGAAGGCCCTGCTGGCGGCCTCCCACGAGCTGCGACGGCGGATGGCCAAGGCCGCTGCGGAGCTGACCGGCCTCGACCCGGAGCAGGCCGAACTGCAGGCCGACGGCGTGCGGTGCGGCGATCGTCTCGTCACCCCCGGTGAGCTGCTGCAGGTCGCGGGTGGGCGGTTGCGCGCCGAGGGCCGGCACGGCGGGCTGCCGCGATCGCTGTCGTTCAACGTGCAGGCCTTCCGCGTCGCCGTCGACACCCGTACCGGTGAGGTGCAGATCCTCCGCTCGGTCCAGGCCGCCGATGCCGGCACCGTCCTCAACCCCGAGCAGTGCCGCGGGCAGATCGAAGGCGGCACTGCGCAGGCGCTCGGTGCGTCGATGTACGAGGAGATCATCACAGACGACGCCGGTCGCGTGACGACGGATATGTTGCGCAACTACCACATTCCGCAGTTCGCGGACGTCCCGCGCACCGAGGTCTACTTCGCCGACACCTACGACGAACTCGGGCCGATGGGCGCGAAGTCGATGAGCGAGGCCCCGTTCAACCCGGTGGCCCCGGCGTTGGCGAACGCCGTGCGCAACGCCATCGGGGTGCGGCCGCACGAGCTGCCGCTCTCCCGCGACCGCATCTGGCGCCTCATGCAGTGAGCCCGACCCGTCGAGACCGATGTTGTGTGCGATTTCCGACCGGATTTCGCACCCGACATCGGTCTCGTTCGTTGTACGGCCGGACACGCAACGCAGCCGTAACACGAAGTTGATGCAGCGGGGTCGATTCGACTCATCACGCTGTGTAAAGTACTGAACCACATCGGGAATCGAACCGATGATGTCCGTCCGGCCCAGGGCCGGTGAACGATCCGGAGCTCCCCTCCGGAGGAGGACTCTCCGGTGACGGGCGCGAGGGCCGTCGCAGACGAAGCACCCCCCGTCCCCGGAGGTTTCCATGCGATGTTCCCCGACACCGAGCCCCTTCCACGGCCGGCGCACCCACTGCTGACATGTGCGGCACGATCTCGTCCACCCTCACGCTGGTAGGACGATTCGATCCGGGCGCCATGGCGCACTTCGTCGCCGCCCGAGCCGACCTGCTGCAGGTACGCGCCACCGTCGTCACGGCGACCCCTCATCGCATCGAGCTGCGCACCGAGGGCGAACCCGACCTCGTCGACGCCCTCGAAACGGCCTGCGCTCTCGCCCCCGGCACCAATGTCGTCCTCGATCTCACTTCGACCGAGAGGAACCCGACCCCATGACCGTCTGGACTCCCGTCGCTCTCGCCGGCGACATCGAGCCCGGCACCGCGACCGGCACCACCGTCGACGGGGACTCCGTCGCGCTGTGGCGCGGCACCGACGGCGCCGTGCACGCGTGGGCCGACCGCTGCCCGCACCGCGGCATGCGCCTGTCCTTCGGATTCGTCCGCGAGGACCGCCTCGTCTGCCTCTACCACGGGTGGCAGTTCGACGGCGCAGGCGCGTGCAGACACGTCCCTGCCCACCCGCGGATGGAACCGCCGAAAACCGTGAAACCGCAGCAGTATCGGACCGTCGAGAACGCCGGATTCGTGTGGGTGGCACCCACCGACGCCGATGGCGCACCCGACGTTCCCGACACGGCGATCACCCCGGTGCGATCGGTGTGGATCGACGGCGATCGGGACACCGCCCTTGCCCTCCTCGACCTGGACGGATCAGGTGCCGTCGCCACCGGCACGATCGACGGAACCGACGTGATCGCCGGCATCCAGACGATCGACGCGCACACCACGGCCGTGCACGTCGTCGCCGCCGGCATCGTTCCGGCCGATACCGTGAACGCCCTCGTCCACCGGCTGCACGAACTCCGCGACTCCGTGTCGTCCGCTCGAGAGGTGGCGACCTCGTGAGCGTCCCAGTGCTGCACGACTTCCCGCTCGACCCTCGGTGCTACTCGGTGCGACTGGCGCTGGCACTGCTCGGCGTCGAACATCGCGTGCAACCGGTCGACGTGTTCCCCGGTGGCGCCCACCTCGAATCGCCCTACCGCGAGCTCACCCCCACCGGCGAACTTCCGGTGTTCGAGACGGGAACGGCGACCCTTGTCGGATCCGTCGACGTCCTCGTCCACCTCTCCGACGGAACCACATGGGCCGCACCGTCCGACGACTGGATCGACTTCGCGACCGGACCGCTCGAGCAGATCTACTCCTGCCGGGAACGATCGCTGTACACGACGGATCCCGCCGACACCACGGCCGCTCGCGCGGCAGTGCAGTCGCTCGACGACCTGCTCGCCGCCCACACGACGGACGAAGCATGGGTGGCCGCCGACCTGCCGACCGTCGCCGACATCGCCCTGTTCCCCGCCGCTGCCCTGAGCCGGGACATCGGGATCGACCACGACCGCTACCCCGCCCTGCGCAGCTGGATCCGGCGCATCAAGCAACTTCCCGGCTTCGTGGAGATGCCCGGAATCCCCGTCTTCCCCTGATCTTTCCGACTGCCTACATTCCGAAAGGACGCCACATGCAACAGTCCACCGTCGACGCGGTGATCCGCGGCCTGGAGAAGGCCGGCGTCACCACCGTGTGCTACCTGCCCGACTCCTTGCTCAAGGAGCTCTACCCCGCCCTCGACGCGCACCCCACGATCCGCACCATCCAGGTCACCAACGAGGGCGAGGGCGCCGCGATCTGCGGCGGAATCTTCCTGTCCGGCAAGCGTGCCGCGCTCATCATGGAGAACTCCGGCTTGCGTGCGTCCGTCGAACCCCTCGCCCGCATGGGCCTCGGTGCCGGTATCCCGGTGATCATGCTCATGAGCTACCGCGGCGAACTCGGCGAGAACAACTGGTGGGCCGTGCCGCACGGCATCACGATGGAGCCGATCCTCGATGCCCTGCGCATCCCGTACCGCATCGTGCGGGAGGAGGACGCGATCGAACGCGCCATCCACGACGCGTTCGAGTGGTCCTACTCCGCCTACCACCATTCCGCCATCGCCCTCGGAGGAGGACTCGTCCGATGACCACCATGCGCATGACCCGATTCGAGTGCATGCAGGCACTCGCCGCCCGGCTCGAGAACGAGCTCGTCATCCTCTCCCTCGGTGCGAGCGTCGACGAGTGGTACAACGCCGCCCCGCACATGCGCGAGGCCAGCCTGTTCCAGCAACAGCTCGGCTGCGTGACCCCGCAGGCGTTCGGTCTCGCGGTGGGCCTGCCGCACCGCCGCATCGTCTCGCTCGACACCGACGGCGGCATGCTGTTCAACCTCGGCATCCTCGCAACCCTCGCCAACGAGCAGCCCCGCAACCTGTTCACGGTGGTGTGGGACAACGAGTGCTACCAGTCCATCGGTGGGCCGCCGACCCACACGGCGAAGGGCAAGGTCGACATCGCCGCGATCGCCCGCGGAGCGGGAATCGAGAATGCCTACACCGCGGAGACCCTAGAAGAGTTCGACAAGCACTGCGTTGCAGGACTGTCCGCGGACGAACCGTACGTGCTCGTCGCGAAGGTCTCGAGCGTCGTGCAGCCGGGCATCAAGCGCAAGCACAGCGACGGCCGGGAGGACAAGTACATCTTCGTTCGCCACGTGGAGGCGACGGAGGGCATCACCATCATGGGTCCCAGTGAACACAACTGAAGTGAACACAACCGACGGATTCGACTACGTCCTCGTCGGTGGCGGGTCGGCGGGGTGCGTCCTCGCCGCCCGCCTCACCGAGGACCCCGACACCACCGTGCTGCTCCTCGAGGCAGGACCGGACCACGCCGGCCTCCCCTCGATCGACGCGCCGGCGACCTGGGCGGGACTGCTCGGCGGCGACTACGACTGGGGGCACAGCTACGCACCCAACCCGTTGCTCGACGGTCGCGCCGTGCCCATCCCCCGCGGCCGGGTCCTCGGCGGATCGAGCAGTCTCAACGCGATGCTCTGGTATCGCGGGCACCCCTCGGACTACGACGCGTGGGAGACCGCCGGCGCGAAGGGCTGGAACTTCGCGTCGCTGCTCCCCTGGTTCCGCCGCGCCGAGGACTGGGAGGGCGGCGCCACCGCCTTCCGCGGCGCCGGAGGCCCGGTGTGCATCACCCGACCCGCCGACCCGCATCCCATCGCCACCGGATTGCTGAACGCCGCAGCCGAACTCGGCATGGCCGTGCTCGACGACTGCAACGGACCGGACATCGAAGGCGCCTCCCTGGCGAACCTCACGATCGACGACGGCCATCGCGTCAGCACGGCTCGTGCCTATCTCGATCCGGCGCGGACCCGGCCCAATCTCACCGTGCGCACCGACGTCACGGTGTCGGGGTTGGTGTTCGACGGCGACCGGTGCGTCGGTGTGCGGTACGGCAGTGAAGGCACGGACACCGTGGTCCGTGCCGACGCCGAGGTCCTGCTCTGCGCCGGGGCGATCTCGAGCCCGCACCTGCTGCTGCTCTCCGGGATCGGCGATCCCGTACACCTGCAGGAGCACGGAATCCCCGTCCACACCGCACTTCCCGGTGTCGGACGCAACCTCCAGGACCATCCCCTGCTCATGGGCGTGAACTTCCGTGCCCGCACTCCGCTCGGTCCGGCCCGCGACAACGGTGGCGGCGCAATCCTGAACTGGCGCTCGGACCCGTCGCTGGACCTGCCCGACCTGCACGCCTTCGTCGTCCAGGGTGCGCACGCCACCCCCGAGGTGGCCGCACGCTACGACGTCACCGGCGACGTCTTCGCGATCTCCCCGGGTCTCATGCGTTCCTACAGCGTCGGACAGCTGAGCCTGCGGTCCGCGGATCCGGGCACGGCACCGATCATCGATCCGCGCTATCTGTCCGATCCCCGCGACCTCGACGCCCTCGTCGCCGGCCTCGACCGCATCTTCGACCTCGCCGAGACCTCCGCCTTGCAGGATCTGGTCGAGGCACCCGCGGCACCGGACCGTCGTCTCGGTCGCGCTGACGCCGAAGCCTTCGTCCGCGCGAGTTGCGCGACCTTCTTCCACACTGGCGGCACGTGCGCGATGGGCGTGGGACCCGACGCCGTCGTCGACCCGGAGCTGCGGGTCCACGGCGTGGACGGACTGCGCGTCGTCGACGCCTCCGTCATCCCGGTGCTCCCGTCGTGCAACACCAACGCCCCCGTGATCGCCCTCGCCGAGCGCGCGGCCGCGCTGATCACCGGAACCGAGAGGAGACTGTCGTGACGACCAGCATCACCACACGCTGCGACGACCCGGTCGTGCTGAACCAGTGGTATCCGGTCTGTTCCGAACAGGAGGTCGCCGAGGGCGTCGTGGGCACCCGCCTGCTCGGCGCCGACATCGAGTGCAGCGTCGATGCCGACGGTCACCCGACGGTGCGCGACGGCGACGCCGTGCTTCCGGTGCAGCGTCGATACGGGTTCGTGTGGACCACGCTCGGCACCCCCGAGGAGGACGTCTTCCCCATCGACGAGGCCGACGAACCCGACCGGCGGTACGTGCCGTGCGGGTGGGTCACGCTCCGGTCGTCCCCCGGCCGGGTGGTCGAGAACTTCCTCGACATGGCGCACTTCCCGTTCGTGCACACCGGCATCCTCGGCGGCGAGGCCGCCACGGAGGTCGCACGCTACAAGTGGGAGATCCGCCGGGAGACCGACGAGGTGTGGGCCACCGACTGCACGTTCTTCCAGCCGCAGATCTCCGCGGCGTCCGAAGGCACGTTCGCGCAACTGACCTACCGCGTCCCGAATCCGTATCAGGTGATGCTCTACCGGGTCTCGCCCTCCGATCCCACCCGTCTCGACGCGATCGCCCTGTTCATCCAGCCGATCGACGAAACCCTGTGCCGCGCACAACCGGTGATGTATCTCGTCGATCCGGATTCCACGCACACCGAACTGGTGCAGTTCGAGCAGGTGATCTTCCTGCAGGACCGCATCATCGTCGAGAACCAGCGTCCGCTGCTGCTGCCGCTCGATCCGCGCGACGAGATCCCCACCCGCGCCGATGCCTCGTCGGTCACCTACCGGCGCTGGCTCAAAGCCAAGGGACTGCGTTGGGGCGCCCTGCCGTTCCGTCCCGTCCATACCCGAGGAGCAGACACGTGATCACCGCCGCCCTCCCCCGGTACTGTGCCGACTTCCTCCGCGACGGCACGAAATCGCTGCTCGTCGACGGCCGGTGGGTCCCTGGTTCCGGCGAACCCTTCGAGACGATCGACCCGGCCACCGGCGTACCGCTCGCGACACTCGCGTCGGCGGAAGCCGACGAGGTGGACACCGCGGTCGCCGGCGCGCGCCGCGCTCTGCAGAACGAATGGGCATCGTGCACCCCCGCCGCTCGCGCTCGCGTGTTGTGGCGGATCGCCGAGACCATCGATGCCCACGCCGACGAACTCGCCGAGCTCGAAACCCTCGACCAGGGGAAGGCCTGGGCGACCTCCCGATTCGCCGAGATCCCCTCTGCCGCCGAACAGTTCCGCTACTACGCGGGATGGGCCACGAAGATCACGGGGACCACCATCACGCCGTCGATCACCTACGCACCTCCGGGTCGGAAGGTCGTCGCGCACACCGTGCGCGAACCGGTCGGTGTGGTGGCCGCAATCGTGCCGTGGAACTCGCCGCTGCTCATGGCCGCGATGAAGCTGGCGCCGGCGCTCGCCGCGGGATGCACCGTCGTGCTCAAGCCGGCCGAGGACACCTCGCTGACCGCCCTGCGGTTCGGGGAACTGCTCGCACAGAGTGGAATTCCCGACGGGGTCGTCAACATCCTCACCGGCGGCGGCGAGGTCGGACGCATGCTGGCCGAACACTCGGGGGTGGACAAGGTGACGTTCACCGGGTCCACGGAGGTCGGGAAGAAGCTCGTCGCCTCGGCCGGGGCACGCAACCTCTCGCGACTCACCCTCGAACTCGGCGGCAAGTCCCCGGCGGTCGTCTTCGACGACACCGATCTGCCCTTGACGATCCCCGGTCTCACGCGCGGCATCTTCGCCAACTGCGGGCAGGTGTGCGTCGCCGGTTCCCGGATCTACGCCGAGCGGCGCGTCTACGAGCAGGTCGTCGACGGTCTCGCCGCTGCTGCGGACACCCTGCGGCTCGGCCACGGACTCGACGACGACACCGATCTGGGTCCGCTGGTGAGCCTGCGGCACCGCGACACGGTGGCGTCCTACGTCGACGACGGAGTCCGCGCGGGGGCCACGGTCGTGACGGGTGGTCGTATGGTGGGCGAGACCGGCAGCTTCTACGAGCCCACCGTGGTGGTCGACGCCGCCCCGGATCTGCCGATGATGCGCGAGGAGATCTTCGGCCCGGTCGTGACGGTGACCCCCTTCGACGACCCCGACGAAGTGATCACCTGGGCCAACGACACCGACTACGGTCTCGCGGCGAGCGTGTGGACGTCGGATCTGTCGCGGGCCCACAGGGTGGCCGACGCGATCCGCGCCGGCACCGTGTGGATCAACTGCCACTCCTACTTCTCCCCCGAACTGGTCAAGGGCGGCCACAAGCAGTCCGGCTGGGGTTACGAGAACGGCGCCGCCGGACTGGAGAACTACTTGGAGACCAAGACGGTGTGCTTGTCGATCTGACCGTCGGTCGGGGCCCCGAGGTACGCGTGCGTCGCTTCGAACCGCGATTGCAGGTACTCGCCGGCCCCGATCGGTGGGTGGATCGGCTCCGCGCCCGGTTCGACACAGGTCGGGATCGCCTCGATCACGGCGTTGTAGTCCGGGGTGACGAAATAGGGCAGCGAATAACGGTGCCCGTGCGTGGGATTCAGCACACGATGACGGGTGGAGACGTAGCGGTGGTTGGTCCACCGGGCGATCATGTCGCCGAGGTTGACGATCAGCGCGTCGGGCGGGGTCACCACGTCGATCCACCCGCCACCTCGCGCGGCGACCTGCAGCCCACCGATGTCGTCCTGGGCGAGCAGGGTCAACGAGCCGTAGTCGGTGTGGGGCGCGATGCCGAGTGCGGTGTCGCCGACGGGAACGGGTGGGTAGTGCAGCATACGGAGCGACGCGAGCGGGTCGGTGAACATCGGCACGAAGGCGTCGGTGTCAAGACCGAGAGCGAGTGCGAGACCGCGCATGAGGTGGGCGTTGATGTCCAGGCACGCCTTCGCGTACTCGTCGGCGACACTCTTGAAGTCGGGCATCAGCGAGGCCGGCCACTGCGCCGGACCGTGCAGCGGCGTGCCCGCGACCACCTCGGGATGATCGGCCGCGCGGTCGGTGGTGATGTCGAAGGCCTCCTTGCCGTCGGCTCCGACGACGGGGTCGAGTGTCTCGGTCTTCGGCGGAACGTATCCGCTGTGGCAGGTGGATTTCGCGATCGCGATCTCCATCTTCTCCGCGAAGGGCAGCGCGAAGAAGCGCCGCGCCTGCTCCATCGTCGCCGCGCGGAGGTCGGGGTCGAGTCCGTGACCGGTGACGACGAAGAACCCGAGGTCGGTACACGCAGCGTCGAGCGCGTCGGCGACGGCACGCGGATCACTCCCGTCGCGCAGCGGACGCAGATCGATGAGGGGCAGGGATTCCATGGGTGACTCCTGGACAGAGCGGACGGATGATCGCTCTGAGTTAATTCCTGCGATACTGCGGATCCGTCTCGGTGCGGTGAGGACCGTGTTACGGATTCTCGGGCCGCGTACCGACGCACAACACCAGACGCGCCGTCTCCGAACCCCGATGGCGCCACTGCATCTCGGTCCCCGCCGCGGCGAACAGGCAGTCCCCCTCCGCGAGCTCGACCGCGGGGCGCCCGCGTACCTCCACCTCGAGCCGTCCGCCGGTCATCACCAGCACGAGATCGTCCGAGCGGCGGAACCAACCGGCGATGTCGTCGTCCGGACCGATCTCGTACTGGTACACCTCGGCGATCGCTCTGTTGCCGCGGGCTATCCAGGTCACCGGTGCAGCAGGGGTTCCCGTCACCGCCCGCGCGAGACGTCCCTCGGCACGCACGACCAGTACGTCGTCGACAGGAGCCGGATCGAGGAAGTCCGACGGCGACCGTCCGAGCTCGTCGGCGATCCTGTACAGCGTCGCGAGCGAGGGCGCGTTGAGGCCCCGTTCGACCTGGCTGAGGAACGCCTGACTGACCCCGGCGCGCGAGGCCAGCGCCCGCACGGTGAGGCCCTCCTGCCTGCGAACGGAGCGGATGACGCTGCCCACCCTGGCGACGCGATCCTGTTCCGGCACTGCACTCTCCGTCGGCATCACGAAATTCATCTCCTCCCGCCGCCCGAAACACAATCGTCATGAATCGGACACGGCCGCTCAATTACGAACCTGGATCGTCTCGACTTAACACATAGCGATTACTCGGAAGGTCCCACCGTATGGTGACAGCAACTTCGCCCGCGAGCATCACCACCGCCGCGGGAGCGACAGAATCGGTTTCCGCCGAGGGCGTCGTGATGCGTGGTATCCACCGGTCCTTCGGTGAGAACACCGTCCTGCGCGACGTGTCGTTGCATGTGCGGCCCGGCGAGGTCTACGCGCTGCTCGGCGAGAACGGCGCCGGCAAGTCGACCCTGATGCGCATCCTCACCGGGTTGCTCCCGCCGGACTCCGGTTCCATTGCGGTGGACGGAAAGTCGCTCACCGACGGAGGCCGGGAGCGGATCGCCATGGTCCACCAGCACTTCATGCTCGTGCCGAGCATGACGGTCGCCGAGAACTTCCTGCTCGGCCGGTCCCCCGGAGTGATCGGCCGGAAACGTCTGCGGCGCGCAGAGGCCGAGATCGCCGCCCTCGCCGAAGACACCGGTCTCGCCTGCGACCCCACCGCACGCGTGGAGAACCTGTCGGTCGGCGAGCAGCAGCGCGTCGAGATCCTGCGTGCCCTGCACCTGGGCGCCGGTTACCTGCTGCTCGACGAACCGACCGCGAATCTCGCCCCGGCCGAGGTGCATTCACTGCTCGCACAGGTCCGCCGACTCGCCACCGAACGCGGCGTCGGGATCGTGCTCATCACCCACCATCTGGAGGAGGTCCTCGAGGCCGCCGACCGGGTCGGTGTGCTGCGAGGAGGGCAGCTCGTCGCCGAACGCCCCATCCGCGGAGACGGCGCCGAGAGCGTCACCACCGCCGAACTCGCCCGCGACATGGTCGGCCGCGAGGTCGGACTGGGCATCCGCCGCGCGGCCACCGAACCGGCCGGGAGCCGGAAGCTCGAACTGGTCGGCGTGTCCGTCCCCGATCAGTTGCACGACGTGACCCTCCGGGTCGCATCCGGGCAGCTCGTCGCCGTCGCCGGAGTCGAGGGCAACGGTCAGTCCGCCCTCGAGGACGTCCTGTCCGGGCTCGCCCCCGACTCCACCGGCGCGGTCGTCGTCGCCGAACGGGAGATCGACACCTCGTCCCCCCGCGCGATGCGCGAGGCCGGTGTCGGCATCGTTCCCGCCGACCGCTACACCCGGGGACTGATCAAGTCGCTGGGAATCGACACCAATCTCGCGATCGACAGCTACACCGATCCCCCGCTCGCGCGTCGCTGGGGACGCCTGTCGCGGGCCGCCGTCCGCGAACGCGCCGAGCGCATCATCGCCGCACTGTCGGTCAAGGCCCAGAACCCGCGCACGCTAGCCGGCACCCTGTCCGGTGGTCACGCCCAGCGCGTCGTGCTCGGCCGGGTCCTCGACGGTGAGCCGGACGTCCTCGTCGTCGCCCAGCCCACCCGCGGTCTCGACATCGGCGCCACCGAATTCGTGTGGGACACCCTCGTCGACCACCGCTCCCGGGGCGCCGCGATCCTGCTCATCTCGTCCGATCTCGACGAGATCTGCAGCCTCGCCGACCGGATCGTCGTGCTATACCGCGGACGGATCGTCGCCGAGTTCGACGAAGGCCCGTTCGACCGCGAAGCCCTCGGCTCGGCCATGGGCGGATTCCAGGAGGCCGTAGCATGACCGCCACACTCAGCCCGCCGGTGACGACGCCACCCGAGCCGCCCACCGCGTCGCGGATCCGGGGCCTCGCGACCACCATCGGGGTGCCGCTGCTCGCCGTCGCCGTCGGTCTCGCGGCGGGTGGGATCCTCATCGTCCTCGCGGGCGGTGATCCGGGGCAGGCCTACGCGACGATGCTCGACGCCGCGCTCGGCGGCGACACACAGCTCGGCCGCCTGCTCACCGGTATGACGCCGCTCGTCCTTATGGGTCTCGGCTACGCGATCGCGTACCGCACCGGCTTCATCACCATCGGCGCGCAGGGCCACTACGACGTCGGCGCCATCACCGCGACGGCCGTGGTGCTGAGCATGCCACTGGGGACGAGCTGGATCGCGGTCCCGATCGTCGCCGTCACCGCCGCGGCCGCAGGTGCGTGCATCGGCGGCATCGCGGGTGTGCTGAAGGCGCGGCTCGGGGTCAACGAGATCATCTCGTCGCTCATGCTCAACTACCTCGTCTTCTACACACTGGCGTGGGCGGTGCGCAAACCCCTCGCCAACCCCAACGGTTTCACCCCCGAGTCCGAGCGCATCCCCGACTGGGCGGCGCTCGCGACCATCCCCGGCACCCGCATCCACATCGGTGTGTTCGTCGCGATCGCGGCGGTTCCGCTGGTGTGGTGGCTCATGCGCTCGACCCGATTCGGCTTCGCGTCGCAGATCGTCGGCGAGAGCCCGAGCGTCGCCGAGGCCAACGGCATCTCCGTCGCCCGCACCGTCGTGACTTCCGCTCTGATCAGCGGTGCCCTCGGCGGTATCGCCGGAGCGATCATGTTGCTGGGCAGCGAGTTCCGTCTGTCCCTGGCGATCTCGTCCGGGATCGGGTTCACCGCGATCGTGGTGGCGCTGCTCGGGCGACGCAATCCGTTCGGAATCGTCCTCGCCGCGGCGCTGGTCTCCGGGCTCACCCTCGGTAGCCAGGCAGTGCAGCGCACCCAGGAGATCCCCGCGTCCATCGGCACCGTCGTCCAGGCAGTGATGATCGTGACGGTGCTGCTCGCCAACCGAATCGTGGAGCGTGCCCGATGAACTGGTCCGACGTCCTGGGCGCCGGTGCGCTCGTCCCGTTGTTCACCGCCGCGCTGCGCCTGGCGGTGCCGATCATCCTCGCTGCCGCCGGCGCGTGCCTCGCCGAGCGCTCCGGGCTGATGAACCTCGGCATCGAGGGACAGATGATGGTCGGTGCGATCATCGCGTTCGTGACGGTGTACTACACCGGACAACCGATGCTCGGCGCCGCCACCGGTGCCGCCGCGGGCCTGGTGATCGCCGCGATCGTCGGCTACCTGACGATCACGATGGCCGTCGACCAGATCATCACGGGCATCTCGGTGGTGATCCTCGGGACCGGACTCGCGTCCTTCCTGTACCTGCAGGTGTTCGGCGTGACCGGCACACCGCCGCGCATCCAGGGCACCACACCCCTCGATCTTCCGGTGCTGTCCGACCTGCCGGTGCTCGGCCCGATCGTGTTCTCGCAGTCCCCGCTCGTCTACCTCGCGCTCGCGCTGGTCGTCGCTCTGTGGTGGGTGCTCACCCGCACGGCTTTCGGCCTGTCGATCCGCGCGGCCGGGGAGAGCCCGGAGGCCGCCGACTCGGTGGGCGTCTCCGTCCCCCGCACCCGGTGGAGCACGCTGCTGATCTCCGGCGCCGCAGCGGGTATGGCCGGTGCGCTCGTCATCGACGGTCTGGGCTTCTTCCAGGACGGCATCACCGGTGGTCGCGGCTGGATCGCGCTCGGTGTCGTCATCCTCGCCCGGTGGAATCCGCTCGGCGCCATCGCCGGTGGCTTCATGTTCGGTCTCGTCGACGCCTTCCAGCTGCGCGTGCAGGCCGCCTCCGGAGGGCAGGCCACGTCGGTGCCGTACGAGCTGTTCCAGGCCATGCCGTACGCCGTGACGCTGCTCGCGGTCATCGCCACCACCGTGTGGTTCTCGCGCAGCAGTTCACCGAAGGCGCTCGGCGTCCCGTTCGTCCCCGCGAAATAGCTTTCCCGTCAGTCATGGGGCTCGTAGTCGCGAGCCCTCCCTTCCCCCGAGGAGAACCACGTGAAGAAATTGGGTACCGCTGTGGCGGCCGCCGCCGTCGTCGGAGCCGCCGTGACCGGGTGTTCGAGTTCCGACTCCGGTGGGAGCGCCTCGGCCGACAGGGTCGTCAAGGCCGCGATCATCACCTCGGGTCCGGTCAACGACGTCGGCTGGAATCAGGGCATGGTCGAGGGCGCCGAGAAACTCGAAGCGGAAGGCCTCATCGATCTGACGGTCGTGCAGCAGGATTCGGGCGCGACTTCGGAGCAGATCGCCCAGATCGTCACCGACCTCGCGGAGGACGGCAACCAGCTCATCGTGGGTCACTCGTTCAACTACGGCGAACCCATCAAGGGCATCATCGCCGACTACCCCGACGTGCTGTTCGCCTATCCCGGCGGTTTCGGCGACATCACCGCCAACCTCGCCGACTACAGCCAGCCGTTCTACCAGGGTTCGTTCCTCACCGGCATCCTCGCCGGCGACCTGACGAAGACCGGCATCCTCGCCGGCACCGCCGGTTTCGAGATCCCGGTGTGCAAGGCCCAGATCGAGGCGTTCGCCGACGGTGCCCGCCTGACCTACAAGGGCCCCGGCGAGATCCAGTTGCGTCCGTCCTACATCGGCGGATGGTCCGACGCTGCGGCCCAGACTCTCGAGGCCGTCAACGCCCTCGTCGACCAGGGCGCCGACCAGTTCTCCACGTGCGGTGTCGACGCCGCCACCATCGAGGGCGCCAAGCAGCGCGGTGTCGGCGTCGCCGGCTACACGATGGATCAGACCCCGCTGGCACCCGAGAACGTCGTCTCCTCCGTCGTGTGGAATCTCGACGAGGTCCTCCGCGCGATGATCGCCGACGTCGAGGCCGGCAACGTCGACCCGGCGAAGTACTACGAGGTGGACATCACCGAGGGCGGTCTGGACGTCGTCATCAATCCGGCCTTCGTCGACAAGATCTCGCCCGAGGCGACGGCGCTGTTCGAGGAGTACCGCGAGAAGATCATGGCCGGCGAGTTCGAGGTCGAGTACAAGGGCGGCGACTGACCCGGAGCATCTCCTGTAGAACGAACGAGACCGACGTTGTGTGCGATTTCCCAACGGATTTCGCACACAACGTCGGTCTCGTTCCGTAGCTTCGACCTATGTGTAGATCCGACCTATGTTCGGACGCGCTCCGCGCACCACTCCACCAGTGCCGCCACGAGTTCGTCGCGGGCGGACAACTGTGGCGCATGGTCGGACTCGAGCGACACGACCTGCGCAGCCGGGGTGAGGCGTTGCATCTCCCGCTGGGTGACGAGGGGAACCGAACGGTCCAATGTCGCTTCGACGTACAGGCGTGGCAGGCGCCCGAATCGTTCCGGTGTCCAGCTGGGCGCCATGAGCCGGGCGGTTTCGAGTTGCGGCACGAGTCGGCGCGCGGCACCGATCGCGTCGGCCGCATCCGCCTCGTGGAAGAACACGGCGGCGCCGGCCTCGGGCGGCACGATCGTGCCGCGACCGTCCTCGGTGGGTTCGAGCCACCGCGAAATGCCCACCGGCGCGTCGAGACCGAGTCCGTCGCACAGCATCCCGAAGTCGACCCCGGACGGGAGCATCATCCCCGCCACGTAGGCGACCCCGGCGACACGCTCCGGCAGCATCTCCGCGACCTGCGTGACGACGATGCCACCACCGGAATGACCGACGAGGAGCACCGGACCACCCAATCCGGCAACATGATCGGCCACGACCGCGGCGACATCGTCGAGCGTCACGTCGTCGGAGCCCCACGATCCGACACCGGGAAGCGCGAGCGGGTGCGGGACGTGCCCGGCCCGACGGAGCGGTTCGAGCAGCCTGTCCCACACCCAGCTTCCGGCCCACGCGCCGTGCACGAGCACGACATGACTCACGCGCGGTTCTCCCCCGTCGCCGCCAGCACACGGGCGGCTTCGCGCACAGCAGCGGTATTGGCCTTGCCGTGCCGCGACCCCGCGAGCTTCGCCTTGATGTGATCGCGGATCAGGATGGGTTCGTAGGGCTCCGGGCCCGCATACTCGGGCAGGGTGGAGACCACCGCGTCGACGTTGCCGTCGTGGAAGAACGCCACCGAACGACGGCGCCGGATCCTGCCGTCGACGATCGGCGGCTTGACGCGGTGCAGCGTCGACATCCACCGGTCGTCGGTGATGCGGGCGGTGAGATCGCCGAGGTTGACCAGCAGGGCACCGGGCAGCGGTTCGACGTCGTGCCAGATGCCGTCGGAGCCGAGCACCTGCAGGCCCGCGACCCGGTCGGCCCACAACACGGTGACGATCCCGAAGTCGGTGTGCTCGCCCATGCCGGTGAGGTCGCCGTCGAGGTCGACGGTGCCCTCGGGCAGTGCGTAGTTGTTCATGCGCAGCACGTCGATCGAGTGGTCGGTGAGCCGTTCGAAGTAGTCGGGGGCCTGCCCGAGCGCGTCGGCGAAGATCCGGGTGAGGGTCCGCGCGACCCGCGAGGCCTCGGTGAAGTAGGTCTGCACGCGGTCCTCGAAGCCGGGGACGTCAGGCCAGATGTTGATTCCGTAGTCGTCCTCCGACAGGTCCAGGTGAGGGAACGACCGGGCCTCGACGCCGACGTTGTAGGCCTCGAAGAAATCGTTCATGCGGCTGGCGGATTCGACGCCGAGGCTCAAACTCAGTGACTCGCTCTTGGGCGGGCTGTATCCGCGGTTCGCACCCACCACCCGGTACTGCTGCTTGTCGTCCATCGGCAGACCGAAGAAGTCGTCAAGGGCGCCGGCGAGGCCGTCGACCACCGGATCGGGTACGCCGTGTCCGAGGATCTGGACGAATCCCACGCGGCTGCAGGCTTCGTCGATCTCACAGGCGACACGAGCGCGTTCGGCGTCCTCGCCGGCCCGGACGTCC